>JBBILC010000012.1:60154-60386 GCA_037445115.1 Coleofasciculaceae cyanobacterium bin_20
CGGAGGGGGTGAGCGGTTCGGCAACAACAACAGCGAGATCGTGCTGGGCATCGGTGCTGAGGACCCGCCCATTGGCAACCTGACCATCAGCGGTGGTGATCTTGACGGTGGGGAAGTTTTCGACGACATGGTGGTTGGTGAGTAGGACGCCAGCGCGATTAATAAAGACGCCGGAACCGGTGGATCGCTTGGGGGTGTAGATCGTCACGACGGCGGCTTTGACCTGACGGTA
>JBBILC010000013.1:0-58658 GCA_037445115.1 Coleofasciculaceae cyanobacterium bin_20
CGCAAAAACGCTCCCACGCGCTGGCGCTCTCGCGCCGTTGGAGGGTTGTAGTCATTGCGTATGTAACTCCGAATAAAAATGAAATTTTTTGGGGTAGCTCTTAGCTACTTGGATCGATACTATACGCTTGGTTTAAGTTTGTAAAGTTCTCTTTCGAGTTTTTTCCAAATAACCCTTTTCGTGAATTGCGATCGCCCAGCCCTGTTCAACAACTAGGAATTCTCCCTAAAATCAATGATTCCGTAGGATTCCAGCCTCTCCTGGTACCTAACCAAGCCAAGAAGAGTAGCCCGATCTGGCGACATCTCATCTCTAAAGTTTATGCAGGGAAATGTTAAGAAAAACAAAATATCATCAGGGTTTTTGCAGGAATTCGTTACAAACGTTCCTCGCCTTGCCTCTAGTTAGGATGCATCAGGTGTGATCGCAGCCACCACTTCATAAATGGTGAGGGCCGGAGCTTGGGTAAATAGGGGAGCCATTTTTTTCAGAATCGCCTGATGGACTGCTTCGGTTTCGCTGGCGTCCATGTCTTCAACACTTTCCCAGAAGACGACCGAGATCCCCCGATCGCTGTTCGGTTCGCGCAGGAGGTAAGCCCCCTGGAAGCCCTCCTTATAGGTGGAGATCGCCTCTTCGTACAATTGCTGCGCTTCAGCAAACTTGCCGGGTTTAAACTCACCCACCGCGACATGGGCAAACTGGCGTTTGAGAAAATCCTGAAAATCACTCATGGTTTAATGCTCCATCGGTCAACCCCTTGCTTTCTAGTGTTGGGGCAAATGGGACGCAATCTGGAAAAATTCAACAAATTATTGGGATTCTGGGGAATAGGAAGGGAGGAGAGAGCGTTCCGAGGCTTAAACCGCTAAGAATTTCTGGATCACTTCCTGGCTGAGGCCATCGGTGGTCCCAGAGGCGACGATGCCCCCCTTTTGCATGGCGTAGTACCAATCGGCCTGCCGGACGAAGTGCAGGTGTTGCTCCACGAGGAGAACCGAGATCCCGGTAGTTTCAATAATGCGCCGCACCGCTGCTTCAATTTCCAAAATAATCGACGGCTGAATCCCCTCCGTAGGTTCGTCTAGCACTAACAACCGGGGATTACCCATGAGGGCACGGGCGATCGCCAACTGCTGCTGCTGACCACCACTGAGGTCCCCTCCCATCCGAGCGAGCATCGTTTCCAGAACGGGGAAAAGTTGGAAAATCTCCGGGGGAATGGCTTGTTGACGGGCACGCTGAGGGCGGGCTTCTAGGCCAAGGAGTAAATTTTCCTTCACGGTCAACCGGGGAATAATTTCCCGACCCTGGGGCACATAGCCAATGCCCATTCGCGCCCGCTGATCCGGGGATTTGGCCGTAATCAGTTCTTGATCAAAGAGAATTCGTCCCGATCGCGGCTTCAGTAGCCCAATCACTGACTTGAGCAGGGTAGTCTTGCCGACGCCATTACGGCCAATCAGGCAGACCATTTTCCCCTGGGGCACCATGAGATCAACATCGCGCAGGATATGGCTTTCGCCGTAATAGACATTCAGCCCCGTAATTTGCAGCATGGCATGGGTCGTGGTGTTGGCAGGCGGAGGGGGGAGGGTTTGGGTCATGGGAGAAGGGAGAAGGGAGAAGGAGGAAGGAAGAAAATTTTGAATTTTGAATTTTGACCTGTCGGGACGGATTTTACCCAAGAGACAAGGTAATCAAGGGAGAAAACTTTATACCCCGCCCAGTCCTATTGATCCGCATCTAGGGAGACCCGACGCCATTCTCCGGGGGAGACCCGACGCGATCGATGGCATCAGTTGGTAGCCCAAAAAACTCAGCTAACTTTTGGTATGCCGCTGCTTCCACGGGGCTAATCAGTTCAGTTTCCCCAGGGGCCGTACTGGCCTGAATGACGTCATAGGCTAGTTTGAGGATGAGTTCGCGCTCTTCCGGGCTGGTAATTTCCTGCACAGTTTCATCGATCGGGACTTCCTGCACCACATAGGCTTGGAGCTCCTCGCGCAGTTTTTGCTGATCGGCTTCGTTTTCGGCAAACAACTGGCTGAGGCGGGCCAGGATCACCTCAACTTCCGCCGGGGCCAAGTCGCCATCAACCCAGGCCATCGCCGCCACCACCCGCAGCAGCTTTATCTGGTGGGGCGTAATCGATGGTTCTTGGCCCAGGTAGACTTCGATCACACGGGGGTCGTTCTGCACCTGTTCGATCGTGCCTTCATACAGGACTGTCCCCTCATGCAGCACTGTCACTTTGCGGGCGATCTGGCGCACAAATTCCATGTCGTGTTCAATCACGATAATCGAATGACTTTCGGCTAGGGACAGCAGTAACTCCCCGGTGCGCTCCGTTTCCTCATCGGTCAACCCCGCCACGGGTTCGTCCACCAGCAGCAGGTCGGGGGATTGGGCCACCAACATCCCAATTTCCAACCATTGTTTCTCGCCGTGGGAGAGTAGGGCGGCAGGCATATCTGCTTTGGCCGTGAGGCCGATCGTCTCCAGCAGACCGCTGACGGTTAACCGTTCCGCCTTCGGGGGCCGCTGGAACAGGGTGGCCAAGACATTTTTATTCCGATTACCGGACAGTTCCAGGTTCTCGCGGGGGGTGAGGTTGAGGTAGACCCGTGGGGTTTGAAATTTGCGGCCAATACCGAGGCGGGCAATCTCATGTTCCGAGATGGAGCGGAGATTACGCCCTTTGAACCGGACTTGACCGATCGTGGGCTGTACTTTGCCGGTAATCACATCCAGGAAAGTGGTTTTCCCTGCCCCATTGGGACCGATGATCACCCGCAGTTCACCGGTTTCCATTGCAAAATTAAGCTGATTGAGGGCCTTGAAGCCGTCAAAGCTCACCGTCAGGTTCTCGATTTCCAGAATATGACTATTCACGTATCTGCTCCCTCTGGGTATGGATAGCCGTCTCGGCTGTTCCTGTGAGTTGTGGGATAGCCGTCTCGGCTGTCTCTCTCGGCTATTTGGGTGGCAGGCAGGATGCCTTACCTTATTTGGGTGGCAGGCAGGATGCCTACCTTATTTGGGTGGCAGGCAGGATGCCTACCCCACAAGCCGAAACCTATTTGGGTGTTTGGGACTCCCCTAGACTGGCCTGCTCTTCCTTCACGATGGGGTCCGTGGCCAAACTGGGGTAGGTACTGACCTTAGGCGGACGCCGGAACAACGATCGCAGTTGATCCATCGCTCGATAGCGTGCCCAGCCAATCACCCCGTCCGGTAGCGCCGTCACGACTAGCAGGAAGAGGGCACCTTGGAAGAACAACCAGATCTCTGGGAATTTTTCACTGAGGAGCGTCCGGGCAAAGTTGACGGCCACGGCCCCCAGCACGGCTCCGGCCAGTGTCGCCCGACCGCCCACCGCCACCCAGATCACCATTTCGATCGAGAAAGCAATGTCCATATACTGGGGCGAGACAATCCCCGACTGGACGGTGTAGAGTGCGCCGGAAATCCCGGCGATCGCCCCGGATACGGCAAAGACTAGGACCTTAAAACTAGTGGGGTTATAGCCTGAGAAGCGCACCCGACTTTCGTCATCCCGAATGGCCACCAACATGCGACCAAAGCGGCCACTGGTGAGCCACCGGCAGAGGGCATACATCAACACCAGGAAGACCACCGTCAGCACATAAAACACAAATTGCACCTGAGGTGTTCCGACTTGAAAGCCGAAGAGGGTTGATGTGTCTGTCTTGAGACCGTTGGTGCCGTTAATTAGTTTTTGCTGACCGTTGAAGAAGTTAAAAAAGACAACAAGCGCCGCCTGGGTCAGGATCGAGAAGTACACCCCCCGGATGCGATTCCGAAACACCAGGTATCCCAGCAAGCCCGCTATTAACATCGGGATCAGGACGATCGCCAGCAGCGTAAATGGGAACGAATAGAACGGTTGCCAAAACCAGGGCAAGTCTTGCACCCCATAGAGGCTAAAAAAATCTGGAATCCGGCCATCCGGTAGTTGCAATTGCAGGTACATGGCCAGGGCATAACCACCCAAGGCGAAGAAAATGCCATGTCCCAAACTCAGCAAGCCCGTATAGCCCCAAATCAAGTCAATTCCTAGGGCGACGATCGCCAACGACAGGAAACGCCCTAGGAGTTTCAGCCGAAATCCCGACACAAGCAACGGCAGGACCCCCACCAGGACCAAGGCAATCGCGAGGACGATCGCCGCTTCGATCACTAGGGCACGCTTGGAGTTCCGTTTGCCCCCCAGGTTCGCGATCGCCGAATCGACTACAGCCATATCTGCTCCCTCAGCGTTAACCTCAGCATCATGAACCTAAGCATCCACCGTGCGTCCCTTTTGCGGGAATAACCCCGCCGGACGGAATTGTAAGAAGGCAATAATCAAGGCAAACACCATCACCTTGGCCATACTGGTCGTGGCAAAGAAGGTGAAAAAGTCCACCAGGGGTTGCAGGGCGGCCACCTGGAGATTGGTCAAAATTAAGGCGATCGTACCCGACCCAATCAGGTAGGTCACCGTACCGATCATCAACGATGCTACGACCGTGCCGATCAGTTTACCCACACCACCCACGACCACGACCATGAAGGCATCCACAATATAGTTAGCCCCCAGGTTCGGCCCCACGGACCCCAACAGCGTCACGGCACACCCAGCAATCCCCGCCAGCCCCGACCCCAGGGCAAAGGTGAGGGCATCTACCACCGAGGTGGGAATCCCCAGACAGGCGCTCATATTCCGGTTCTGAGTAACAGCCCGAATTTTGAGGCCCCAAGTTGACCGTTGTAGGAAGGCATAAATGCCCACTAGGCACAATGCCGTCAGCGCCATAATGAACAGTCGCGCATAGGGCAGTTGCAGGGTACCGACGGGAATCCCGCCCCGTAACCAGGCTGGAGCCGTGACATCAATGTTGCGGGTCCCAAACCAGAGTTGGGTTAACTTGGGGACTCGTGCCATGAGTAGCCCCGCCGTAATCACAATGCCACTCGACAGGACAAAAAGAATCGTCAGTGCCCAGCCGCGAATCCGCGGCCAGTCGAGGCGACGGGATAACAACCACCAGCCGCCCAGGAACAGCAGGCAAAATAGGGCAATCGCGATCGTCAGCAGCGTATTGGCACTGCGGACAAACTGGCGCAGAATCAGGCTCACCCCCCAGGTAGCTAACAAGGTTTCCAGGGGACGGCCATACAAAAAGCGAATTACCCCCCGCTCCAAGGCTAACCCTACTAGGGCGGTGACGATAAATGCGGCGATCAGGGCATAGAAGATATACATGTCCTGACTGATCAGAAACTTGAAGGTGTTCCCAATCAACCCCGCTTGCGCCGAGGGTTCATAGGCTGGCAACCAGGCTTTCGCCACATTTTGGACCACAAAGGTGGTGTAGGCTCCCAGCATCATTAATTCCCCGTGGGCCAGGTTAATGACCCCCATCAGCCCAAAGACGATCGCGAGTCCCAGGGCGGCTAATAATAAGACCGACCCAATACTCACCCCGTTAAAAATCCCGTCGAACAATCCCTGCAATATTTGTTGCACGTGCCTGCCTCGATCCAGAATCCAGCATCAAAACTTAAAGCCAAAATCAAAGCCAAAGCCCAAAAATATCGTGAACCTTGTCTGAGTCAGCGATTGTGGATTAAAAGTTAAATGATCAGAAAAAAACAAGACGAGAATGAATCCTAGCCTGGCTCAGTTGAAGTCGCCTACTAAAAGACTGGTAATTGCTATAGCAATCTCAGGTGACTTATGAGCGTGGGGTTGGCATCCTGCCCGCGCAGACTAGAAGCCTGCACCACCCTCATCCTTCATGAACCATTTAGGATTGCTATAGCAGTAATTTGACTCAATTAAACAGGAGTAACATTAACTTTACGTTAATAAGCTAAGGGCATCTCAATCGATTGAGATGCGAGTAGTTGAACTGCCCCAACCGACCAGCTTAGGGTTTCATTTCTGAAACTCATTGCCTTAAATAAGGCGAAAGGGTACGAGGAAATAATATTGAGCCGTAGTCACCAATGTTGTCAAAAAATGTTGGAATAGTTACGTTTTCAGCAGAACCTTGAAAGATAGCCACTTCCCTAAAGGCTAAATATCTGTGTCGTTGGGTGTTGAGTTGGCGAAACCCAACACCTCGCGAAAACGATTAGGTTGCCCTACAGTTGCTCCAACTCTATTAACGTCAAAGTATCTGTGTAGGTTGGTGTGGAGTTGACGAAAGCCAACAACTCATTAGAACTGTTGGGTCACACTGCGTTGGCCCAACCTACATCTATCGTCAGGCAGACAAGGCTATGTTAAAGCCACGATCGCCGCTCTAGGCTTCTACTTTGAACCTTTCACCCTTGGCCGGATCGGTCCAGTCGCAAGCATAGCCCTTGGTATCGGGCACGAACTGGTTCCAGGGCAGAGGATCAACAGGGCCATCGGTTGCCCAGACGATATCAAACAGCCCGTCATCCCGAATCTGGCCAATCCGCACCGTCTTCGAGATGTGGTGGTTCGGTTGCATCTTCACCGGCCCTTCCGGAGCAGCCATCTCCTGACCGATCGCGGCGGCCCGCACGGCTTCCAGATCATCGGCAGTCCCTGCCTTCTCAACGGCCTGCTTCCACAGGTACACCATGATGTAGGCCGCTTCCATTGGGTCATTGGTGACGCGATCGGCCCCATATTCCTGGCGGAAAGCTTCCACCCAAGTCTTGTTCTCCGGCGTATCAACGGTCTGGAAGTAGTTCCAAGCCGCGTAGTGACCAATGAGGAACTCCTTACCGATTTGGCGGACTTCTTCTTCCGCAATACTGACCGACATCACCGGGTACTTGTCGGGGGTGAGACCTGCCCCTTGCAGTTGCTTGAAGAAGGCCACGTTGCTGTCCCCGTTCAGGCTGTTGAAGATCACGCCGCCATCGGGCAGTGCGGCCTTGATCTTGGTGATGATCGGGGTGACTTCTGTATTACCGAGGGGCAGGTAGTCTTCACCGACCGTTTCGCCACCGAGGGCCTTGAGTTGCTCCTTAATGATCGTGTTGGCCGTGCGCGGGAACACGTAGTCAGAACCGACCAGGAAGAATTGCTTGCCCTTGTTGTCAAGCAGCCATTGCACCGCTGGTTCGATCTGCTGGTTGGGTGCGGCTCCCGTGTAGAAGATATTCTTCGAGCATTCCTGGCCTTCGTACTGGACCGGATACCAGAGCATATGGTTCTTGGACTCAAACACGGGCAACACCGCCTTGCGGCTAGCCGAGGTCCAACACCCGAAGACCGTCACCACCTTGTCTTGGTCAATCAACTTGGTGGCCTTTTCGGCGAAGGTAGGCCAGTCAGAGGCTCCATCTTCAACCACGGCCTCGATTTGTTTGCCGAGAACGCCGCCAGCCTCGTTAATTTCCTTAATCGCGAGTTTCTCCGCTTCAACCACGGTGGTCTCACTAATCGCCATCGTGCCGCTGAGGGAGTGTAAGATCCCAACCTTAATCGTGTCACCGCCGCCTGACGCCACGGGAGATGCCTCAGGTGAGGCGGCTTCCGGGCTGGGGCTACTGGTGGTTTCGGTCCCCCCGCCACAGGCTTTGAGCAGCAGACTCGTGCCTAGCGTCGCTGAGCCGTATACCAAAAATTTCCGTCGATCGAAGCGCATTGCCATGCTACCACCGTGATCCTTATCAACTGAACAGTTGCCATTGGGTTAAATGCAGCGACACCGACAGCGTTCCTGTAGATGTCTGTTTATGGTCGCCTGGCCTAACCCCCAACAATGTTAACAATGTGTATATGAAGCAGAGGAACTGTTTTTATCCTGGCAGCAATCGTGGGTTTGGCTCCCCCATTGGCTGATCTACCCATTAGTTGATCTATAAAGGCTTAATGCCATCACAGATTGCATGGGGCGACGCAACTAAACGATCCGATACTCCGTGGGGAGCACACGATGATTATTGCAGTTCGCTAAACCAGCCAGCCGATCGCCAACCTGAACGATACGCCAGAATCAAAGCCAGATTACGACCTGCCCCCCGGCAATAATGTGTTCTAGAATACAAAAAACCTGGAAACGACGAGGGCGATCGCGGGGGTCGCCTGGATTGCCAGCCAGGACTGTGCCAATCTAGACGATATCCGAAGGGGTTAGGTATGGATAGCCGGGATAAGTGTTAACAACCATCAACTGTTGCTAAGAATTATCTGACGTTTGGCCAGCGCTTCCAGGGGATGGGATGAAAATAGCAAGGACATCGATTAATCCGGTAATCCGGGAGCGTCCACCGGTCGGACATACTGGATTATCGGACAAGAGACGTGGCCGTGGGCAGTTATAGATGAGGTGAGTCGGTGAGGTGAAGGATGGCAGCGTTTAACTGGGTAACCGTCTTGAGCGGGGGGATTCTGATTGGAGTGAGTGCGACGCTCCTGTTGGCCTTTAATGGTCGCATTGCCGGTATTAGCGGCATGATTAATGGGGCGATGACCTTCGCGAAGGCGGAACGTTGGCGATGGTTATTTCTTTTAGGCATGGTGATCGGAGGTGCACTGTATGAGTATGTCCTGGCACCCCAACCAACTCCCCACTCAACGTTTGCCCCTGGCGCGATGATCGGGGGGGGGATTCTCGTGGGCTTGGGGACACGCCTAGGGAATGGGTGTACCAGTGGGCATGGGGTGTGTGGTCTGGGACGGTTGTCGGTGCGATCGCTGGTGGCGGTGTTGACCTTTTTGACCACGGCCATGATCACCGTTTTTATCGTCCGTCATGTCCTATTGTTAACGCTTTGAGAGCTTCAGTTGCTCAGGATGGGGTCAAGATCAAGGTGCGGTGAGAATGCCATGAATACCCACATAAAAGCAAACTTAGTAGTTCTGGTAACGGGTGTCCTATTTGGCCTGGGGTTAGGGATTTCCCAAATGATCGATCGCGATCGCGTCCTCGGCTTCCTGGATATCACTGGGGTTTGGGACCCCACATTGCTCTTTGTGCTACTGGGGGCGGTCGCGGTGACAGTGATTACCTTCCGGTTTATTTTGCCGTTACCCCATCCCTGGTTGGCCGATCGCTTCTATGTCCCGACCAGGAATGATATTGATTGGCCCCTAGTGATCGGTGCCGCGATCTTTGGCATTGGCTGGGGAATTTCGGGCTATTGTCCAGGGCCAGGGATTACGGCATGGGTGTTAGGGATTGCCAACCCGGTGCTGTTTATGCTGGCTTTCCTGGTGGGTTCCTGGGCCGGTCAGTGGTATCTGGGTCAACGACGCGATCGGCGATCGGCTGCTTCCCAAGCTTCCCAGTCAGAGTGAGGCATTGACCTAGAGCGAGAACGGGAAACTAACGGTCTGGTTACCGTCATCTACGGTCCCTTCCAGATCCTGCACCTGTCCTTTGACTAAGATTCTTAACCGGAAGGGGATGGGTCCCCGTTCGGGCCGACAGCGGGTAAAGAGGTTAACCTGGGCAACATAGTTTCCTGGGACACCGCCATTGGGGGGCCAGAAGACGTTCTCGACGGGGTTGGTGCGTTGTTCAGAACAGCCAGCGTTGGCATCCACATCCAGGTTGCCGCCGGAGGGAACACTGCGGTTCATGTAGGAAACCGTTTGGCCCTGGGGATCGGTGACAGCAAGGTCGAGGTCATCGATCGTGGCCCAGCGCAGGGTGGTTTGCACATCCCCTGTCCCCAAGACCGGTTCCCCTTCGGTTGCCGCCACGGGGGTATCTGAAATGCAAAAAACGCCGAGGTCGATGAGTTCACCCCGCTCAGTCTTCATAAAGCAGACCAGATTATTCTCCTCATTTTGGGGGACCACAGGAAATCCCAGACGTTCACCGGGCACTTGTTGGGCGATTGCGGGGGTGGACAGGAGGGCAAGGGCAACGGTAGCGAATCCCAGGCGCAAAGCGGCGTCATGCAGAGGGGGGGAGGGCATTGCAACAGTACCAGCTTGATTACTTCTAGCGTACCGAATAATCAAGTACCCTTTTATAAATTTTCGTTGTCTTCACGGCCACCGGGAATGGGGAAAAGGCTGTCAAGATAGTCAAAGATAGCCAACCCAAACATTCCTCATGATGACCCAATGGCTAACCCAATTCTGTTAACATCTTTCACAACCTGGAAAGCCGAGCAAACCTCTAATTCTTCCGACGATCTGCTCGAAATTCTGGTGCAAAATAACTGGCTTCCGGACGCTCACCATTTGCTCCGTCGAGTACCCGTAGACTTTGAGCTAGCCCCAGCCCAAGTCCTGGCCGCGATCGCAAGGCTGCAACCGGCGATCGTGGTCTGTTGTGGCATGGCTGAAGATCGGGACCACGTGAGTATAGAAACCCAAGCCGTTAGGGAAGAGGCCATCTTAACCACTACGATCGAATGCACCGCACTCCTGACTGACCTACACCTGACCCGGCTTAGCCAGGATGCAGGTTGCTTTGTCTGTAACCACCTTTACTATTCCGTTTTGCACTATCTACGCACCGGCCCAATCCCCGCTCCGCAGACCAACGCGACGCCCTCAGGTCGAGACCAGTATGCGCCCGATCGCGCTAATCGGGCTGAAATTCCCGTTGCCGCAACCAGCCATTGTATATTTATACATATACCTATTTTGCTTCCGGATAATAAAGACCTGATTGTGACCGATTTTTTAACCATTCTGCACCGACTACAGAGTCTCGTCACCTGCTAGCTGTTCTTGAACTATGCTGCCATTTCTGTTCACCCTCACGCTTGCCCAGACGACACTGCCCGTAACGGCGCAGGAGGCTGTGCCCATCTCGCGGACCCTAGCGCCCCCCGTTGTGGCTCCCCAACTAGGGCCACCGGATGCCCATCCCCAACCCGAAATTGCAATTCCGACCCAACCCGCCCAACCCGTCGCGATCGTCCGTCCGATTGAGATTCGCCCCTTACCAGGCGATCTAGACGAGGTACCGGTTTTTAACAGCAACAGCCCGGAAATTGTCAAAAGCGAGGGAATACTGCTGTCCACCTTTCCCCCAACGGGGATGGCGAGTCCAGCGGCTCACCTCAATTTTCCTTTTGAGGGGCGGTTCGATATTTTTTCCCACCACATTGCCCGCGCTAGGACCCCTAGCGAAACCCGCACTCTATTTCAGGGGCTTCTGCTCCACAATGCCAGTGATCAGCCGGTTAAGGTGCGCATCCTCGAGGCCGCCAGCTATCTTACCCGCCCCGATGCCCTATTTGTTGAACTCCCGCCCTATTTAGACAATCGCTTGGGGAACGTCTTCGCCGGACCCGGTAGCCGGGTGACCAGCGACATTTTGCGGGGACGGCGGCGGGGGGCCTGGCCAACCGCCATCCAGCTAGAGCCTCAGGGAAGTCATGTCTTGATTAACCTGCCCATCCCCACGGGGAAGGTTGTGCCCTCTTCCAATGGCCGAACAGCCCTGATCCGCCTTCAGAGCGATGGCCCGGTATATGTGGCAAATCTAGCCATGTTTGCCCCGCTCAATCCGGATGGCACGGAACGGTTCCCGGTCCTGGATGAATGGGAAACACTGTTGGTATCCAGTCCCCTCGTGCAACCGAGGGATATTCCCCCCTCTTCTCCTGATACTAATCCCACCCGATTATTTTATGGCCGGGTTGCGGGGGTGTCGCAGGGGTCGCGTTGGGTCGCTCGCTTAACGGATACTCCAAATGCGGACCAACTTAGTATCCCCCAACCCGGACGGGCCTTTTCCTATGGCCTCAGTTTGCTACCCAGGGGAACCTGGGGAACGGGTCAAGTTCAAAGTGCGCCGATGTTGGCCCGTTATCCCGATACAGCTTATCAAGCCCACGGTAACTATGGCGTGGAGTATTCCCTAACCCTGCCGCTGGTCAATACTACTAGCCAAGATCAGATGGTTGAAGTGGCCTTAGAGACGCCCATTAAGGAGGACGACCCGCCCAAGACGGGTTTGCGTTTCTTTGAGCCACCAGAGTCCCGCATCTTTTTCCGAGGGACCGTGCGAATTCGTTACCAGGATGAGAATAATCGGCGGTTGACCCAGTATGTACACGTGGTCCAGCGACGGGGGGAAGAGGGCGAACCGCTGTTGTCGTTAAACCTGGGTAAGGGAGAAAAACGCTTAGTCGAAGTGGAGTTTGTCTATCCACCGGATGCCACCCCGCCGCAGGTGTTAACTGTCCGAACCCTGGATAGCTCACGGGATTTGCTAGGTAGTCGTGATCTGCCCATTCAGTAGGGTTAACCGCTGGCGATAGACTCGCTTGCAACCGACCGGTTTACGACAAAATAGATCGAAATCCTTGTTTACTCGGAAGTAAAGAACCTCATGACCAATCGTTGGGTGGAAGGCAACCCGCCAATCTGGACTCGCCTCTGGCAGTACGGGCAGTGGGCGATCGCTCGTATCCTGCCCCTGAGCCTGCTGGCCATCGCCCTCACGGTGGTTAATTTGACCCTATGTCAGCCAGCTCTGGCTGGCCTGAACGACGATCGCTTTGACGGCAATATCTTTGCCCTCTATGCCGGGAATGGCTCCCTAGTCCCCCCCCGTGTGACACTGCAACAATCCCGTCAGCGGCCCGATCGGGCCACAATTATGATGCTCTACCTGGAAGATAGTCGCGATTGTAAGCAGTACGCTTCCGTGCTCTCGCAACTCCAGGCATTTTATGGCCGAGCTGCCGACCTGATCCCGATCAATGTGGATTCTCTGCCCACCGAGGCGACCCGTGATCCCAACCAACCCCAGTACTATTACCGGGGACGGGTCCCGCAAACGGTGGTGTTTAACCAGGCGGGTAAGGTGGTCCTCAATGAAAGTGGGATCATTCCCTTTGAGCAGGTGGATGATGTCCTGCGGGATGTGTTCGATCTATTACCGCGATCGCAGTCGGTGGAACTGAAACGCCGCCCCGTAAATGAGTTGAATACGGAACTGGTGGCCAGTTAGACTAACGGGGATGCAACGGCAGGGGGAGTAACCAGGATGCAACGATCGCTATCTGGGCTGATGGGTGCGATCGCCCTCACGGGTGCGTTACTCAGTTGCGGTAACCTGGCCCAACGGGGGGGGGCGGATGGTCTCCTGGACTTCCCCCTAGGGGATATCACCCCGATCAGCCAACTTCAGCAACTCCGATCGACCCCAGCCCCAGTCCATCTGCGGGGCCAAGTTGTGGAAGTTGCGCCCTTGCTCCAGGGGGGAGCCTATCGGCTTCAGGACCCCAGCGGCAGCATTTGGGTGTTGACCTCGACGCCCTTGCCCCCGGTGGGCGATACCCTCCAAATTCAGGGGGAAGCCCGTTATCAAACCATCATGATCGTCGGCCAGGATCTCGGTGAGTCCTATGTCCAGGAAACGGAACGGCGGCGGGGATGAGTCTAGTGAGATCGCCCATTTCTGGCGAGCGATCGTCCCCTGGGCGGTGGACCCGATAAGTATTTTTCTCCAAAAAATGGTAGAAAATTATATAGAAAATTAAATTTTCGTAAAGCCAGGAGTGGGTATGTATATTGTGCAGATCGCATCGGAATGCGCCCCTGTCATCAAGGCTGGCGGTCTTGGCGATGTTGTCTATGGCCTCAGCCGCGAATTAGAGACACGGGATCATTGCGTTGAGATCATCCTGCCGATGTACGACTGTATGCGCTATGACCATATCTACAACCTGCACGAAGCCTATCGCGACCTGTGGGTGCCCTGGGGGAATGGTGCCATTCACACAACGGTTTTTTGTGGCTGGGTGCATGGGCGGCTATGTTTCTTTATTCAACCCCACTCCAACGAAAATTTCTTCAATCGGGGCCACTACTACGGATCACGGGATGACCACATGCGGTTTGCCTTCTTCAGTAAGGCGGCGTTGGAATTTCTCTTAAAGAGCGGCAAACGTCCCGATATCCTCCACTGCCACGATTGGCAAACGGGTCTTGTGCCCGTCCTGCTATACGACATGTACCAATGGCAGGGCATGGATCATCAGCGGGTTTGCTACACGATCCACAATTTCAAACACCAGGGGGTTTCCGGAGCCGATTCCCTTAATGCCGTGGGCCTTCGTAATACGCCCTATTACTTTAGCTACGATCGGCTGCGGGATAACTTCAATCCCTTTGGCATTAACTTTATGAAGGGAGGGATTGTCTACTCCAATTATGTGAACACCGTTTCGCCACATCATGCCTGGGAGGCTCGGTACGAATCCTGTGGTTATGGGTTAGGGCATACACTTGAAGTTCACCAGTCTAAATTCGGCGGCATCCTGAACGGCATCGACCACGACGTTTGGAATCCGGCCAGTGATGTGCATATTCCCCACCACTACACGAGTGAAACCTTTGAGATTAAGGCCAAAAACCGTAAGGCGTTGCGCGATCGTCTGTTGTTACGGGATGAGCCAAAGCCGATTGTGGCCTATATCGGTCGTCTGGATGATCAGAAAGGGGTGCATCTAGTCCACCATGCGATCTACTACGCCTTGAACCGAGGGGCACAGTTTGTCTTACTAGGGTCCGCAACGGATGCCAAAATTAATAGTTGGTTCTGGCATGAAAAGAATTTCCTGAATAACAACCCCGACTGTCACCTGGAATTAGGTTTCAACGAGGAACTTTCACACCTCATTTATGCGGGCGCGGATATGATTGTGGTGCCCAGTAATTTTGAACCCTGTGGTCTCACCCAAATGATTGGGCTGCGCTATGGTACCGTGCCGATTGTGCGTGGGGTGGGCGGTCTCGTGAATACCGTCTTCGATCGCGATTATGACCAATCCCATCCCCCCGAAAAACGCAACGGGTATGTGTTCTTCCAAACCGATAATGTTGCCCTAGAGTCGGCGATGGACCGGGCGATCGGGCTGTGGTTCCACTATCCAGAAGATTTCCAAGAATTAGCCCAGCAAGGCATGGCTTACGACTACTCCTGGCATGATCCGGTCGATCGCTACGAGGAAGTCTACGAGTTTATTAAGGCTTAATTAGACCTCCGAGGTTTTCAAAACCTCGGAGGTCTGGCAAAGAGTGTTATAATGGGCAAGCGCTGTTAGTCAGCGATCGCGGGATGTAGCGCAGCTTGGTAGCGCACTTCGTTCGGGACGAAGGGGCCGCTGGTTCGAATCCAGTCATCCCGATTCTTCTAAAACCTACTGCGGAAGCGCCTTGTAGCCGACGCATCAGCCTGTTGATGACCCTAACATATTGTCAAGGGGGTTAGTGACTGGGCGCGGTTGCAGACTGAGACAGTGAAAAGGCGACTGTGATTGGCCCGCACATGCCCAGGTAGTGTCCAAAACTGCCTAGCAGTCCGAGGCTGGCCATGAGCAACAGGTCGAGCATACCGGCGTTGCAGCGCTAAGGGGGCGGTTTTGAGGGTATTTGAGGATAACAGTAACACTTCATATGGCTGGGTGGCTTGCGACGGCCTGTCTGTTGACGCTTGCACCTGCTTTATCAGGCGATCAGCCTACCGCTAACTGGTTTGGGGCAGCGCTTGCTCAGCGGGGCCAAAGATTCTGTCGGTGAGTTTCACATACCAGGCGGCGGCTTGCACTTGAATAATGTAGGCCATGGCAATGATCAGGGCGATTTCTGACCCCTGTTCGCCCCCAAAGGCGGTAATGGCAATCGCCAGCGCAATGGACAGGTTACGCATTACCGTGCCGTAGACCAGCGCGATCGCATCCCCCCGGTTAAACAGCAGCTTGCCCACCAGAGTACTGAGGGCAAAATTGCCTGCGTATAAAATCGCTAAGGGCACCAAAAACGACGCCAAAATCATGGGATTGCCGACAATGGCCTGGGCCTTGAGCGCCATGGCCACAAACACTACCCCCAGCACCCCCAGGGTTGAAAAGGCAGGGAACTTTTGCTTGAGAGACTTGTGATATTTGTCGGCCCCCACCGTGCGAATCAGCAGCAGACGGGTGGCCACCCCCAACCCCATGGGCAGAAAGACAATGATTATAATCTGCCGAAAAATGTCGGCCAGGGGAATTTCAATCGCTGCGCCCATCAACCATTTGGCATAAAAGGGGGTGGCGATAGACCCCAAAATTAGGCCGATCACGGTCATTTTTACCGCTGCATTGAGATTGCCTTTGGCAAAGCCCGTCCAGGAAATGGTCATGCCGCTGGTGGGCAACAGGGAGGCCAGCAGCAGGCCCAGGGCAATCAGGGGACGATCGGCAAAGAAAAGCTGCCCCATGCCAAAGGCAAAGAAGGGCACAACGGCGAAATTAATCAGCTGAGTCACCAGCTGAAGTTTGTAATCCTGCCCAGAAAAGACCTTCTGAATTTGCAGGTTAATCATCATGGGATACACCATGAGAAAGGTGAGCGGAATGATCAGGGTCTTGAGGGGGGCTGGGTTAGTGATGTAGCCCACGACGATACCTAAGATCATTGAGACTGGAATCGCCCAAATCAAGTTTTTCTGAATTTGCTCTAACAGTTTCCACATGGGCTACGCTCTCAAAAAAATAGGTTTTAGGAATGTGCTTAGCTTGAGTTCGAAGTCAGAAAATCCCTGACAACAGCAGGATCAATTTCCCCGACCGGTTGAGGTAAGCCAGTTGAGGTCGGTCACAGTAGGGTGGCATTGCCCACCCCTGGAAAGACTGTTTGTTAGGAGACGCTTTAATGGGAGACCTGGAGGGTCTGATCCAGCTCTGAGACCAACTGTGCGAGGCGATCGCGCATAGCCTCAACATCTGGGTGAGGATTATTTTCGATGCCCATGGCCACGAGTTGAATGCCCATTTCGATGGCATCGGGCAAACTCAGCGAGAGTACAACGGAGCCCCGATCCTCTCCCTCAGCCAGCTCTAAATTGACGTGAACGGCGGGGGGATTCTGTTGCTCTTGCCCTTCAATAGCGCCAATGCGCGTGATGGTTTTGCCGGTCACCGTTGCGGTGTTGGCAATATTACCCATGATGGTAATATCACCGGTTTTTAAGGTATGGGTGACGTAGTGCACAGTCATGGGATTTCTCCTCAAAAAATATGATGACTTAGGGCTGTAAAGCCCCTTGAATAGCCTCTTTCACATTGGGAATAAAGACCGCATACATACCGCGCAGGTCGCCCACCTTAAAATTAAAGGC
Organism: Coleofasciculaceae cyanobacterium bin_20; assembly: GCA_037445115.1. GTDB lineage: Bacteria > Cyanobacteriota > Cyanobacteriia > B231 > B231 > Trichothermofontia. The sequence goes on from JBBILC010000013.1 coordinate 17,079, forward strand.
CAAATCTTGGGGGTAGTTGTCTTTAACGAACTGGGGGCGGCGATCTTGCTGGCCGTGGCAGGCCAGGCAACTGGCCTCGACATTGATGCGGCGGTAATAGCGGATGCCGGTTTGACCATCCAGGGTGGCGTTTTCCCACAGACCCATGCGTTCTGGATTTTGCTCAAACTGGGCCAGGGCCATGCGGGCATGGGGGGTGTCGGGGGCATGGGCGGGGTTGCGGTATTTGGTGGCTATTTGTTTGACCTGCCAGCCGTTTTCTTTGCTGAGTTCCATCGCCCGCATGCCCACGGGGCGGCAGACTTCTTTCATGGTTTCCATCGTGGGCGCTTCGGTCTGACCTTCCAGGGATGAAGCCAGGCCGGAGCGGAGCATATCAAGCTGTTCCACTTCCTGCACGGCCCTGGCCAGTTCGGCGGGGTTGACCGCGGCTTGGGCAGTGGTGGGCTGAAGGAGCAGGAGCGCGATCGCAAGTCCTACTCCAGCCATCCATCGATATATTGGCAGCATGGGTAGTCTCCTAAATTGGGCTTAAACAGATGCACTGGCTGGGGTTTCCGGGGACAAGCCTCCGATGGGCTTGACCAAATCGACCCCAAAGATCGCCCGCAACCCCAGCCGTTCGTACCAGGGCACGGCGGCCCCCAGGCGCACTTTGGTCATAAAGTATTGTTCAAACAGGGCCTTGCCCCAGACCACCCATTTTCCCTGCACGGCGTAGGAGTAGCGCCGTTGGCCCGTAGCCGGGTCGGGCAGCACCGGGGCCGCCACGTAGAGAATGCCGGTATCGCCAAATTCGGCAAAGCAAATGGCCTCTAGCGTGGGCGTTTGCAGCGGCGTTTGCAGGGCACCCAACTGCGCGGCGATATTGTGGGAAACGGCCATGCCCATCGCCTCAGTCATTTGTCCGCTTTTGGGTAGGCCAATGGGCACGGGGAACTGCTCGGGCTGAGTGAGGTTGACCGTAACGCCCAGGGCGTAGACTGACGGGAAATCGGGGTGCTGGTAGGTGGGCCGCACGGGAATAAAGCCCTTTTCGTTACCCAACCCTGGCGTGGCTTGAATGAATGACGCGCCTCGAAAGGCGGGGAGAATCATGGCGTACTGCTGGGGAATGGTGCGGCCATCATCCAGGGTGATGCTGTCTGGGGCGATGGCGGTAATGGCCGCATGGGTAATCACCTCGATGCCACGCTTGCGCAGCAGGGCTTCGGTCAGTTTCTGGGCGTTTTTAACCTGGCTGACGCCCAGGTGCCCGGCGTAGGGTTCGGGGGTAACCAGGGTGAGCGTGGCGCGATCGCGCAATCCTTTTTTGCGCAAAATCTGCTCCGCCATCAGGATAAATTCGTAGGCTGGCCCAAAGCAGCCCGCCCCAGGGGCGGCCCCCACCACTAACGCGCCAGGGTTTTCTAAAAATTGCAGCCACGCCGTTCGAGCCTCCTGGGCGTGACTGGGGGAACAGATGGAATGGGTGTAGCCGCCGTGGGGGCCAAACCCTGGAATGGCATCGAAGGCAAAGCTTGGCCCGGTTGCAATCGCCACATAGTCGTAGTCCAGGGTTTGGCCATCCTCTAGGGTGATGCGTTGCGCCCTTGGGTCTAGCCCGGTCACTTTGCGGGTAATCAGCTCTACCCCGTGCCGCTGCGCCAGGGGGGCCAGGTCGAGCTGAAAGTGGTCGAGGGGGTCTACATCCAGCCCTACTCGCACCAGCCCCGGAATAAAGGTGAATTTAGGCTGGTCAGAGATCAGCGTCACCCGATGCTGGGAGGGCAGCAACTGGCGCAATTCGTAGGCGGTGGGCAGACCGCCCAATCCGGCACCAATTACAACAACATGAGCCATGGAAGAACCTCGATGCGATGTCCGACGGAGTGACTGGGACGAAATCTCTAACGGCTAAATATTGCCAGATAGCCATTTAGCTATATTTTGTCGCGGAAGAAAATCATGGGATGTCGCCGCTGACCCTAGGCAGGGGAGGGCTTACCCTCTGGGCGAGGGGTTGCGCGTTGGGGTGACAAAGTTACTCGGTCAGCAGGCTACGCAGCATCCAGGCGGTTTTTTCGTGCACCTGCATGCGCTGAGTCAGCAGGTCTGCGGTCGGTTCATCATGGGCTTGATCCACGGGAAAGCGCGATCGCACCGTGCGCACCCCTGCTCCCTGCCCCTCCACCAGCTTTTTGATGCTGCGGTAGGTCCACCCCTGGACAATCCTCCTTTACATACCTTGCGCCTCGGCCTGGATCTACCTGCCCTGCCCAAGCGATTTGTTTGTAATTTTATTTTACCATTTTATAACTAATAAGTTATATTGTTAAGAGAGGTTACAATCCTGCCGTCGCAATTCCCCCCTGAGTTGCTTGCTGCACCGGGGAGTCGCAATCTATTCATGCTTGGAGATTATGGCTATGAAAACGAATGTTGGTACTGTCGATCGCGCTGTTCGCCTGGTTTTGGCGGCGGTGTTGCTGTACCTGGGGCTGGTGCTGTACAGCGGTTCTGCCCTAGGCATTGGCCTGGTTTTGGCGGGGGCGGTGCTGCTGGTCACTAGCCTGGTGGGCTTCTGCGGGATCTATAGCCTGCTGGGGCTGCATACCAACAAGACTCCGAAAGTGCAGTAGAGGTCTCCACCGGAAGATTTCTACTGTGCCAATCCCGTCGTGATCTGGCATCTGTAGGGTGGGCACTGCCCACCCTGGAAAGCTCGTTGGCCAGAGGCCACCTCAATCATTCACTACGTTAGAAAATCACTATGACTTACCATTTCAGCAAAGTTGTTGACGCCACCTTCGAGGCGGCGATCGCCCAGGTAACCGCCTCCCTCCAGCAGGAGGGCTTTGGTGTTTTGACCGAAATTGACGCCCAGGCCGCCTTTAAGAAAAAGCTCAATGCCGAGTTTCGCCCCTACAAAATTTTGGGAGCCTGCCACCCGCAAATTGCCTACGAAATGCTGCACCTCGACGACAAGGCGGGGGTGCTGTACCCCTGCAATGTGGTTGTGCAGGAGCACAGCGATGGTCGGGTCGAAGTTTCCGCCATCGACCCGCTGAGCATGTTTGTGCCGGTCGATAGTCCCCAGGCCAGGGAAATTGCGATCACCGCCCGCGAAAAAATGCGGCGAGTCATCGATCGCCTCTCCGCCGCCCCCACTCCCGCCGCTGCTATGCCCCACGAGTACGCGATCTAAGACCCGATGCTATTTCCTATGGATACCCATCTTCCGATGGCAGCGCCCTTCCTGTCTCGGCAGCAACTGCTCAACTTTTTGACTGGGGCTAGCGTCGCTGCCACCACAGGTTCAGCGCTCTATGTGGCAGGTCAATCCCTGACGCCCCTGGAAGAAGCCACGGGTGCAGGCGGAGCGATTCTGGCTAAGGATGCTCAGTGATAGAGGCGCAATTGACTTCAGCCACTTTCATGGCATAGTCGCCAGTTCTTAAATGTAAGGCTCATCCATGAGTTTTTTATGAGAAAAGTATTTTCCTGGCGGTTATGGTTGGGTGCCTTAATTTTGGGGGTCTGGCTCGGATTAGGGCTATTCAACCCTCCCAACGCCGCCGCCGCCATTCGCCAACTGGAGGAAGCTCCAAGGCAGGTGGTTTATCAGTCGCGGCAAACGCTGAAGGATCAGCATGGTCGTAGTTGGCAGGCGATCGCCTTCAAACGCATCCGCCCCGATGGCCGTACCAGCTTTGCCCTGCGCCTAGTGGGCTTTCCCGGTGGGGCCGCCATTGACCGCAGCCAACCCCTCACCCTGACCAATTCCCTGGGCCAGACCCTGACAGCAGCGGATGACGCTGGCCAGATCTTCACCGACGAGACGGCTCCAGAACCCAACGTCGGGCAGTACGATTTGCAGCCCTTGTTACCCCAACTCCAGGCCGAAATTCCGCTGCGGTTGACCCTGCCAACGGTGGGGGGAGAGGTCATTACCTTGAACATTCCGGCTGGGCTGATTCCAGAATGGCAAACGGTGGCCAGTCAGGACTAGGGGGATGGGGCGGCCCCCGATGGCAACCCAACGTTACAGAACTTGGCTTTGGACTTGCATCCCTTGCGCACAGCAGCCCACACCCTGATCTAGCAGGAAGGCCATCCCGCCACGGGGCTTTATCTCCTCAAATGGGGAGCCGTAGAGATGTATCGGCCTTCCCCCATTGGCAAGTCGCTGATTCGCCAGCGTAGTGCCGGGGATTTGTTTGGCTATGTGGAAAAGCCATCCTGGGGACGAGCAAGTTCAGCCAAAAGCTGCGGGAGTTTGTGGATCGAGCCGCCGCCACGACCCAGCCTGTGATCTTGCCAGCCCCTCCTGGTAGCGGCAAAACCTTTGTGGCAGGGCTGATCCATGCTTGCTCTGGTCTGGCAGAGCACCCTTGTGTAGAACTGGATTGTGCCCAACAACTCGCCCAGATGGAAGGTATTTTGAGCGGTATTGCCAGCGGGGCGGTGGTCTCTGCTGGGCTGCACCTGGGGCAGCGCGATCGCTACCGCAACCAGCGCATCGTGATCATCCAACCCAGTGGAGGAGAGCGCTACCTCAGCACGGCGATGTGGCCTGGGGGGGAGACTGACGTTGGCTGAACCTGTGTTCGGATGTTCTAAAACCCCAAGGCTCTTGCGCCTTGATAAAAGACTAAACTGCTAAACCAGGCCAGTCCCAAGGACCAAGCCACCGCCAGCAGGGCAAAGCGGGTGCTTTTCGCCTCGCTCTTGAGCACAGCCACGGTGGATAGACAGGGCACATAGAGCAGGGTAAACAGCATAAAGCTATAGGCTTGTACCCAGTCGATGTGTTGGGCTAAGGTGCCACCTAGGTTGGCCTCGGTGGCGGTGCCGTAGATGACGGCTAGGCCCCCTAGCACCACTTCCTTGGCCACAAAGCCAAAGAGAAGGGCAATCGTCAGTTGAGCATCAATGCCCAGGGGGGCAAGCAGGGGCTGAAACACCTGACCAATCATACCCGCTAGGGTTTGATCGCTGGCGGGGGGAGCCGTGGTGGGCAGATGAGTCAGCAGCCATACGCCCACCACCCCGGCAATAATGAAGCGGTTTGACCAGCGCAGGAAATGCTTCACCTCGCACCAGGCCCGCACCAGCATTTGGCTCAGGGTGGGAAAGCGGTAGGGGGGCAGCTCCAGTACCAGGGGGTCTTGGTTGGGGAATTGTCCCTTAAACAGCGCAGCGGTGACGATAGCCGCTGCAAAGCTCAATAGATACAGGCTAAACAGCACTAGGGGAGCCGTTCGAGGCGCAAACAGGGCCGTGCTGATGAAAATAAACACATTTAACCGGGCCGAACAGAGGGAAAACGGAATCACCAGCATCGAGAGCAACCGCAGCCCTGGGGATCGCATCACCCGTGTGCCCATAATGGCTGGCACATTGCACCCAAAGCCCATCAGCGCCATCACAAAGGAACGCCCATCCAGCCCCAGACGTTCCATGAACGCATCCATCAAAAAGGCGGATCGAGCGAGATAGCCACTGTCCTCAATCACCGCCATGGCCAGGAAGAACAGCCCAATGACGGGAATAAAGGCCACCACCGTACCGATGCCATCGTATAGGCCCCCCAGCAAAAAGCCCTGAAGGAAGGGCGGCCAGACGGCTAGGGCGGGTTCTAGGGCCACGGCCTTGAATTGGTCTAACCCCGCCCCCAGCCAGCCCTGGAGCGGCGTGCCCAGGCTATACACCAGTTGGAAGAGGGCGAACATGAGGACGAAAAACAGCGGCAATCCCAAAATGGGGTGCAGCAGAACATGATCGAGGTGCGTGGTCAGCGCCTCCTGGTCGCGATCGGCCATGTGCACTGCATCGGCTAGGATTACGTCGAGTTCGGTGGTTAAGGCCACCTCATCCATGAGTCGATCAGCAACGTTTGCAACTAGGGTGGGTTGTGCAAAGTGCTGAAGCGTTTGGGTAATGGTGATCACCGCCGCCTCATAGCCATGACCATACTTGGCGCTGAGCGGTACAACAGGCATCTGCAAGTGCACCGCCAGTTTATCTGCATCCACCGATACCCCAAACTTGGGCGCTTCATCGGCCATATTGAGCAACAGCACTGCTGGCAGTTGTAGATGCTTGACCTGCAATGCCAAGCTCAACTGGCGATCAATCTGGGCAGTATTAAGAATAATAATCACCAAATCGACGGGAGTGGATTGCAGAAATTGCTGCACTACCGCTTCATCCTCAGAGAAGCCCCGCAGATCGTAAATGCCGGGTAAGTCAATCACTTCGGTCGATAGCTCCCCAATCGTGAGGGTTGCCATCATTAAATCCACCGTCACCCCCGCCCAGTTCCCAATGCTGGCCGTTGCCCCGGTAAACCGATTAAAAAAGGTCGATTTTCCCGTGTTGGGCATCCCTAGGACAGCAATCCGTTTCACCGTTACTCTCCAGCCCCATAGGCAGAAGCATGGCCCAGGGGAGCAATCCCAATGCGTTGGGCATCATGCCGCCGGAGCATCACCTCCGTGGTACCCACCCGTACATGAACCGGGCCTGACCACCATGATCGCCGGAGCATTTTCACCTGCCGTCCATGGCGGAAGCCCAGCGCCAGCAAGCGATGGTACAAGCCTGGGGAGGCATCCATGGTAAGGATAGTGGCAGTGTGGCCCGGTTTTAGATAGGCCAGATGTTCAGTGGGTGTAGGTGTAGGCGTAGGCATAGGCATAGGCATAGAGAATCTCAGACTTCAATTGCAAGGGGTAATGGAGGGCATTCTGAGTCTGAACCCCCGTCCCCTCAGTTCTTTACCTTTCACTTTTCAGATTTCAACACTTCGGTATCCTCACCTGATTGACACGATCCCCCAGGGATGGAGGCATTCACTGGTCTCCTGGGGCCGGGTAGACCTTTAGATAGCACTGCCCACAAGGGGCGATCGCAACGATCGCTGCCAGGTGCTTAAGTCAGCCAGGGCACGATCGCGATATTGGCCATAGCGTTGTCGCTTGTCACGGATGCGCTGGGGAAGATCGGGCAGAATCCCAAAATTGGGGGGCATGGGTTGGAAATGCTGGGGTGAGGCACTGCTGATAAAGTCGAACAGGGCACCCATCATCGTCGTCTTGGGCAAAGAGACGGGCGGTAACCCTTGGGCTAAGCGGGCTGCATTCGTCCCCGCTAACCAGCCCCCTGCCGCCGCCGCTGTATACCCTTCGGTGCCGATTAACTGACCCGCTGCCAGGAGCGTGGGGCGTTGTTTGAACTGCAAACTGGGGAGCAATAATTCCGGTGCATTGATAAACGTGTTGCGGTGCATCACCCCCATGCGGACAAATTCAGCATTTTCTAAGCCTGGGATCAGGCGAAAGACCCGCTTTTGTTCGCCCCAACGCAGATTGGTCTGAAACCCAACGAGGTTCCATAGGTGCCCCGCTCGATCTTCTTGGCGCAGTTGCACCACTGCATAGGGCCACTTACCCTTGCCCGGTTCGCCGGTGCCCGGTAGTTCAATCCCCACTGGTTTCAGGGGACCATAGCGCATGGTATCTTCGCCCCGGCGGGCCATTTCCTCGATCGGTAGGCAGCCTTCAAAAAATTTGGCTGTTTCCCGTTCAAAGTCCTTCAGTTCCGCTTGCTCTGCTGTACACAGGGCTTGCCAGAAGGTATGGTACTGCTCCCGATCGAGGGGACAGTTAAGGTAGGCGGCTTCCCCCTTTTGGTAACGGGAGGCGAGGAAGGCGATCCGGCGATCAATCGAGTCTCCCAGAATAATCGGACTCGCCGCATCAAAAAAACTCAGGTATGCCTGGCCGGTAAATTGCTGCAAATCCTGGGCTAAATCGGGGCTGGTGAGGGGGCCTGTTGTCAATATAACAATACCCGTAGTCGGCAGCGATCGCACCTCTTCCCGGCGCAACTCAATCAAGGGATGCTGGGCCAGGGTTTCCGTCAGGGTGTGGCTGAAGAGGGCGCGATCGACAGCTAGGGCACCCCCCGCCGGGACTGCATGGCGATCGGCCATTTTGATGATGATTGAGCCGAGTTGCCGCAATTCCGTATGCAGTAGGCCCGCCGCGCGATCGCTGGCCTGGGCACCAAAGGAGTTGCTACACACCAATTCGGCAAGCTCGTCCGTGTGGTGGGCCGGACTGGTCCGTTGGGGCCGCATCTCAGACAGGATGACAGGAACACCAGCTTGGGCAAGCTGCCAAGCAGCTTCAGTGCCAGCGAGGCCCCCCCCAATGACATGGACGGGGGCTGGGGAGGTTGAGGATGGGAGCATGGACATGGGTATGGGATAACCTGAGGGTTGGGAGTGGGGCCAGGGGCAGGGAAGTCAGGAGCAGACAGCCCATACTTTAGGGAGCCTGCCGTTTGCGGGTGACAAAGGGCAGATCGACGATCGTGGCCGGTATCTGGCCAATCTCTACCTGAAGGCCCGCTCCCCCAGCTTTGGCACGAATATAGGCCAGTCCTAAAGTCCCAGCTTCGGTCATCACTTGGCTAGTCAGTTTGCCGACCCGTTCCCCCGCAAGCGTGATGACGGTCCCGGTCTCCGCCGGCCCCCCTGACCAACGCACCCCCCACAACTGTTGTTTGACGCCCTGGTAGGTGTCAAGGCGGGTGATCGTTTCCTGGCCGATATAACACCCCTTGCTAAAGGAAACGGCTGACCATAAGCCCGCTTCCAGGGGATTGTAGTCCTCCGTCAGTTCGTGATCGGGCAGGGGGCGTCCCTGTTCAATCCGCAGGCGCTCCCAGAGGTGTTCGCCAAGGGGAACCGCGCCCCCGTCAGCCAAGTGCTGCCATAGTTGCGCTGCGATCGGGCGATCGGCGATCAGGGTATAACCCGGTGTGGCTAAGCCACTACCCACGGCCACCCGGACTGGGCTTCCGGCAACGGTCACCCAACAATGGTGGGCGTGGGGCTGACCCACTAGGTGACTGGCTCCTAACTGGTCAATCAGGCGATCGCTGGCGGGTCCCAGTAGGCTAAAGGCCACGGTGCGATCGGTGACATCTGCCAGTTTGACGCGATCAGCAAAGAAAATATAGCGATCCATCCAAGCCATCAGGGATTCACGGCGGTTAGGGGAAACCAGCAACAGGACCGCCTCGTCCAGCACATAGGCCGTGACCAGATCGATCGTGCGGGCTGTCGCCGTCACAAAAACCGTGTCGCAACCCTGGTCTGGCTTAAGGGTTTCAAAGGCATTGGTCGTTTGGTTGTGGAGATATCGCAGGCGGTCCTGATCACTGACGGTTAATCGTCCCCAATGGCTGCGATCGACGAGGGCCACCCCCGTCTGGACGGCCTCCAGGGCAGCGGCATCATTGCCAAAACTCACGGGCACAGTCAACCCATTCCCCAAATCCTGAAACGTTGCGCCCGCCGTGGTTTGGTAGGCGCGTAAGGCGTCATCATTAGCAAATGCCCGTTCCGTCAACTCCTTGCCCATCACCACGACAGTTACCCAAGTCTACTCAGCGTTAATCCTTCCCATTGTATCGGAACCCATGACGGCTCTGGGAACATCAGCGGTTGCGATCGGTTTATGGCACAGTAGTGAAATTCCACCCATATCGGTGTTAGTCTTCCCTGGCTGAGCAGTTTAGTTTTTCAAAGGTGATGCAGTTGCGACTCTCCACTAAACAACGAAAATCCTCAATAGGTCGGTATTTTTTCTATTCCGTACTGGGTGCGATCGTGTTTTTAAGTACCTCAATGGTCATACGGGAAATTACCCACCCGGCTATCCCCCATGACATTGAAGAAGTCAGTGAAAAGCTAACCTATTTTAGTCACCATAAAGATACCTATGATGCGATTTTTATTGGCTCCAGTCGTACCCATCGTCAAATTATGCCCGCCGTATTTGATCAGGCTCTGAAAGACCAGGGTTATCGGGTGCGATCGTTTAATCTAGGTATTGGGGGCAGCTACTTGCCGGAGACTTACTTTTATATTCGCCAAGTCTTAGCAATGCAACCCAAAAAACTGAAATGGATTTTCGTTGAATATACGGACAAGCTAGACGCACGAGAAGAGAACGTGCGAGCAACACGGGAAGTCTACTGGCATACCCTCAGTGAAACCTGGCATATTAGTCATGTCATCCTTAGATCTAATCACGATTGGTGGGATAAGTTAGTGATGACTTTTGATCATCTCCATTCCTATGTGTATGGTCTCACCCGCAATGGCAAAGGATCAGCCTTCATTCAAAATCATCTGATTGGTTATCGCGATGATGATAGTGAGCATAAAATTTCTCTGCTAGGTAGACATAAGGATGGTTATATTTCCTATGACGAAGATCCCGATCGCTATGTTAAGATGCGCCAACAAAAGTTCCTCAGAAAACTAAATCAGTATCATCAGGATGTGCAAAAGCTGATTGTCAGGCGTCAACAAATCGACTCCTATCAGCCCTTTAAGCCAGAGTTCTTAGGCACAATGGTGGCGCGTATGCAAAATCACGGAATCGACCCCATCTTTATTGTACCACCTTCTTTGCATACCTATAAAGATCTGATTCAGAGTTACCGTCAAGATTACGTCCCAACCCTTTTTATCTTTAACGATCCTCAACATTTTCCCCATTTGTATGCCGTGGAAAATCGTTTTGATGATGAGCACTTAAATCAGCGAGGTTCAGAGGCTTTTACGCGTCTTTTAGCCCAAGCATTCACTCAATATCTCGCCGACTCTAAAGTGGAATTCCCATGATCTTTACCGAGTTTCGTTTTCTCATATTTTTTCTGATTGTTTTCTGTGTTTATTGGAAACTTCAGCATAATTTTTATCGTAAACTTTGGCTTCTCGGTTGTAGTTATCTCTTCTACGGGGCTTGGGATGGGCGTTTTTTATTCCTGATTTTCCTCTCAACCGCGATCGACTATGGTGTGGGTTGGCAATTGTCCCAAACTGAACAGTCCCAATATCGCAAAAACTGGCTTCTTGTGAGTCTGATTGCGAATCTCGGCTTGCTCGGTTTTTTCAAGTATTATAATTTTTTCGCCGAATCAGCGACAACTTTTTTCGATTTTTTAGGTATTCCTGCTAATATCAATACCTTTAAGATTATTTTGCCGGTTGGGATTAGCTTTTATACCTTTCAAAGTTTGAGCTATTCAATCGACATCTATCGCAAACATTTAGCTGTCACTAAAAACGTTGTAGACTTTGCTCTGTATGTCAGTTTCTTCCCACAACTGGTCGCTGGTCCGATCGTGCGAGCTTCTGATTTTTTGCCACAACTTCGTATTACCAAGCAATTTGACCAGGTAAATGTACGAAATTGTCTCGTTCTTTTTTTGATTGGCTTCTTCAAAAAAGCCTGTGTTTCGGATAATCTAGCCCCTTTTATCGATGCCTATTTTGAACAGCCGGAAGCCTATACGGCATTAAGCAGTTGGTTCGCTGTCCTGGCCTATGCTGTCCAGATCTACTGCGACTTTTCGGGCTATACTGATATGGCGATCGCGAGTGCTGAACTTCTGGGTTACCAATTGTGCTTAAACTTTGCTGCTCCCTATTTTGCCACAAATATTGCTGATTTCTGGCGACGTTGGCATATAAGTCTTTCCACCTGGCTAAGGGATTATCTTTATATTCCCCTAGGGGGAAGTTTAGCGGGAAAATTTCAGACTTATCGTAACCTCATGATTACCATGTTATTAGGTGGACTGTGGCATGGGGCAGCCTGGAATTTTGTTCTGTGGGGGGGGCTCCACGGTGGTGCATTAGTGGTTTACCGACAATGGTCTTTCTGGGTTAAGGATGAAGTCAAAACACAGAAGCGATATGCCATCTTGGGTTTATTTTTAACATTTTATTGGGTGTGTTTAACCTGGATTTTCTTCCGGGCTGATAGTCTTCCTAAAGCCCTCACCATTCTACATGCTTTTGTTTTGGGGCAGGCGGCGGGTTCCCAACAAATCCCGGTGACGGCATTTCTCTTGCTAGGGGGATTAGCGATCGCCCATTGGGCAAATTATCAAGGTTGGGGGCGCGGTTGGTGGCAACGGCTCTCGCCCTGGCAATTTGCCCTGAGCTATGGCCTCAGTTTCGCCCTAATCATGCCATTGGTTCCCCCGGACTATAAACCGTTTATCTATTTCCAGTTCTAGGGCCAGCTTTAGCCCTCGTTTGAGGATACCCCGAACTCGCTCAAGCATTGCTTCAAATCCCGAATGGCTGCACTGGTATTGCGCTCATAAGCCACCTGGCGACAACGGGAAACCACATCCAGGAGGTTAATATTTGGGAAATACCGACTTTGTGGCTGAATGCAATATTCTGTCCCCTGTAACTGGTAAATCAACAATTGTTGTTTGCGCAATAGCCAGACTTCCGGCACCCGATAGGGGAGATAATCGTTGGCATCTGAGTAACTGGTAACATCAATTTCCAGGACCAGATCCGGCGGTGGGTCATTGCGCCAGTCAATCCGCTCCTTCCCGGAAACGGCTTCCCAATGGCCAATGTAAAAGCAATTGTCTGGCTCAATCCCACTTTCTTCTGGCAGTTCCATCGTCACAGGCGTAAATGCATCGTACTCCCGTTCGGTATGATCCAGTAGGGTTGTGATCATAGCGGCAATCAAGTGAGCATCACGTCCATGTTTGGGCAAAGGTGACATGAGCAGAATTTCTCCCGAACGATACTTCATCCGGGGGATGGAACCATCTCCCCGCTGTTGACACAATGCCTGGTAATCCTGCCAGGTTCCAGGCAACCGGACCACTGCCCCTACTGGTAACTGAATTTTTCGGGGGATACCAGCGTGTACATACCGTCAACTCCCACCATGATCGAAGCGGATATTTGGAAAGTCGCACAAAGCACTAAGGCGATATCGTTACTCCGGTGACATACAGCCGGAATGGCAGCACCACCGTTAGGCATACGCCCTCTGTTACGGAAATTGTAACAATCTGGCGACTGGACGATCACCAAAGCCATACTGGCAAAAAGTCTTGCGCAATGCCAGCCATGCCTAGTACCCTCTTCCGCGATGCTCGCGACTATCAAATTGCCTTCCTTGCCACCTTTCTGCTACTCGGAATTAGTAACCGTGACTGGAGTTTACGTCCAGTCTTCATGGTAGTGGTGGTAGCTACTTGCTTGGGCGTGCAGTTAGCCGCAACGCTGATCCACCCTCTGTTGACAACTCCGGTTACCGCTCCTCTCAGTATCAATGTGCGCAGCCCCCTGATTACCGCCCTAAGCCTGTGTTTGTTACTGCGGGCAGATCACGCCAGCACCTTTATCCTGGCGGGGACCCTGGCCATTTTGAGTAAGTTTTGGTTGCGATCGGCGGACAAGCACTTTTGCAACCCTGCCAATTTTGGGATTATTGCTGCCCTTTTGCTCACCAACGATGCCTGGGTGTCACCGGGTCAGTGGGGCGAAGATGGGTGGTATGTGTTGCTGTTTGCGGGCACGGGCGGCCTGGTTTTGCAGCGGGTGGGGCGTTGGGATACGACTGCTGCGTTTCTTGGAGCCTATGTATTGTTGGAGGCGGGCCGCAACCTCTGGTTGGGCTGGGAGTGGGACGTGCTGGGTCATCGCCTGATGAGTGGTTCCCTGCTGTTATTTGCCCTGTTCATGATCACCGATCCGCGATCGATTCCTAATGCCCGCCTGGGTCGGATTGTCTGGGCGATCGCGATCGCGCTGCTAACTTTCATTTTGCGTAACCATTTCTTCCTATCGACGGCGGTTTTCTGGGCACTCTTCGCCCTGGCTCCCCTGACCGTACTGATGGATTCCCTGTGGGTTGCCCCCCGCTTCTCGTGGCAGGCGATCGCCCAGCGGGCCATGCGACGCAGCGGACTGATGCCCAGCCTGACCAGCGAACCCTTGCGTTAAACCCAGGAGTTGATCATGAATCTACTGCGTCGTTTGTTGAGTGTGTTGCTCATGGCTGGCCTTATTTTGGGGATGCCTGCATCGGCATGGGCGTTCTGTGGGTTTTATGTCGCCAAGGCGGATACCAGTCTCTATAACCAGGCGTCCCAGGTGGCGATCGCCCGTAATGGCAATCGTACCGTGATGACGATGGCCAATGATTTCCGGGGGGATGTCAAGGACTTTGCGATCGTGGTGCCCGTGCCCGTGGTACTGCGACCCGAACAAGTCAATGTTGGCAAACCAGAGATATTGGCCCACCTGGATGCCTTCAGTGCGCCGCGACTGGTGGAGTATTTCGACGAGAACCCCTGCGAGTCACGCCGGATTTTTTCCAATGAATTGGCGATGCCGGCACCTACCGCTGCCCGCGATGAAGCCGATCGTCGCCGGGGCGGTGCGCTGGGAGTTACCGTCGAAGCCCGTTTTAGCGTGGGTGAATATGATATTGAAATCCTCAGCGCCCGTGAGTCGGATGGGTTAGAAACTTGGTTGCGGCAAAATGGTTACCGCATTCCCCCAGGGGCCAGCCCTTTACTGCAACCCTACATCCGTCAAGGCTTAAAGTTCTTTGTCGCCAAGGTGAATTTGCAGGAATTTAGCCGCAGCGGTTCCCAGTTCCTGCGACCGTTGATGATGGCCTATGAATCCCCCCGGTTTATGTTACCGATTCGGCTGGGCATGATTAACGCCCGAACGGAGCAGGATCTGATTGTGTATTTGCTCACGCCTAGGGGACGGGTAGAACTGACCAATTATCGAGCCGTGAATATTCCGTCCGATGCGGAAATCCCGGTATTTGTGAAAAACGAATTTCCGGATTTCTATCGATCGCTCTTCCAAACCGCCTACCAACGGGAGAATAAAAAAGTTGCCTTCCTCGAATATGCCTGGGATATGGGCAACTGTGATCCTTGCGCTGCCGAACCCTTAACGCCAGAAGAACTGCGACAGGCGGGCGTATTTTGGTTAACCCCCAATGAACCCAATCGAGTATTTATTACCCGGCTGCATGTGCGCTATGCCCGCAACACTTTCCCGGAAGACTTAATGTTCCAGGAAACCAGCAATCAGCAGCTTTTCCAGGGACGGTATATCCTGCGGCATCCCTATACGGGCGAAATGAACTGCCCCGCCGGTCGCCAATACCAACAGGCACTGTCTCAACGCTTGGAGCGGGAAGCCCAAACCCTAGCAAATTTAACGGGCTGGAGTCTCCAGGACATTCGCCGCAAAATCAGCTTCCCGAAACCGGGCACCACGCCGTCCATGCCCTGGTGGCGGACCCTCTGGCCCGATCGGCATTAACGGTAACCGGGTGCTTTGGCAAGCTCGGTTGGGATTTTAGATTTTAGATTTTAGATTTTAGATTGGGTGGGGTAGGCATCCTGCCTGCCACTCTGACCGGTGAGATGGCTATCCCACGTTCAAGTTGCGATCGACTGAACCCAAATCCTTAGGTATCGCAGGTCACTGTGAACATGGCCTTAGCGCCGCACTTGCCCAGAGAAGCCGGATGCCTTGAACTGTTCCAGTTGGAGCGGTGTGGGTTGGTTGGCTGGGACTGAGATGCGCAGTTGAAAGTCACTGGTGCCCGGTGGTAGGTAGTCGATCGCGCCTAAACGGTTGCGGTTTTGCATCACTGGGTTACCGTTGGCATCATAAACTCGACCAAAGATATCCGCGTTGTAGACGGGTTTGCCAGAGGGATTATTCGCCTTGCCCGTAATCAGGAAACAATTGGCTGCCGCACCAGACCCGTCACTGGTGACCGCACCGGCCCCCACTGCTTCAGGACAGGCTTCGTAGGTGAGATCAGAGAGTTTAACCTGGGTAAGGGCTAAGGCCGGGTTGGCACCTAGGGCAGTGGTCAGCCACAGCAGGGTGGCGATCAGGCAAACCAGGAGGCTTCGGAGAAACATAGGCAAGTGTGATTACAGAGGCAAGTGATTAGCAGGTTTAGGGATGCTCTGTCCACAGCTTACCGTAAACTTACCAATGCACTTGATTGAGAATGACTTGGAGGCGATCGTAGTCATCCTTGAGAATGACACCGAGAAATCGGCCCGCATTCACCAGCCAGGGGCGATCGGCTTGGCGCAGACGATAAACCTCCCGTAATACCGCCGCAATGAGGGCATCCACGGGAGCCGCTGTTAGTTGCAGGAGGGTGCGCAGAAAATCAAACCGTTCCGTAAAGAGCATTACCTCGGCGGCGGAACAGCCATAGACCGCCTGGTGGATTTGGGGGGGACGGGGCGGCAAATGGTGGTAGAAGTCGGTTGGATTGGGACCGGAGCCATTGTGGTGTAAGGGGGGCAAGAACCCGACAATCACCGCCCGGAATTCCGTCTTGAGCATGGCAAAAATTTGTGGCTGTTGTTCCCGTAATTCTGACAATGACAGACCGAGGGCACGGGCACGGTGAATCGAGTCGATCGGGCTAGTGGTGGCATGGTAGATCACGGCATACACCTGGTTTCCGGACTCCTCATCCAATGCCTTTACCCAACTGCCAAAGGGGGGCATCACCGGAAATACCAGATCCTCCGGTTCAAGACACTGGGCCAGGAATTCCGACGTTGCCGTTTCAATCACCTCGGCAATATGATTGGGATCGCGATTTTGGGCCGTAAATTGGGGCAAGGGAATACGCATAAGTTCTGAGACAAATTCTGAGACAATTACAGGCCGAGTTCATTATCAAGCACCCCCCAGCCATCCCTATTGTGCAAGATTGTGAACCAAGTCCCCTCCAACCAGTGCGCCTCCCTGACTCCCTGGTGATATGCCTCTCTGCCAATCCCTAGGGCTGCAATTGATGACCACAACTGGCACAGAAACGATCGTCCGCTTGTACCGCCGCACCACATTGGCTACAAAACCGCCGGGAAGCCGCCGCTGGGCCAGGGGAGGGAGACGCGATCGGGGGGTCACCCATGCGCATCTCCATATTGCCCATGCGCATCTCCATTGGGTTGAGGCTCATCTGCATCCCCGTTCCCCCTGAGATGGGCTGCATGGGTTGCATGGGCTGCATGGGCTGCATCGACATGGGCTGCATGGGCTGCATGGGCTGCATGGGAGAACTGGGGACTTGGGCAACCTGTTGCACTTGAAGCTGTTGCGCCCCTTGGTGGGCAAAGCCGCCGAGCATCATACTCATGCTACTGCCCAGAACTTGAATGTCTTGGTGCCCCTGGGCTGTGCTAATGCGGATCACGATACCGTCGCCCATCCGAAATAGTTGGGGTGGATAGGTCCACTGACCCGTCGTGAAGTGATTACTGGCTTGTTGTTGTTGACCGGGACTACTGCTAACGATTGTGACCACCGTCTGGTTGCCTTGATTATCCAGGTAAACGCTTCGACCCGCGCCGATCTCGCATCCGTAAGCCATAATGGTCTCCGCGTAAGAGAACGCTACTTCTCTATTGTCATGGGGATTCCCCGTCAGTTGTTGCGGCTTAGCTACTTTTTAATAGATTCTTCCTAAATGGCCCGATCGCTGGGGGAAAGTGGGTGACCCATTCTCGACTCATGCAAAAATTAGCCCGATCGCTGTTTGACGATGGGGCCGAACAAGACCGCTGGCTGGTTGCCCTCACCCAACCCCAAGCGGTACTGTCGGCGATCGCGTGGTGTCAACCTCGACCGGAGTCGCTCCCCTTTGCCGTTGCACCGCCATTAGACTGGCAACCGGATTTTGTCGATCGCATTGCCGCCGAGAGCCGACCGGGCCAACATCCCCTACACAGCAAGGGAGCCTATTATTGCTTAGATTTCTCCTCCGTGTTTGCCGCCTATCCGGTGCTGACCGTACCGCAACCCGTGAATACGGTCATTGATGTGTGTGCAGCACCGGGGGGGAAAAGTATCCTCGCTGCCGTAGGCTTGCAACCCCAAGTATTGATCAGTAATGAAACCATTGGCAAACGGTTGGGCATGTTGATCAGTAACCTCAAACGTTGCCACATACGATCGACGCTCGTGTGTAACCGGGATTCCCAGGTTTTGGCGCAATATTTACCTGCCACGGCTGATGTGGTCATCGTGGACGCTCCCTGTACAGGCCAATCTCTCCTGGCCAAAGGCGAAGCGGCACCAGGGTGTTTCCATCCCGTCACGATTAATAAAAATGCCAATCGCCAAAAGCGCATCCTGGCCAATGCAGCCCAATTGGTTAAACCAGGGGGCTATCTAGCCTATATGACCTGTGCCTATTCACCGGCTGAAAATGAGCAGGTTTGTGACTGGTTCCTTGCGCGATTCCCCCAGTTTCACCCCTGTGTCGTGCCGCCCTTAACTGCCTTTCAGTCCCACCTCACGACGATGCCCTGCTATCGACTGTTTCCCCAAAGTGGGCTGGGGGCCGGGGGATTTACGGCCCGATTTCAACACCGGGGGACCGGGGAGACTCACCGGATCACCGAGGCTGCCTTGGCGGCGATCGGGGTCATTTCTCGCCCTCACGATGCTGGGGGACAATCACAGACAACCTCCGCAGCGGAAGCTTGAAGCGCGACGAGCCACTCCTCAATCTCATCCAGCAGACTACCGACCACGTGCTCGGTCCCAGCGGCGGAGATGCGTTTGGCGGTCCGGGCAATGTGGGCTAAGCGGATACCATCGATATACAGGGTTTGGGTTGGATAATTTTGTAAAAATTCTAGGGGCGAAATCTGGTTATCATCGCGAGCTGCCAGGATGAGGGTCGATCGCAGGGCTTGAATATTCGCCTGACGGGATTGGGTGTGTAGGACTTGGCCCAACTGAAAGAGGGCATATTCACCCAACAGGGAATTCAGGATTGTATCCAGAAATTGCAGATCAGCCGTGATCGTTTGGGTGAGCAAGGTTTTAAAATCTGCGGGGGGTAATTTGGCCAGCTTCAAGATAAAGCGCAGGGCACTGGATGGTTGTCCTGTGGCCACGAAGGTTGTCAAATCCTGAATTGCCAAGGATTGGGTCAATGCGCCAAAGGTGAAGGTAACCTGCTTGGGGGGAGGTGCCAAACTGAGGGATGGCAGGGAGTTAGCAGTCGCCGATCGCTGTGGCAACCAGGGTAGAGTCTTGAGGGAGGGGGCCAATGCCTTCCCTCGGACCAACGCTGTGTTCGTGGGAGAGGGCTGATTTGGCCAGACGTGACTGAGTTCAGTGGTTCTCTCTTCGTTCCTGCCCCAGAGGTCTTGCCCACACTCGCACAATAATTCTGGCAATAGGGGCTGCACCAACGTCAGCAAGGGATAGAGACGCTCTACCAGCAGCTTGACATCCCGCCCCACCCGCTCCAGGTTGGCTAGCTCTAGGCGTATCTGGGGATCGGGGTAGCGATCGATGATTTCTAGCAGTGAAAACGCCCGATCGTCCTGGATGGCGGCTGCGATCGTTGTCCGGAGGGGGGCCGTCGGTTCTTGGCGAAACGGGGTTCCCACCAGTTTGTTAATTTGTAGGGTTAGAAAGTCGAGGGTTTGCTGATCCAGCTTAATTTTGCCGCTAGGGAGCATGGTGCTGTTCAGCAACTCACGCACTTGGGCCGGAGTCAGGGGGATTTGGGAGAAAAATTGGGCGAGGGTGGGTGAGGGTTCTCCCGTCTGGGCCAGGGTGTGCAACTCGGCTGGGGCAATGATGAGATGTTGATCGCGGTATTGCAACCGGATCTGCGCTGCCGCGATCGCGGGACTGGCCCAACACAGGACTGCCAACCCAACCGCAACGCTTACCATCATTAACTGTTGCCAGAGCACCCAGCGGGTCATGGAAGGAATCTCCATACGACTCCTTATACTTTATATTGCTCCACTTTTTAAACAGCTTCTTAGCTGGGGTACAAAGAGGCAGAGAGTAGCGATCTGCGCATCCAATTTGGAACGGTTCTCTGAATTGGGAAAGCTTTATGTTCCAATGCTACGGGTGAGATCTGCGAGGGTTGCCATAGGCTAAGGACTTCCAGGAATAGCGCTGCTATGATACATTCGGTACTCACCGTTGATCACCGTGTTGATCAGGGTACAGATATGCTCTACCCCTTGATCGTTACAATAGCTTGACAGGGGGAGGAACACGTTTGACTAACCGGATGACTAACCGGAAGCATCGGTAGGACTGACTTTATGCTAGCCAGCAACCCAGACCAAGCCGTGTCTGCCTGTTCGTGTAGCGTCTTCACAGGAGAAGCGCGTCGCCTCTTCCCAGGTAAATTACCCCTCCCAGCCCTTGGTCTTGCGCTCTTCAGTAGCCTGAGTCTCTGTCTTCCCCAACCCAGTCAAGCCGCCGCCCCCACCCCCCTGTGTCCCCGTAACCTCGATGCCGAGATCGCTGCTATCACCGATCGCCCGGAGTTTGCGCGATCGCGGTGGGGCATCCTGGTGCAATCCCTGGCAACCGCGACGGAGCCACCCCATACCCTGTATCAACGGGATGCCGAGCATTACTTTATCCCGGCATCCAATGCCAAACTCCTCAGCACTGCTGCTATTTTGCACCGTCTCGGCCCCCAGTTCCGGATTCGCACGACGGTTTACCAGGTGCCTGATCCTGATGCAACGGTCTTGCAGATGGTCGGACGGGCCGATCCCAGTTTGACGGAGGCGGGATTGACCTCGCTGGCCCAGCAGCTAAAAAGGGCAGGGATACGTCAGATCGATCGCCTGATCCTGGATGAATCCTATCTGGGAGGAACGTTTGTCAATCCCAATTGGGAATGGGAGGATATCCAGGCGGGCTATGGTGCTCCCCTGAATAGCCTGATGGTTAATCAAAATGCGATTCCCTTACAGTTAGTGCCCCAGCGCCTCGGTGAACCCTTGGGGATTGTCTGGGAGGATGCGATCGCGGCACAAACCTGGCAGGTGGAGAACCTGTCTCTAACCGTTGCACCCGCCGCCCCCGAATTTGTCAAAGTCGGTCGCGATCTCAGTCGTCCTGTTGCGAAGATTGCGGGGCATCTGCGGGTGGGTTCGGAGCCGGAACCGGTCGCGATCGCCGTGGTGAACCCGACTGAACACTTTGCCCAACGTTGGCAACAGATTTCAAAAGCGCAGGGAATTGGGGTTAAGGAGATTGCAGTTACGACGACCCCCATTCCATCAGGCGCGATTGCCCGTGCCACCTGGCATTCTGCCCCCCTCGCGGAACTGTTACAGGAAACCAATCAGTACAGTAATAACTTCTACGCTGAAGCCCTCCTCGCGATCCTGGGTCGGGTGAGTACGCCCGTAGCTGCCGACCGATCCCCTACGGAGGCGGGACTGGCAGTGATGGCAACCACCCTTAGCCAACTGGGCATTAATGCCCAGGGATATGCGTTGGCCGATGGCTCAGGGCTTTCCCGGCACAATCTGGCGACGCCTGCGGCCATTGTGCAAACCCTACAAACAATGGCGCGATCGCCCCACGCCGTGACCTATCGGAATTCCTTAGCCGTGATGGGTGAAACCGGCACCCTCAGGCGGCGCTTAGCCCCTGCGACTCTACCCCCCATTCAAGCCAAATCAGGGGCTATGCACGGGGTCGCTAGCCTATCGGGTTATCTGGAGCGTTCCGATGCGTCCACCCTGGTGTTTAGTATCTTAATCAATCAATCCACCGCTACCCACGGGGCACTTACGCAGACGATTGATGAGATTGTGCAGGTGCTCACCCGGCTGCGATCGTGTCCGGAAACGAGTCAAGGGCTTGGGAACGCATCCTTCAATGCCGCCCGCGCAGACAGGTGATTACGGGTCGTTGTCAGGATCTCCAGTTCCCGTTCCAGGCGGCTAGCGGTATCCTGCATTTCGAGTAAAGCTTGTTGTTCAGGTACGACCCGATAGAGGTTACTCGCCACCCAATAGGAAAGCTCGATCGGTAAATCCGGCACTTCTTCGGGAAAATCAATTTCCTGACCCGTGAGCTTATTCGAGAGATAAAACACTTCCCGGAGAGATTGGCGAACCTCCTGGGCCAAGGGCCGTAGATCTTTTGTCGGGGGCTGATCTTCGATCCATTCCACCAAACCCACCCGGTAGGGTTTCTCACGGGTATATTCCAGGACTCGGAAGCGCTGCTGACCGAGGGTAATCATTTTCAGGCGATCGTCCGGTAACCGCTGGTATTGCAAGATCTCAGCGCAACAGCCCACGCTGACGGGTTCTCCCTGGACCGGATCGAACATCACTACCCCGAAGCGACGATCGTCCTCCAGAATGGTGTTCATCATGATCCGATACCGAAACTCAAAAATATGTAGCGGTAGGGGTCTGCCCGGAAAAAGGACAACTTCCGGCAGGGGGAAAATCGGGAGTTCGCGCACAGCGATCGATGAAAAAGAGGTCATCTCAAAACTCAAACCTGTTTTCAGTCTAGCTTACTAAGTCACATCCCAGAAGCCCTTGCTTAATAGGACAGGTTAAGTCGCGAACCCCAGAGACACAAAGCACACCGAGCGCACATCAAACCCTTCGTGTCCCTTTGTGTCCTTCGTGTCTTAGTGGTTCAGTTCAATAACTAACGCCTTGAATAACGACTAAAGCTTGACCTCAATATCAACCCCAGCCGGTAAATCGAGCTTCATCAACGCATCGATCGTCTTCGGCGACGGTTGATAAATATCAATAATGCGGCGATGGGTACGGGTTTCAAAATGCTCCCGCGAATCCTTATCCACATGGGGCGATCGCAATAAACAATAAATACGTCGCTTAGTGGGCAGCGGAATCGGCCCGATCGCCGTAGCCTGGGTGCAATTCGCCGTATCAACGATCTTTTCGCAGGACGTATCGAGCAGGCGGCGATCGAAGGCTTTGAGGCGAATCCGAATTTTTTGCTGTTGCAGAGTAGCCATAGGACGTTAGTTTGAACCTCTAGTAGGGGTTAGGTTTAATTTTCAAGGTACGGAAAGTAGTCAGAAGATAACTGACCGTAAGATCTGACATTGACACAGGAGAGCAGCCAGCCATTGCTGACCGACTGCTACCCCAGATGATGCTGCGCAGGGAGGCGCTAGGTGATTATTGTAGGATCTTGGAAACCACCCCAGAGCCAACGGTTCGACCGCCTTCACGAATCGCGAAACGCATTTGTTGCTCGATCGCGATCGGCTTGATCAGTTCCACCGTCATCTTGATCCGGTCACCGGGCATGACCATTTCAGGTGCGCCGCCTTCGTCATCGGTGAAGTCCGCAATGGTACCCGTTACGTCGGTGGTCCGTACATAGAACTGGGGCCGATAGCCCTTGAAGAACGGGGTTTTCCGACCGCCCTCGGAATCCTTGAGGACATACACTTCCGCCTCAAACTTGGTGTGGGGCGTGATTGAACCGGGCTTGGCAATGACCATCCCGCGCTCAATGTCATCCTTCTTGAGACCGCGCAGCAGCAGACCCACGTTGTCACCGGCCATCCCTTCATCCAGGGTCTTCTGGAACATTTCCACCCCGGTTACGGTGGTGTCACGGGTTTCGCGAATGCCCACGATCGACACAGTGTCGCCAATGTGGACCTTCCCGCGCTCAATCCGACCCGTCGCCACCGTCCCCCGACCCGAGATCGAGAACACGTCTTCAACCGCCATCAGGAAGGGCTTGTCCACATCGCGCTCCGGCGTGGGGATGTAGCTGTCCACCGCATCCATCAGGTCATAGATCTTGTCAACCCAGCTATCGTCACCTTTCTTGATCGCCGGATTGGCCGTCAGGGCATCCAACGCCTTCAGGGCCGAACCGCGAATGATGGGGATATTGTCGCCATCGAAGTCATAGCTGGAAAGCAGTTCCCGCACTTCCAGTTCCACCAGTTCCACCAGTTCGTCTTCCCCTTCCATCTGGTCTTCCTTGTTCAGGAACACCACCAGGTTGGGCACACCCACCTGACGGGCCAGCAGAATGTGCTCACGGGTTTGGGGTTCGGGACCATCGGCAGCCGACACCAGCAGGATCGCCCCATCCATTTGGGCTGCCCCGGTGATCATATTCTTCACATAGTCAGCGTGGCCAGGGCAATCCACGTGGGCGTAGTGGCGGGAGTCGGTTTCATACTCCACGTGGGCCGTGTTGATCGTGATCCCACGGGCCTTCTCTTCAGGAGCCGCGTCGATCTCATCATACTTGCGGGCCTTTGCCTTACCCAAAGCCGACAGCGTCATCGTAATTGCCGCCGTCAATGTGGTTTTCCCGTGGTCAACGTGACCGATCGTGCCGATGTTGACGTGGGGTTTAGTCCGTTCAAACTTTGCGCGTGCCATGAATTAACCTTCCTCTCTGGTGATTTATGCGTTCCCTTTGCTTTTAGCGATGATCGCTTCAGCCACATTACGAGGAACTTCAGCATAGTGGCTGAATTCCATCGAAAAAATACCCCGGCCCTGGGTCATTGAACGAATGTCGGTTGCGTAACCAAACATCTCGGCGAGGGGGACTTTCGCGCTAACCTTCGCGATTCCGTCTTCCGACCCCATGCCCTCAACTTGGCCTCGACGGGAGTTCAAGTCACCAATGACATCGCCCAGGAAGTTTTCGGGGACTTCAACTTCCACCTTCATCGTCGGTTCAAGGAGGACGGGGGACGCCTTCATCACGGCATCCTTAATCGCCATCGAGCCAGCAATCTTGAAGGCCATTTCGGAGGAGTCTACTTCGTGGTAAGACCCATCCACCAGCGTTGCTTTCAGGTCGATCACTGGATACCCAGCTAGGATACCAGATTCGCAGGCTTCCTTCATGCCCTGTTCCGCTGCGGGCACGTATTCCTTGGGAATCGACCCCCCAACGATCTTGGACACAAATTCAAAGCCACTCCCAGGCTCACCGGGGGACAGTTCAATCACCACGTGACCGTATTGGCCCTTACCGCCCGACTGCCGTACAAATTTACCTTCGGTCCGCACGTTCTTACGCACGGTTTCCCGATAGGCCACTTGGGGCGCACCGACGTTGGCTTCCACCTTGAATTCCCGCATCATGCGATCGACGAGAATTTCCAGGTGCAACTCACCCATGCCCGCGATGACGGTCTGGTTGGTTTCCGGATCAATACTGACGCGGAAGGTGGGATCTTCCTCCGACAAGGATTGGAGGGCCTTGGAGAGCTTCTCCATATCTTGCTTGGTTTTGGGTTCCACCGCGACAGAAATAACGGGTTCGGGGATGAACAACGACTCCAGGATTACCGGGCTGTCTTCCTGGCAGATCGTGTCGCCCGTAAAGGTATCCTTCAGACCCAATGCGGCCCCCAAATCGCCCGCCCGCAGCTCATCGACTTCGATGCGATCGTCAGCCTTGAGCACGATCAGGCGCGAAATCCGTTCCTTCTTGCCCTTGGTCGCATTCAACACGTAGCTACCCTTTTGCAGGACGCCAGAATAAACCCGAATGAAGGTAAGGCGACCATAGGGATCGGCCATGATCTTGAAGGCCAAGGCCGAGAGGGGTTCGGTGTCATCCGCCCGTCGTTCCGCCGCATCGCCATTGGGCAAGGTGCCTTGGATTGGGGGGACATCCAGGGGTGAGGGTAGGTAATCAATCACTGCATCCAGCAACCGCTGCACACCTTTATTCTTGAAGGCCGAGCCACAGAGAACGGGCACAATGGTACCGTTAATCGTCCCCTTGCGCAGAGCAGCTTTGATCTCCTCTAGGCTGATCTCTTCTTCGCCGAGGTACTTCTCCATCAGATCGTCGTCGGCTTCAGCAACAGCTTCGATCAGCTTGACCCGGTACTCGTCCGCCAGTTCCTGCATATCCGCCGGGATGTCGGTTTCCTGGATATCGGTACCGACATCGTTGGTGTAAATATAGGCCCGCATCTGCACCAAATCCACGAGACCCTTGAAATCGCTTTCAGCGCCGATCGGAATTTGAACGGCAACTGCATTGGTGCGCAGGCGATCAAGCAGTTGGTTATAAACCTTGTAGAAGTTGGCCCCGGTGCGGTCCATCTTGTTGACAAAGGCAATGCGCGGCACCTTGTAGCGATCGGCTTGTCGCCACACGGTTTCCGATTGCGGTTGAACGCCCCCCACGGAGCAGAAGACGGCAATCACCCCATCCAATACCCGCATCGATCGCTCTACTTCGATCGTGAAGTCCACGTGACCGGGGGTGTCAATGATGTTGATCTGGTGATCTAACCAGCTTGTACTGATAGCGGCAGCCGTGATCGTAATGCCGCGCTCTCGTTCTTGGGCCATCCAATCGGTTACCGCTGTCCCATCATGGACCTCGCCCATTTTGTGAACAACCCCGGAATAGAACAAGATACGCTCGGTCGTTGTTGTTTTGCCCGCATCAATATGGGCCGCAATGCCAATATTGCGGATGCGTTCAAGCGGGACTGTCCTAGCCACAGCTACCTCCTATCACTCTGCCGTCAATCATGAATCGTACTACTTTGTTAAAATTCTATACAATTTCCTGACACAGTTGTTATGAGCAACCTTAAGGTTACTCGTCCCGCTTCCTGTCTGTTTAGAATGGCCGAGAGTGTCACACTCTCCTACCCCAAACCGCGAAGGTCTAGCCCCACTGCTGGGAACTGGCTTGTTTGTACAGAATGCTGCTTTTCACCGTTCCGTTAGTAGCGGTAGTGGGCAAATGCCTTGTTGGCTTCCGCCATCCGGTGAGTTTCCTCCCGCTTCCGAATGGCACTGCCGGTTTCATTTGCGGCATCCATCAGTTCATTGGCCAGCTTAGCCGCCATTGATTTGCCCGATCGCTGCCGTGCAAAGTGGATCAACCAACGCAGGGCCAAGGCCGTACCCCGATCGGACCGGACTTCCATCGGCACCTGGTAGGTAGCCCCACCCACCCGTCGGGCTTTCACCTCCACTAAGGGGGTGGCATTCCGAACCGCTGTTTCAAAGGTTTCCAGCGGATCATTCCCCGTCCGCTGCTCGACCGTTTTGAGGGCATCATAAACAATGCGAGAGGCCAGCGATTTCTTGCCACTTCCCATGATGCGCTGAACCATCATGCTGACCAATCGGCTGTTATACACCGGATCAGGAGTCGTTGAACGTTTTTGAGCAACACCGCGACGCGACATGATCTGTTAGAACCTTCTGAGAGCTTTAAAGTCTGAAAATAGCCTGGAAATAATCTGGAAAGAGTCTGAAAGCCTGAGAAAATCTGTAGTCCAAAAGTGGGTTTAACCGCAAGAGCAAAGCCAATCGACCTTGGGATTAGTGAGTGTCACACTGTCCGTCATTAGGTATTCCTACCTAAGTGCCTGTCCTTTGCCGATTTTTGACTATGCCTTGGGACGCTTAGCCCCATATTTGGAACGCCCTTGTCGCCGATCCTTAACGCCAGCCGTATCAAGGGTTCCCCGGATGATGTGGTAACGCACACCGGGCAGGTCTTTCACCCGTCCGCCCCGAATCATCACCACCGAGTGTTCCTGAAGGTTGTGGCCAATCCCAGGGATATAGGCCGTCACCTCAAAGCCAGAGGTCAGGCGGACACGGGCCACCTTCCGCAGGGCCGAGTTGGGTTTTTTCGGTGTGGTGGTATACACTCGCGTACAAACCCCCCGACGCTGTGGGCAGCTTTTAAGGGCAGGGGATTTGGTCTTTTTCTTCGCCTTTTGGCGTTCTGAGCGAATGAGTTGTTGAATCGTGGGCATGGGGCGATCGAGCCTGATCTAGGAAACTAAAATTTTTCAACAGTCTCTTAGTATATGAAGGACGTGTTACCGGTGTCAATTTTTTTGTTAAGTCTTGTGCTGAGGCGGGATTTGAGGTAATTCGCGTGCGATCGCCCCACCGGGGGAAGGACATTGAGTCGACGGACGGGTGCGATCGGCGCGGATACCTCAAGACGCGGCAATCCATAAGCTATGGTTAGAGGTGAAATACGGGTTGATCAGCAAGGTTAGGTTGGGGTGAGGCGATGCTGTTGACAACGACGGATATTATTCAGGGGGCGATCGTCGAGAACTACCTGGGAGTGGTGACGGCGGAAGTGGTCTATGGGACCAACGCCTTTCGGGACTTTTTTGCCGGAATTCGGGATTTTGTGGGCGGTCGCACGGCTAGCTACGAACAGGTGTTTAAGCGGGGTCAGCAGGAAGCCCTAGATGAGTTGAGCCGTCGGGCGGAGCGGCTGGGAGCCAATGCGGTGATTGGAATTCAGATGGATACGGGCACCGTTTCGGTGGATAAATCCGGGTCATTGCTACTGATCACGGCCTCCGGAACAGCCATTCGCTTGCAGGAACCTGAAAAGGGGTGGTCCCAATAACGTGAGCATATAACGTTAGCAACGTTAGTAGTTAGTAGTACGGTTAGTAGTGCTGGCTTTAGTCGTTGCTGGCTAAAGCCAGCACTACGAGCCTTACTAGAACTTGCTAGTCGAGAGGTAGACAAGGATGGTCCTAGTATGGCGGGCAGGCAGAGACGCCTACCCCACTTAGCCCAACCTATTGACTGGGGCCTTCAATCCCTTGCAACAATTGCGGCATATACCAGATCTGGACCGGGGTAGCGGTTTCCCCTGCCGCGAGGAAAGGCGTACCATCCTGGAACTGTAGAGGCCCTTGGTAGAGGTTAATGCTGCCATCCCCTAAGCCTTTAATGAAGGTTTCCAGGGATTCACGCTGTTGGGCATTGAGGGCATTGCCCATCACAAAACCAACGGCAGAAGTATCGGGATTATTGATATCACTCCAATCAGGCGGTGCCCAAACGAAATCGCCCTGGAAGTTACCGGCTTGGGCATCTGTAATCGCCTTCAGATAGAGCGGTCCCCAATTGTAAACAGGAACACCCACACAGATCTCCGGTGCCAGTTCACAGCCATTGGGCATGGTGTAGTGCAGAAACTTGACGGCTTTCCCCGCTTGGGCCGCTTTCTTCCCTTCAACGGCAGCTTCGGGAGTATCGATCCCCGTCATAACCACATCGTAGCCCCCGTTATAGAAGTCATTGGCAACTTTAGTGGGATCGAGGGTGACACCGGGGATATTGAACCAGAAGCCGATCCAGGTGACCTTGAAGTTGAGATCCTCTGGGTTCTTGTTGCGATAGGTTTCCCAGCAATAATCAGCCCCTAGGTAGGCCGCCGAGACCAGGCGGCGGGTTTCATCATTAATCAAAGGACCCAGAAAGCCGATTTTGCCCGTTTCTGTCGCGAGGGCAGCGGCACAACCCGCGATCATGCGACCGTACTCCATCTCGGGCATGATGTTACCCAGGTTGGGCTGATTTTTGTAGTTTTTGCCTTCTTCCCAGGCATAGTCCCCCGTGGCCTGAATCACGGCCACATCGGGATGTTTCTGGGCGGTTTCCAGGGCGTCGTCCTTGAAGTCATCGGAATTGAAAATGATCAACTTTGCCCCCTTGGCAATGAGGTCATCGGCTACCTGGGAACCTTTGACATTGGGCCGATCGCTGGGGTTGACCTTATCGACATACTCAACCTTGACCGCTGGGAGCTTGGCTTGAACGTACTCAATCCCTTCAAAGTGGGATTCGCTCCAACCCGCATCGTTTCTAGGACCCACCATAATCAAACCCACGTTAAACGTATTTGTGGCTGGCGCCGCTTCCGTGGCGGTGGGGCTATCCGTTGCCACGGGACGATCGCGGACGGTGGGGGTTGACGCAGTACAGGCACTAAACAGGAGACTGGCTAGGGCCAGGATAGGCCAAGCCTTAAGGCCAGGAGCGGAAAAAGGGAAGCGCTGCATCATCGGTTTAGAAAGTCTGGTAGTTACAAGATCTGGTCGCTAGACGGTCAGGTCGTTGGGAGGTCAGGTCGTTAGAAGGTCTAGAAGGGAACTGCCAAGGGCCTTGTGTATGCTTAGTGAGAAACCGCAGGAAGCGATAGAAATCCAATAGGATGCCTGAATCTACGGTTTGTTGGTCGGAATTGTGGACTTTATCATAGACACCTGATATGATGGGTCCTGTTCCTCCTAAGCATAGGGGGAAGCTGACGGGGCATAACAGTGACTAATGTTACGGAAACGTTACGACAATGTTACGAAATGCTGCTAACCCGTCGGTGCGATCCGGCTTCCTATCCCAACTGTAGCGGGCGTTGAGCGTCTGCTGAGGACCTGTGAATCAATCGCTCTTAACCCAGTCTGTCCTGCATACTTCCCAAGATCGGCGATCGAGCTGGCAATCCCGATCCACCAGTGGGGATGTGGCGCGATTCTCCGGTGGTCACGATCGGCGATCGCAACAACATACAGAACCCATGTTTTACTACTTTGCCTATGGTTCGTGTATGTGCCCGGTCGATTTGAAGCGAACTTTGGGAGAAAATACCCACGACTATGTGATTGGCCCAGCAACGTTGCCGGATTATCGTCTGAGGTTTAATCGTCATTCGCGGCGGCGTAATTGTGGTGCGCTGGATGTGGTAAAGGCTCCAGGGAGTTGGGTGGAGGGCGTGTTATACCAGTTGCCTTGGCGGTTGAGTGGCCGGTTGGATGAGCGGGAGGAGATCCCCACGGGGGGCTATCGTCATGCGTTTGTCGATGTGTATACCCGCTACCAGATCTTTCGGCAGGTGCGGACCTACGTGGTGGTGGATAAGCTGCCCCAGGAATTGGCCCCGAATGATTGGTATTTCAATGTCGTGCTGCGGGGGGCGGTCACCTGTGGATTGTCCGAGCAGTATTGCTGGCAGTTGTTTGAGCACATGCGGCGGTTGCAGCAGGATGAACAGGCGCGTGTCCTCACCCCACCCGCAACCCTCTGATCCCCAGCCCTGAACCCATGCCCTTTTGCCCCGGACTCGGATGTCTTCTTTGGCGTTAGCAATCCATACCACTAGCCCAGAATTGGGGCTGGCTTTGGGCGACAGCTCAACTCTAATCCGGCAGCAAACCTGGGCATTAGGACGGGACTTGTCTGGTCAACTCCAGGTTTGTCTGGCCGAATTCATCCAGCCCTATGCCTGGACCGATCTTGCCTGGATTGCGGTGGCGAAGGGGCCGGGCAGTTTTACGGGCACCCGCATTGGGGTTGTTGCAGCCCGCACCCTGGCGCAGCAACTCGATATTCCCCTGTTTGCGATCTCGACCCTGGCGGCGATCGCAGCCACCCAGGCTAAGCGGCTAGCCGGGGCCGATCGGGCGGTCCAACTACCTGCCCATCGAGGTGAACTGTTTGGGGGGATCTACCGTCCCTATCCGGAATCGGCGGATCTGAGTGCAGCGTTACCCGATGCCACCTGGCAACCCGATCGCTGGCAGCAAACCCTGGCCGCATGGCCGACTGCCTACACCTTGATTCAGGCTGAAGGGGACCTGGGGGCAACCGTCGCGGGTGTTTTTACCCTGGCGGCAGCGGCCTGGACACAGGGCCAAAGCCCCCACTGGTCAACGGCTAACCCATTCTATGGGCAACACCCAGTCCCCAGTCCCGGCTGAATCCTTAATCTTTAATCTTTGTTGTCTTGTCTGGCCTGAGCTTGTCCAGCGTTGGCTTGGAGTTGCTGGGTATCGATCGCAAACCGATAGAAACAGTAGCCATCCTGAAAGGCTGTTCCCCCATCGACGGGGGTGATCTGATGGTGTTCCAGCAGCCATTGTCCGACCTGGATCGCGGTTTCACGGGTACAGCCATAGGCGTGGATCAACCAGGCAACCGCTTCGGAACCGACAAAACAGGCTGGGTAGTGGTTTAAGCGATAGGTGCGATCGGCGATCGTCACGCCCGTGTCTGCCCGCATAGCCGTTACCAGCTTTTCCGGGGGCATATCCTCCAGGAACAATGGCTGAGGTGTTCTAGGGATTGAGGCTGGGTCAGGGGATACCGCCAGCGGCGGGGGGTTGTCGGCAGCGGTGGCTAACGACGGGGTTGCTTCCCTCAGGCCAGTGTGCGATCGCCAGTGGTCCAGGATCGCCTCTAGTTGGGGCGATCGCAAATGTACCTCCCGCTGGGGAAAGGGCACCGCGATCCCGACCCGCCGGAGACTGGCCTCAATTTGGTAATACAGATCGCTTTTGACCTGTAATTGTTTGCGTGGTTCCCCAATCCATACCAGTAATTCAAACCGGAGGGCACTCTCACCAAACTCCTGGAACCAAACCTGGGGAGGCGGCTTCAGTAACACCTCTGGATGATTGCGGGCAGCCTCCAGTAAGGCTAATTGGACCTGCCTGACATCGGATTGATAGGCGACGCCCACAGGAATGCGCAGGCGGGAAATGGGATCACTGTGGTTCCAGTTAATCACTTCATGCTCTAAAAACCGGGAATTAGGCACAATAATCGTGACCTGATCCATTGTGCGGATCTCGGTACTGCGGGCACCAATTCGCTCCACAACGCCTAATAAATCGCCTACCTTGACGAAATCGCCCACCTGGATCGGGCGTTCCAGGATGATAATCAGGCCACTGATTAAATTATTGGTAATGTTCTGTACGCCAAACCCAATCCCGACCCCTAGGGCACTGGCAACAATGGCTAGCGATCGCACATCAACGCCCCACAGTTGCAGCAGCACAATCACCCCCAAAAACATCAGAATGCCCTGCACAAAAACGGCAATCATCTGTTGAATGCGAGTATCCGCGCCCGTGCGGCTGAGGATATAGAGGCGAAATAATTGCGTCGTTGCCCGAATCAGGAACCAGAGGCCAATAGTCAGCGCCAGCAGTAGCAGCAAATCCAGGGCAGAATAATTGGCATTGCCCACCCCGAAAATCGGGGCTGTCAGCACATCAAACAGCCGATAGCGCCCCCCCCGGACTTGGGGAAACAGATCGGTCACGTAGAGGCCAACGGCCACCCACATCCCAAACTGCACGCCAATCAAGGCCAGTTGTAATAACAACCGGAGCGATCGCGCCCAGGGGGCGAGGGGATGGCTGGGGTCGGTTTGCCAGCGACCCAATTGTCGAGCCGTAAACCGACCGGCGAGCCATAATCCCAATTGCATCAACAGGGCGACTATCAACACAATGGCGCTGTAGAGGAGCGCTTGCCTCACATAGTCAGACCGACGTTCTAGGGTGGCCTGCTCTAGCGCCTGGGTTAACACCTGTTGCCACTGCTCGGCTTGACGGGCGATCGTATTGCCAGGAATCACATCTGCCTGGGTCACCGTTAACAAATTGCGGCGGCTGTTTGCACTTTGCAGAATCGTCTGCTGCTGCTCTTCCTCAATGACTAATTCGACGGGCCGATTCGCCAATATCCCGGCCTGTAGCTCCTGGGCCAAAATCTGGTTGATGATCTCGGCCCGCTCTTCCGCCGTGAAATTACCAGAACTGCCCACATTAAACAAAGGCCGCCCATCAATGACGATCGGGGCTTTTGCCGAATTCCCCAATAGTTGTGCCGAGGTGGGCAAGGCATTCCCTGCCCCAATCAGGAGCGTGAACACGCCCATGAGCACCCAAGCGAACACCCGTCGCCAGTGAGTCAGTCGGCGCATCGGGTTAGCAGTCCCCCCGCCTAAGTCCCGCTTAGGGACTGCCCCTCGGTGACCCATCCTGTAGATGGTCCTAAGCCCGTGGGTGACGATCGCCCGCCAGAGTAACCGGCTTGCCCGCCCGATTAGCTGTTCCAAACCCATCATTGGCCATCGTCCATTACCCAGCTGCTTGACCCACGATCGCCGGATGTTCCGATTGCTCAGCAGCCGGGGGAGCCACCGTCGGACGGGAACGTTCCAAAATGGCGTGGGCGATCGCCCAGGTGCCGAACCCCATCAGGATGAGTACCCCCATACCGACTAGCCAAACCACCAACTGCTGCCGCGTGACCGCTGATACGGGCAACGATCGCGGTAACCCCTGATTGGTCAGTTCCGTACTATTGGCCTCGTCGCTATTCAAGAGCGTCACCGTGATTTTATAGGGACCCACCCGCACCGTATCGTGGCTGGCAAGGGGTTGGCGATCGCCCGGTAGCAAGCGGCCATTGAGGAAGGTACCGTTGGCACTATGGTTTTGAATATAAAGCTGTCGGTTAGTCTGGGTAATCAGGGCATGGAAACGGGATACCTGGGGATGGCGGAGTTCGAGCCGTGAGACGGATTGGCCTGACAAGGTTTCCGGCATCTGCGCTAACTCGCGCCCTAGGGCCAGGGGAGGGGTAAACGATAGCTGTTGCGGTTCACCGTTGGTCGGATCTTCCCAAGTTAGCTGGAGATAGAGGGGGGACTCAGCCATCACTGCTACGGGGTTTGCCGCACGGTTTAACATAGATCAGCCACAGTGTTAAGAAAGACTACATCCAGGGTAGCGGCGATCGCGACGAGTGGCCAGCACTGGCTGGGGACTGGGGGACTGGGGGACATTGTGCAGTACGCTATCGTGATAGCGAGTCTCAGTGGCTTGTTTAATTGCAGTCCCGACGGATGGATGGCATGTCCGGGTTAAACCTCCTTTCTTTTATCGGTATTTTTGCCCTGTGTGGGATCGCCTGGTTGGGTTCAGAGCAGCGCCGCCGGGTTCCCTGGAAGTTGATTGCCTGGGGGATTGTCCTCCAAGTGCTTCTAGGGTTACTGGTCTTTACGGTTCCCCCTACCCGCACCCTACTGTTAGGGCTGAGCAATGGCTTTAATACGATTCTAGACGCGACGGAAGCGGGGGCGCGGTTCGTCTTCGGTTCGGTCCTAGTGCCCGATCCCAGCAATCCCCCCGGCCCGATCCTGGCGGGGCGCTGGATTGCCCGTGCGGTGACTCCCCCCTATATCCCGGTTCCGGGCGATCGCCTCAGCCCTGACATGATTAACGTGGGGTACATCTTTGCCTTCCGGGCCTTGCCAACGTTAATCTTTTTCTCGGCGCTCATGTCGCTGCTTTACAGCCTGAACTTAATCCAGCCCGTCGTGGCGGCCTTTGCCCGTCTGTTCCGGTGGCTGATGAACCTGAGTGGGGCGGAAGCCCTCTGTGGGGCGGCCAATATTTTTGTCGGGATTGAGTCATTTTTGGTCGTGCGGCCCTTCCTCCAGCGCATGACCCGCAGTGAACTGTGCGCCATTCTGGCCACGGGCTTTGGTAGCATTGCCTCAACGGTATTGGCCCTCTATGCCGGGTTATTACGCCCTGTTTTTCCCAGCATTACAGGTCACTTGGTCTCGGCCTCGATCATGTCAATTCCGGCCTGTTTCATCATGGCGAAAATCCTGGTGCCAGAGATGGACAAGCCGGAAACCCTGGGGCGGGTACCCACACTCGGCGCTACGGATACGCCACTAGACGCTGCCCCATCTAGCGATCGCTCACCAGTGGCTCCCCTAGATCCGGTCAGTAGCCTCATTACCGGAGCTACAGAGGGGGTGAAATTGGCCGTCGCGATCGCGGCGATGTTGATTGCAATTTTAGGCTTGGTGGCGCTCCTCGACCTCTTTTTTGCCAACCTGGCCTCCCTCAGTACGAGCCAAAATACCCTCTTACAAAGTATAGGTCGGGCTTTTCAGGTGGTGACGCTCACCAATATTCAGGGCTTCCTGTTTGTCCCATTGACGTTCCTAACGGGGGTGTCCCTCAACCCAGCAGAACTCTGGCAGGCGTCAATCCTCATTGGCCAACGCCTTCTCTCGACGGAAATTCCGGCCTATCAACAACTGGCCCAACTATCCAGCCAGGGGGGCATTAACCAGCGCACATTATTGATCGTAAGTTATGTGTTGTGTGGCTTTGCCCACCTACCCTCCTATGGCATTTTTGTGGGGGGGTTGGCGACGCTGGTGCCCGATCGCCGCCAAGAAATTACCCGCGTGGGCTGGAAGGCACTCTGGGCGGCAACGTTAGCCACCCTGATGGTGGGGTGTGTGGCGGGGGTGTTTGATATCGGCAATCCGACCATTTTGGGGCGTTAGGCATGGCCTTGAGGCGTCGAGGACGTTTGCCATTGCCCTGACTAACCAAAGGTAGAGCCATTCCAGCCCCACAGGGTCCCCGTGGCATTGGTGAACTCGATATAGATTCGGTTCGTCGGCACCCCCAGGCTAGCGGCAATTTCCTGGCAAAAATCCTGGCTCATGGTCTTCGTTTGGCTGGGGGAAAAGGTGCCAATATTTTTGATCTCGACATAACAGACGGGATCGGTTGTGCCCCCAAAGGTCATGGCGACCCCTGGCTCTAGGGCCGTCATCACGTAGGCTTCCGGTTTGCCCACATGGCTGGCCAAGCTAGCGGACAGTTGTTTGAGCAGGGCCGTCACTTGGGAGGGATCGGGGGCTGGGATTGAGGTTTGGACTTTAATCAGTGGCATAACGGGTGACTAACCTCCATAATTCCAACCCGTACTTTCCAACAGCAACGGTTCGCCCTCCCGGTGGATACCGGCGGCAATGACCTCACCTACAAAAACCGTGTGGTCGCCCTGGGCGATCGTGCCAACTACCTGGCACTCGACATAGCCCAGCGTGTCTTTAATAATGGGGCAGCCGGTGACACCGCGGTAAAATTCCACATCCTCAAACTTGTCCCCCACCCGACGCTGGGGCTTAAAAAACTTTTCCGCCAGATCCTTTTGGCCAGCCTCTAGTACACTCAAGCTAAACACATTCGAGGCGGTGAGCATGGCGTGGGAACGGCTATCTTGCTTGACGCAATTGACTACTAGGGGCGGCTTGAAAGAGGCTTGCATCACCCAACTGGCCGTGAAGCCATTCACCTCATCTCCCTCCTTTACCCCACAGATATACAATCCGTGGGGAATTTTGCGCAGCAGGGTTCGTTTTGCCTGTTCGTCTAACAAGGGACTTCCTCCTATCTACCTAATCTGGACTAATCTGGACATTTACTGGACATTTAAACGAGCGTGGGGGCCGGGGTGAGGGGCAATGCCCAACGATTGACTGCCCGCCCGATCACCCCCAAGCGCTGTACCAATTGGTCAAATTGATCGGGGGTTAGGGATTGGGGACCATCCGACAGGGCTTGTGCCGGGTTGGGATGGACTTCGATCATGAGGGAATCGGTTCCTGCCGCGATCGCGGCCATTGCCATGGATGGCACAAATTCGGCCACCCCAGTGCCATGACTGGGATCGATCATAATCGGCAGGTGGGTCAGGGTGCGCAAGACAGGAATCACGGCGAGATCTAACACGTTGCGCGTATATTGGCGATCGAAGGTCCGAATCCCCCGCTCACACAGAATCACGTTGGGATTACCCGCTGCCAGAATATACTCCGCCGCCATCAGCCATTCTTCGATCGTTGCAGCCATCCCGCGTTTGAGGAGGACAGGCTTTTCCTGGGCACCCACTTTTTTCAACAAGGCAAAGTTCTGCATATTGCGGGCACCGATCTGGATTACATCCGCCACCTCGGCCAGCTTATCCAAATCCGCCGCATCCATCAGCTCAGTAATAATACCCAGTCCGGTAGCCGCACGGGCTGCCGCCAGTAATTCCAGGGCGCTCTCCCCGTGGCCTTGAAACGCGTAGGGCGAAGTCCGGGGCTTATAGGCACCACCGCGTAGGAAGGTTGCCCCCGCCGCCTTGACCCGTTGGGCCGTCGCGATGATCATGGCTTCACTTTCGACCGAGCAGGGACCGGCAACCAGGACGATTGGTTGGGTTTCACCAAAGTCGATCGGGCCATTGGGGGTGGTCACCCTCACGGTACTGGCTTCGCCGTGACGGTAGTCGCGGCTCACTCGCTTAAAGGGTTTTTCAACCCGCAGCACTAACTCGATCCAGGGACTGAGTTCTTGAATTCGCTCCTGGGAAAGTTCTGCCGTATCCCCTACCAAACCAATGACGACCTTATGTTGACCGACGATCTTTTCCGGTGTCAGGCCCCAGCCGCTCAGTTCTGCGGTCAGGCGATCGATCTCGGCGGTTGGTGAGCCACTTTTCATCACGACGATCATCGCGCGTTCTCCCTGCCACCCATGTTCACAATTTGATTCAAGGGGGTCTAATCGACCCTAGGCTCAGTTTACCTTGCCTGCTTTAATCTCTAACTCAGCCAATCCTGTAGCTTGAGGAATGACCTGTGGGGAATCAATTCCTGAGCCTAATCCTTAGAGGCACGGGCCGATCGCCAGGCTGAAACCATCCGCCCTGCGTTGGTGGTGAACTCCTCCCAGCCCAGCCAACTCCCGGCCACTGCCTCATCCCAAGAGGCGGACAGCACACCGTAACTCAGGCCCAAAACCCCCAAGCCAAAGCAGCCCATGCTGGCAATGACCACAGCCACATTGGGGAGAGGAAACCAGTCGTGACTAACCACCAGATAACTGCCGATAAAGGTGGCAATGCCCAAACTGCTGGGAATCCCGCAGAAAATAACCATGCGCCGGATCATGCGGTTGCTGACGGCATCGGGAATGCGAGGGGTGGGGCCAGTGCCGCGACCAGCCGCCGCTGGACGATCACGATCACCAGCCGGGGGGGTGTCCATAACCGTTGATTTGGCAGGCGTTGTGGCCTTCGGTGGCGTCTGGGGCGATCGTTCAGACGGATTTGACGCCCGCTTGGGGGTTGGGGAGGGATTGGTTTGGGCCGGTGCAGCCCCTTGCGTCGTCTTCTTGCGACTGCGCTTTGGTTCAAACGGCAAGCGTTCCCGTGACGATTCTGAAGCCATCCAACCCCCTTTTCTGCAAATAAGCCTTTGGGTTTAACCCAGGGGCCATTAACCCCGGATGCCCAACCGTTCAATCAGCCCACGGTAGTGTTGTTCATCGTGGCGCAGGATATAGGCCAGCAATTGCTTACGACGGCCAATCATTTTCAGCAGGCCCCGTCGCGAGGTGTGATCCTTCTTGTTGGCTTGCAGGTGTTGGCTGAGGCGATTGATCCGCTCCGTCAGCAGGGCGACTTGCACATCAGCCGATCCCGTGTCGGTCCCGTGGACTTGGTAGTCGGAGATGATTTGCTGTTTTTGGTGTTGTACCAGAGCCATAGGTCGTTGGATTCTTTGAATTGAATTTAAATTTAGGAAACGGTGTGGATAGCGTTCAGCGGGCGATCGCTCGCAGCTTGACACATTTTTTGACCAGATTGACCATCTTACCATGCCTAGCGCTTTCGAGGATCGCGATCGGCGTGGTCGGCGTGGTCGGCGTGGTCGGCGTGGTCGGCGTGGCGTTGGTTCGAGATCATCCAGCTTCACCTAGAACTGTTGATGCTCCTAGGCATTCAGTTGGAGGTAAATGTCCACAAAGCTGGCAGTCAGGCGTAGGCGTACTGGGTTCAGTCTTAGGGTGGCAAGGAACCACAGGTATGCGGCTTTCACCTTGGACTGTGCGATCGTTACTTATTGAGGAGCTAGCATGTACATTTTAATGGGTGGTGTGGGCCGGATGGGGGCAGACTTAGCCAAGACTCTGCTTCAGATGGGGCATACGATCGCCGTTGTGGATACCAACCCGTTAGCCTGTCAGTATGCCCGTGAGAAAATCGGGGTTATGGCATTTGAGGGAAGCGCAGTTAACACAACGGTCTTGTTAGAAGCAGGAATTTCGAAAGCCCACGCGGTGATTGCAACGTTGCAAGAAGATGCCCTGAATCTTGCGCTAGTAACCCTCTGTAAACACTATGGGGTTCCCCAGATCATCGTGCGGATGAGCGATCGTGACTTTGCTGATCCCTATCGATTAGCTGGGGCAACGCATATTATAAGTACAATTGAGCTAGCAATCAATCGAATTGTTAATGCCATCGAATATCCCGAAGTCGATGCGATGATGCATTTTGAACAGGGGCAAATTGAGGTGTTGAAACTTTCGATTCCACAAGCTTGTTCAATCGTTGGACGTAATCTTGCAGAGATTGCCCAAGATAGCGGATTCCCTATGGGAACCCTCATTATTGGCTATCAGGCTCATCCCCGCGAATCCCTGAGTATTCCCAACGGCAATACGGTTCTAGAGGGGGGGTCCACCATCCTAGCGGTGACCAAGCCTGATCTTGTTCGGCAGTTGATTCATTTTATGGGCTTATGTATCCCTTAATCATCCTTAAGAGCTAAAAGTTTTTCATTAAGTTCCTGGATGTAGGCTTTTGCAACATCATCTGATAATAATCCTTTTAAGACTGCATCATTGATTGAACTTTTTTCAGCCAAATAAAGGCGACGATAAAAGGTATCTAAATATCCTTTCTCTGTAAATCCATCAGACTTTGATGTAATCCGTTGATTATAGAGATTACGCAATTCCATCTCAGAAGCAGCAATACGAGCCTGATAGGAGGCAAAAATCTCTTCATAGATAAACTTGGGTAAGCTACCTGATTCGAGCAGAACTTTTAGCTCTGCTTGGGCCGCTTTAGCAGCGATCAGATTAAGCTGTAAAACTTCCAGTTGTTCACGCATAGAGGAAGTTCGGGATAACTGCAAGCGTTTCACAAACCAAGGCAAGCTGAGTCCCTGGGCAATGAACGAGACCAGAACCGTGCTAAACACTAAGGTAATCACTTGCAGTCGTCCCGGTAAGGTTAAGGGCAAACTCAACGCCAAAGCCATTGACAAGGAGCCTTTGACATTGCCGATAATTAAGACGTGTTGCCATCGTAGGGGTAAGGGACGATCGAAAAAGTGGAGCAAAGACAGTAGGGGATAAATTGATAAAATACGCCCAAATTGATAGGCTCCAATTGTCAGGAGAACAGCGGGAATAGTCGCCACGATCACACGTGGATCAACTTCAATACCTACTAATAAAAAGATAAAGGTATTCACCCCAAATCCAGCATACTCCCAGAAGCTCAGCAGAGTAATCTTAATGGAACCAGAGGTTTGGCGAAAGGCCAGGTGGCCGATGACCAGTCCGGCAATGAGCACGGCGATCGCGCTGGAAACCCCTAATATCTGCCCCACTTGGAAAGTCCCAAGGGAGACGGCCACGGTCAGTAGAATGTTACTCAGGGCATCATCTAGTTGGCGAAACAGTCCAACGCATAAATAGCCTAATCCTAGCCCTAGAACGCCGCCACCGATAAAAGCGATAAAAATCTGGATTACCCCTTCGCTAACAGTGAATGCTCCTTGAAGATGAATCGTTGTAATAATGCTTAGCAACACCATCGCAACCCCATCATTAAAGAGACTCTCGCCTTCAACAATGGTAGCCAAACGACTGGGTACTGGAACTACTCTAAAGGCAGCAATGACAGAAACCGTATCGGTAATTGTCAGGATAACGCCAATAGCACAGGCCGTAATCCATGCTAGACCTAATCCAAATTTAAGCAGAACTGCCGTAAGAGCCGACGATAGAATCACGCCGGGTCCGGCTAACAAAGTAATCGGTTTTATCGTACTGCGTAAGCGACTAACATCCGTATTAATTGCTGCTTCAAAAATTAAAATTGGTAGGAATAGGTTCAATACAACATCGGGATTAAGTCCCACGGATGCCGGTAATGTTTCCTTGGGAATAGCCAACCCTGCTAAGACGAGACCGACGACATAGGGGATGCGTAACCATCGTGTAACTAAAGCGACAGCCGTTGCCACCAGGAGTAGGACAATTAAAGTATTAACGATTCCTGTAAAGTCTCCAGGGGGCAAAGAAGTCGATGGCTCCTATAGCAACAAGTTAAAGGGACTATGAACGCAATAAGGTGTCAAAGGACTGCACTGTCATCAAGGTAACTACTTAATTCCAATGACCATTGAGTCTGGCCCCACTAGCGGCTGAACCTGGGTCTGGGAGAAACCTGCCTCCCGCATCCAGGCGCAGCAATCAGCACCCGTATAGTCAAAACCGCCCGGTGTTTCAATCAGCATATTCAGACTCATCATGAGGCCCAGAAGTGTTGAATGATAGGAAATGTGTTAAAAAATAGCCTCTAATCGTG
>JBBILC010000014.1:0-52936 GCA_037445115.1 Coleofasciculaceae cyanobacterium bin_20
AGGATTAGTGTGTCTATTTTTAGAAAATAAAATCTTAAGATTCAACACTTCTGATCCCAACTCATCAGGGCAGTGTCCCGACAACGGCTCCGCCCCTGTCTGTTCCTCAGGTAACGTCACCCTTTTGACTATGAACCCGAAACAGCCTCCCACCTTTGAATACGATGAATTTCAGTCCGTTGGCAGAGACTACAGCCGCCAATCGGAAGTTGATATTTATGATGCTAGCCATGCCGATTTTCGTGACATCGTGGCTGAAAGCGATCGCGTCCTCGACGAACTTGGGATTAGCGCAACGGATCGGCTCATTGATTTTGGGGCTGGGACAGGCACCTTTGCCGTCCAAGCGGCCCAACGGTGTCAGTGGGTCGATGCCGTGGATGTTTCCCAGGCCATGCTCGCCCGCGCCCAGACCAAAGCAGCCCAGGCCCAGCTTAGCAACCTCGCATTTCACCATGCGGGCTTTCTTACCTACGAACATTCGGGGCCTCTGGTTGAGGCTGTGACTACCACGTTTGCCTTCCATCACCTGCCGGACTTTTGGAAAGGAATTGCCCTAGGACGGATCAGGGATATGATGCAGCTTGGGGGGCAACTGTATATCCATGACGTGGTTTTGACCCATGAAAATGCCCTAGACAATATCCGCGCCTTTATCCACCAACAGGCTGCCGTTGGCGGGGATTTCCTGCGCGAAGACGCTGAAGGACACTTCCGGGAGGAATTTTCTACCTACGATTGGGTGCTGGATGGGTTATTGTTCCGATCGGGTTTTAGGATTAGAAGGAAAACGATCACCGGAGGGGTGCTTGGGACCTACTTCTGTATCAAATCCTAATGCGGTGCCCGTGTTGGCGGGCCTTGCCACTGGCTCTAGCTCTATCCCTAACTTTGCAGCCTGTTTCCGATCGCGGGAGCAGGCCGGGTGGGACCTGTGGGATAACGGTCAGCCAGTCGGCGATCGCTTCTTTACCCAAGCCCATCACATCGCCCAGGATCTTGACCAGCAGGCCCGCCAGTGTGTGCCGGCCCCCCGCCTAGCTAAGGTTATCCTCCGCCACCGGGACCCCCTAAGCTTCTTAAGC
This sequence comes from Coleofasciculaceae cyanobacterium bin_20, assembly GCA_037445115.1. Classification (GTDB taxonomy): domain Bacteria; phylum Cyanobacteriota; class Cyanobacteriia; order B231; family B231; genus Trichothermofontia. Next base: position 1,086 of record JBBILC010000014.1, read on the forward strand.
CATTTCGCTGCCGCCTGCTTGGCCCAGACCCACATCTACCTCGCCAATCCCCGGTGGACTGATCGGGAGTGGCAAGCCGTCCTCGCCCAGGTCCAACCCGACGCGATCGCCGCCGACACGATCGCCGAAGCCGGATTCACCTGGCTACCTGCCCCCCCTACTGCCCCCCCTCTCCCCTCCCTCGCCGAACCATTGATTATGATTCCCACCGGGGGGTCATCCGGCCAGATTCGCTTTGCCATGCATCGCTGGTCGGGATTGGTCGCGGCGGTGGCTGGCCTACAGCAGCATTTTGCGTGCCATGCCATCCCGTCGATGTGTGTGTTGCCGCTGTACCATGTCAGCGGTCTCATGCAATTTGTGCGATCGTTCGTTTCGGGGGGCGCATTGGCGATCCAAACCTTTCCATCCCTAGAGGCAGGCGGTTATCCTCCCGTTGACCCACGATCGGCGTTTCTGTCCCTGGTCCCCACCCAGCTCCAGCGCCTACTGACAGCCTCTTCCCCTGCGATGCGCCCCTGGTTGACCCAACTGCGGGCTATTTTTCTGGGGGGAGGTCCCGCTTGGCCCGATCTGGTCACCGCTGCCCACGCTCAACGGCTGCCGATCGCCCTCACCTATGGCATGACCGAAACCGCTGCCCAAGTCGCCACCCTCTCTCCCCAGGACTTTTGGGACGGCAACCGTAGCGTTGGTCGCCCCCTGCCCCATGTGGAAATTGCGATCGGCGATGATCGGGGTGAGCCGTTGCCAGCAGGACACATCGGCACGATCGCGCTCCAAACGGCCAGCCTTGCCCTGGGCTATTATCCCCAACCTTTTCCTGCCGCAGCCTGGTTCGTGACCGACGATCGCGGCTACTTCGACGATCGCGGCTATTTACACATCGTGGGGCGCAATAGCCAAAAAATTATCACTGGTGGCGAAAATGTTTTCCCCAGCGAGGTCGCCACAGCCCTCCGGCAAACCCAACTCGTCCAAGACGTGTGTGTTGTAGGCTTGCCCGATCCGGTTTGGGGACAAGCGATCACGGCGGTGTATGTCCCAGCCCACGATCGCGTTACGCCCACCCAACTCAAGCAGGCGATCGCCTGCGATCTGTGTGCCTTCAAGCATCCCAAACGTTGGCTGGCTGTTGACCACCTCCCCCGCAATCCCCAGGGCAAAGTCAACTATCGTGCCGTGCAACACCTGGCCCAGGTCGCCCAATCCCTCCAGGACGACTCCCCGTAGGCTTCGGGGCTTCGGGTTCCTAAAACCGGTCTTCCCCCTTACTCGAATAGGAATTGCAACCACCCTGGAAGTGCCTGCCGCTGCCGATTTTTGGGATTAATGCACAGGTGCACCGTTGAGCCTTGGGCAACGCGCTCCATCTCTGTTCCCGTTGTCTCCCGATCGAGTTGATAGATCACCTTAAACTTATCCAGCCCTAGCCGTTCTGGTTGCATCATCACCCGCAGCCCATCCCCACAAAATACCGGTTGATAAAAATCCACTTCGGCATGAACGATCGGGAGGGCGAATTCCGGATCTTGAAAAAAGCGTTTTAAGTTAATCCCCTGTTGCCGTAGGGTTTCTTCATAGGCTTCATGGCAAATCGTGAGCATATTGGCAAAAAAGACAACCCCAGCCGCATCCGTATCCTGAAAATGAATGACACGATCGTAAACAAATGACATAATCATTAAAAATTAACATCGCCATCAGTCAATTTTTCTATTATATGGATATTATTGATATCTTAAAGGCGGATTATGCCCGCTTCCCGCAACAGCAAACCTATGGGATTTATGCGTCTGATGTTTATTTTCAAGATCCCCTCAATTCGTTTCATGGGGTCGATCGCTATCGACGCATGATTGGCTTTATTGAACGCTGGTTTCAGCAGCCTTGCTTAGAACTACACGACATTCAACGGGCTGGCCAGCACATTACGACCTACTGGACCCTCACCTGGACCTCCCCCCTCCCCTGGCGACCTCGGATCAGCATTCCCGGTTGGAGCGAACTCACCCTCAATGATCAGGCATTGATTGTGGCCCATATCGATCACTGGCACTGTTCCCGTCTAGCGGTTTTGCGGCAACACTTTTTCCCCCCGGGCGATCGGTAATGCCGAGACGATCGTGTACCGGTTACCCTGCACCTGAAATTTAAAGTAACCCCAATCGCCCGATTGGGTGAGCCAGGGCGGTGAGGGCAGGGCCGTATCCAGTGCCTATCCTGAGAAGCACCGATTTGAGGATTTGGCCGGATGAACGTCTGTCCCCCCCGCCTCCTAAACTTTTTGCAAAGTGAGTTGGCCCTCGCTCCTGAGGCAATTACCCTCGCCCTGCGGCAAGTGGGGGCAGATCTCCATTTGTTGCCCATTGTTCTCTGGCAATATGGGCTGGTGGATTTGGGAGAACTGGAGCAATTATGGGATTGGTCCGCTCAGGCCGACCCCATGCCCACCTTAACTTTGGTGAAAACCAGGACGGACGCCTCTACCCGTTCGGCGGTGGCTCCTGCCGTATCGCCTTGGATTAACGCAGCTTAAGGATTCCGTCGCCCCAGCACCCAAGAAGGTGGCAAGATTGAAGTAGGGATTGATCCTGTCCGCTGCTAAAAAAGCCGTAGGTGCCAACTATGAGTTTGTTCAACCGCGATCGTGTCTTGGTGCCCCTGGACTTTTCGGATGAAGCGTTTGCCGCGATCGCCGAGAGCTTAGCGTTTGTTGCCGATCCCGCCCACTTGCATATCCTACATGTTCTCCAAAAGCTAGAAGTTACCGAACCGGGGATGGTCTGGAATACCCTGGATTTGCAAACCCGTATTCACAATGTTGAAACGGCGTTTTATCATCGCTGTGACGCTCCCGCCTATCGTCAGGCCCATTTCCACGTCGCGATCGGGGATGCAGCGGCTGAGATTATTGACTATGCCGCTAAGCAAGCCATTAGCCTGATTGTGATTCCCTCACGGGGGCGAACGGGTCTCAGCCGCTTTCTGCTGGGGTCAGTTGCTGAGCGGGTTGTCCGCTTTGCCCATTGTCCGGTGTTGGTCCTGCGGAAATAGGCCAAGGCCAATTCCATCCCCTAGGGAGACGCTGCGCGAACAGGCTGAGCCAGGCGAGAGCACTCATCTTAAGCTTGATGCTGTACTAGCGGTGGTATGGAATTGTCACGGTGAACTGGAGTATCCCATCCTGATGCGCGACTGTGATCACAGCACCTAAATGATCGACCATCCGCTTCACCAGGGCCAATCCTAATCCGGTCCCCCCATGCTTCCAGGGATCATTACTGGGAATCCGATAAAACTTCTCAAACATCCGTGATAGTTCCACCATTGGAATTTCCACCCCAGAGTTACTGACGCTGATCGCAATTCCTTGTGCAACAGCCTTTGCCTGGAGGGTGATTGTTTCATGGGCAGGTGTATATTTACAGGCATTATTCATTAATTCGCGCACCACTCGGCTTAAATACGCAAAATCTGTGGTTAGGGAGGGGAGGTCGGTCGCCACTTGAATAACGAACTGTTGTTGATGGTTAGCCATCCGACTATGAAAGGGTTCAATTAGGTGGGGTAACCAAAGTTGAAGGTCCATTGTTGACAGGGAAAGCGGTTCGGTGCCTGCCTCTAAACGGGAAAGATCGAGGAGGTCATTAATCAGGCTGATTTCTCGTTCACATTCGTCTTGTAGGATTTTGAAATAGCGATCGAGTTGGGGAAGATTAGATTTAGTTTTTGCTTGCGCTTCCGGTTGCAGCATTCCCACTCGTTTGAGCAAGATCTCCAACATTTGGGTCGCCATTTTGATATTCGACATTGGCGATCGCAACTCGTGGGAAACGGTACTGAGGAAGTCGTCCTTAAGGTGATTCAGGCGTTCCAATTCCTGTACTTGTACCTGAGAGGCGGTATACAGTCGGGCCTGACGCAGGGCGATCGCACACTGGGCCGCCACTTGCTCGACTAAGCTAATCTCTAGGGCATCAAAATTTTGTTGGGGGTTACGCATTAGCCACAAATCGCCCAAGACGGATTGATCATCGACAATTGGGCAAACCAGAACTAGGTGGTTTTGCTTGCTGGGGCGAACGGGACACGTTCCCCACCAACAAAACTGAAAACTCTTCTTGCGGGCGACCTGCTGGTATAGATCGCGATAGGCATCCATCGAAATCTTTGTCTGTCGAGCAGGGGGAATGATGGGATTATATTCATAGGCGATTGTAGCCTGTGTCATTTCTATATTATAAAGCGCCGTATCGCAGCATTTGACCCCTAAACCTTTCCCTAGCTCTTGAACCACGGTCTGCAAAATTTGGTGTTCGTCTAAACTATCACGAACCTTTTCAGTAATGCGCTTTAAGAGGGCTTCAAAATCCAGAACCCGTTGCAATTCTGCTGTTCGTGCCTGCACCTGCCCTTCCAGGTTTTGGTTAAAGCGATGGACCAAGCGGTAGAGTTCCGACTGTTGAATGGCGATCGCTAGCTGATCGACTAAAATCTGCGTAATCTCAACTTCAGTTTCACTCCAGGTTGGCTGAGTATGCTTGCCCAAACGCAATCGCCCCCAGACCTTGGGTACATCGGGATCAGGACTTTGATAATTGGGAATCGGGACCAGAAGACGCGCACCAATAAAGGTTTTACCCAGGACTGGATGCACAAGGTTCAGAAAACTTTCATCGGTTAGCTGTACAATTTGCATCTGCTTGAGTTGTGCTGTCACCGGGTTATCCAAATCCGGGAAAATATGGCCAAGGGTGGAAGGGAATGCCTCGTCATGGGACGAATAGCAAGCGACCTGACGCCAAAGGCTCTCAGTCGGAATATATTGGGCAATATCAGCAAAATCTACATCGAGCAAGGCACTAATTTCTTGCATCGCCGCTGAGAAGACCGCATCCAATAGTAACGATTGTCGAATGGTTTGAATGACCCGATTAATTGCCTGTTCGCGACGGGTTTGGGCACGGAGTTTGGCCTCGGTTTGCTTACGATCGGTAATATCTTTAACGATCGCAATATCGCATTGGGGTATCCCCTCCGACGATCGCACCAAGGCCACACTGATCTGTACCCAGCGCACCTCGCCATCCTTGCGCACCAACCGTTTTTCCAAACTGTAGGACGGGATTTCGCCCCGGAACAACTGCTCCCCTAAGGCCAGGTTAATGTTGAGATCATCGGGATGGGTAATGTCCGCGATCGAGCGTCCCAGCAATTCCGCTTCCGAGTAGCCCACAATATCGCAAAAACAGGCATTAACCCGAATCAGACGGTGTGAAGTGTCAAACTGGCTCAGGCCCATCGCCGTTTGCGTCCAAAGGGCATGGAAACAAGCCGCCTCCGTAATCAGGGGGAGCGGCGGCGGGACGATAATAGCGGCAGACGACTTCGTCGGTCCCATCACCCCAGTCGCCGTGGTGGTCAGTGCTAGGTCTGGATGGCCGGGAGCGGTTGGTGCGGCGGGCAGCCCGTAGGTGGGCAGCACAGGTTCACTAGGGGTATCCTCCGATGGCACGGTCGGTGCTGGTGGACTGAACTTGAGGGTAACAGCCGCCACGACAGCCTGCACAAAGTCGAGGGTATTTGGCTCCCAATCAGCCTCAAGGGGGAGATCACAGCGCAACACCCCCCAACAGTGTCCGTGGGCGATCAGGGGGCTAGCCAGAACCTTGATCTTGATATCTGCAACCGGCCCGTTCGCCTGGGAGAAGCTGGCCAGGGGGCCAATGAGGGGGCTGCCGTGCCGGAGTTGTTCCAGGCTAGGGGGTGTTAAGCACCAGTCGGCTGGCTTGGGTTCGCCTGTCTGTCCACTGGGAAGATTGCCGTCAGGGGCATACCAGTAGGCTTGGGCATAGAGCTGGGGATCTTGCAGGGGAAGACTCTGGCTGGCAAAATACGCGACCTGCTGAACCCCGATCGCGGCTCCCACGCAGGCTAAAATTTCCGGCCAGCAATCCTCTAGACGCGGGTGTTTAACCAACACCTGTTGAATAGCCACAAGAATCCCTAGGGCGCACTCACGCCCCTGCCGAAGAGTCTGACTGGGCAGTCGCGTCATCAAGGATATCGCTGGGCAGATGGGCCAGAATGCAAAATCACAGAAACGCTGTTACATCATTATGCCTTAGCGCCAAAAGCGCAACTGGACGAAGGGGGGGAAGGAGGGTGGTGTAGGCTTCTAGTCTGCGCAGGATACCCACCCCGCGCCCATAAGCCACCTAGGATTACTATCGCTTAGGAGCCTGAAGATTGGGTTGCTAGATTGAACGTGGGATCGCCGTCTCGGCTACCTCAGGAACCGACAATATACCTACCTCAAATTGTTTTTCGTTCGCGTAGCGCCTCCGCAGGAGAATCGGCTGAGGAGACGCTCCCCATCGCCCCCCTTAGGCTGGGCAGGCAGAAGTCTCCCACAAAACAACGGTAGAGTCTGCGGATTCGACATCTGTCGGGAGGTTCAGAAAGGCTTCTACATGGGAGGACGATCGCAACCGCACCCAAATTGTGTAGCTATCGCCCTCGTAGGTCACGATGACGGGAATCCCCTGCTGACTCAGTTGGCACGCCTGTTCCTGTACCCAAATGCGTCGGCCCGAGTCAAAGATACGCAGGGCAAAGAACAGCTCGTTATTGTGGCACAAGCCATCGCGTAGTTGGCCATTCTGCCAAAACTTAAAGGTGCGCAAATTAAATCCGTGCAGCAACAGCGGCAGCATTTCCATAATGCACGTCCAGTCCTTGGATACCCTAGGTTCACTTTCACCGTAGATGGTGAAAATCTTGTGAATAACGGTGAAGACTTACCTCATCGTGCATCACAGTGTTACTGAGCTGAACGTCCCGATGCACAAAGATCTTAGGCTTGTCTAGCGTAAAAATCAGGAATTTGAAAAAAATATTAAACTTATAAACTATGCTGATTTAATCAACTGGGAAAGCACTAATGTCAAAATCCCGTTGGGCATTATCGTCAGTATTCACCGTGATTGTCGGTAATCTAGACTACAAGCCATCACCTTTTTGTCTCAGTGAGCGGCAGACAAGTGACTGAGGGCGGCGCGTAGTTGGCCGTTGTGGGCGGTCAGTAAGGCTGTCGCAGCGGCGAAATCTAGGCCCGCCCAATGCATGAGTAGGGCCAATTTCACTGATTTGCCACTGCGATCGAGGAGATGATTGGCGGCCTCGCGATCGAGATCGGTCAAATCCGATAAAATCCGCAGGGCGCGATCGTGCAATTTCTGATTCGTTACCGCCACATCAATCATGCGGTTACCATAAACTTTGCCCAGCTTCACCATTGTCCCGGTCGAGAGAATATTTAAAGCTAGCTTCGTGACTGTGCCTGCCTTCAGACGCGTTGATCCCGCCAAAACTTCAGGCCCGACCAGGAGCCGGATGTCGATATCGGCATGGATGGGCACTTGTGTCGCTGGCACGCAGGCGATAAAAATAGTGGTCGCACCCCGTTGCTGGGCAGCCCGCAAGGCCCCAACCACATAGGGCGTGGTCCCCCCCGCTGTGATCCCCACGACGACATCCCGTGCGGTAACAGTGTGGTGGGCGATGGCATTGGCTCCGGCATCGGCGTCATCCTCCAGTCCTTCGGCACTGCGCAGGAGAGCCGCCGGGCCGCCGGCAATAATCCCCTGCACTAATTCCGGTGGGGTGCAGAAGGTGGGGGGGCATTCCGCCGCATCTAATACCCCCAAGCGACCGCTGGTCCCCGCTCCAAGATAGAATAACCGGCCCCCCTGACTGAGGGCCTGGGCGATCGTGTCAATGGCAACGGCGAGGGGTTCACGGGCCGCCGCGATCGCCGCGATTGTTTTGGCATCTTCCTGGTTAAACAGGTCCACTAATTCCAGGGAGCTGAGTTGATCCAAGTTGTGACTGTTGGGGTTGGGCTGTTCGGTGAGCAGGTGCCCCCGTTCGGGCAAGGGTAAACTCATTTCCATGTGTCTGGGGATCGCTACAGTAGTCCTTCCAGTTGGCGGCGAATCCGATCGAGATCCGCCGAGGACAAACTGGCCTCATCATCGCTGGCGGGGGCGGGGCGACGGGGTGGGTCCGCAGACCAATCCGTTTGGGCCAGGTTATTTTCCGGCGGCGAGAGCAGGAGACGATCGTGATCTCCCTCCGGGATGTAGCCGACGGGTACCAGTTGACAGCCGTAGTCGGCATCCTCACAGAAGGCTTCCACTTCTGCCTGGTCGATCGCCTCCACGGAAGGGAGGGGAAAATCCTGGGCTTCTAGCAAGAGGGCATAGCGAGTGGCATCATCCTCCGACTCAAACATCAGTACTAGGTTACGCCCGCCGATCTGGAGAGTATGGATACCCTCGTTGTCCGTACCGGCGTTAAACAGTAAGACAAAGACTCGCATGGCCAGATCTAATTGCTCCCGTCTGCTGCATATTACCCTCCATCCTACTGGTTTGTGGGGATCGGCGTTGCATTTTGAGGTGGGGGATACCCGCTTCTTCAAAGGGCAGCCCGATCGGCTCAAAGTCAAATTTGCGATACAGGTTTTGCACATAGGATTGGGCGTGCAGCATCACGGTCTCCACCCCGGTGCGATCGAGGCGCTGGAGGATTTGGGTCATCATCTGTAGGGCAATCCCCCGGCCACGATAGGCCGGTATGACCGCGAAGCGTTCCAGTTTGATCGTCTGATGATCTAATGGGCGAATACGGGCTGTCCCAACGGCTGTCCCGGCTACCCAGGCCAGAACGTGCTGGGCCGTATGATCCAGCCCATCCAACTCCAGGGCCGCATCAACGCCCTGCTCTTGTTGAAAAACCTGCTGCCGAATCGCGATCGCGTGGGCAAGGTCGGGATGATCGGCCCAAATCCAGGTGATCGTTAAGGCTGAGCCGATGCGAGTGTCGGAGTCTGTGTTTGGAAATGTGATCATTAGATACGAAATGTAACACCCTGATTCCAGTTGATCATACCCATCTTGGGCACAGGAGTAGACAGAGGGGGGTGACCCTTGTGCAACGGGTAGGGAAATCCGTATCTGCATCGCCGCTATATCCTCCCCTTTACCCTAGGGGACAGCGCCGCGATCGTTCGCTATAAGGTAAAACAGGGTAGCGTGTCTTCCCGATGGCACCCTAATGGTTTTGTCGTTAGGGATGGGGCATCGGCGATGGGCATCGAAGCAACCACTCAGCCAGTTATAGCGAACCAAGCAGGACCCATGACAACGATTCTGGAACAGGGCAATATTTCGATCCACACCGAGAATATTTTCCCGATTATTAAAAAGTGGCTCTACTCCGACCACGAGATCTTTCTGCGAGAATTGATCTCCAATGCGGTGGATGCTATCCAAAAATTGCGCATGGTCACCCGTGCGGGCGAATATTCCGGGGCGCTGGGTGATCCTCAGATTGAGATTGCGATCGACAAGGATAAGCAGACCCTCTCCGTCACCGATAACGGGATTGGGATGACCGCCGATGAGGTGAAGGAGTATATCAACCAGGTAGCCTTCTCCAGTGCGGAAAAGTTTGTCCAGAAGTATGCCGCTACCACGGGGGGAGAGCAGATCATTGGCCACTTTGGGCTGGGGTTCTATTCATCGTTTATGGTGGCCAAGCGGGTAGAGATTGATACCTTGTCCTATCAAGCGGGGGCGTCCGCAGTCCACTGGAGTTGTGATGGCACGACGGAATTCCAATTGACCGACAGCGATCGCACCCAGCGGGGGACAACCGTAACGCTGACGCTGCAAGACGAGGAATTGGAATATTTGGAGTCGGGTCGGATTCGCCAGTTGGTGAAAAACTACTGTGACTTTATGCCGGTGCCGATCAAACTGGATGGCGAACAAATCAACCGCCAAAAGGCTCCGTGGAAAGAAGCGCCCAGCAGCCTCACCAAGGAAGATTACCTCGAATTCTACCGTTATCTGTATCCCTTCCAGGAGGAACCGCTCCTCTGGGTGCATTTGAATACGGACTATCCCTATGCCATCAATGGGATTCTGTATTTCCCGAAGTTAAGGCCGGATATTGATGTCACCAAGGGCCAGATTAAACTCTTCTGCAATCAGGTCTTTGTTAGTGACAATTGTGAAGAAATTATCCCCAAGTTTCTCCTGCCGTTGCGGGGGGTGATCGACAGTCCGGATATTCCCCTGAATGTATCGCGCAGCTTCTTGCAACACGATCGCACGGTGCGCAAGATTGCGGACTACATTGCCAAGAAGATTGCCGATCGCCTCAAGGAACTCTACCGCGACGATCGGGCTGAGTACATTCGCTGCTGGCAGGACTTGGGCACCTTTATCAAATTCGGCTCCCTCAACGATGACAAGTTCAAGAAGCAGGTTGAGGATATTTTGATCTACCGCACAACGGCGGATCTCAGTCAGGGAACGGCGACCAATCCCGCGATCGAGGTGCAGTCCGAGGCGGGCGATGTGTGGGAAACGGCCACGCCTGCGGCCACCTCCAGTGATGGACCATTTTATACCACGCTGAAGGAGTATTTAGAGCGGAATAAGGAACGCCACGAAAACCGGGTGTTCTACTGCACCGATGCCGCTATCCAAGCCACCTATGTGGATTTGCATAAAAATCAGGGATTGGAAGTCCTCTACATGGACTCCTTTATTGATACCCACTTCGTTGGATTCCTGGAGCGGGAATATGCCGATGTCAAGTTCTCGCGGGTAGACTCCGATCTGGACGAGACCCTAATCGATCAGGATAAGGCTAATGAAATTGTTGATCCCACGACGAACAAGACCCGTAGTGAACTGATCAAGGAACTGTTTGAGAAGGCCATCGGTAAGCCCAAGGTCAACATTCGCACGGAAGCCCTCAAGGCTGAGCAAGCCGAAGCCTCCCCCCCTGCAATGGTCCTGTTGCCGGAAGTGCTACGCCGCCTGCGGGAAATGAATGCCCTGATGATGCAGCAACAGATGGAATTCCCCGATGAACACATCCTGCTGGTGAACACGGCCCATCCTCTGATTCAAAACCTAACCCGCCTGAGCCAGGGGGGCATTATCCAGGAGGGGGGACAATCCTCCCCCTCGGCAGAGATGGCCAATCTGATTTGTCAGCATGTGTATGACTTGGCGTTGATGTCACAGAAGGCGTTTGATGCAGATGCGATGAAAGCCTTTGTGGAGCGATCGAACCGGGTCCTCACCCATCTAACGGAGCAAGCCACAAAGTAGGGGTTAGCGTTCAGCGAACAGGCGTCTGGAGGCCGCGTCTATTATCTGGAGCAGGCGAGACGCCCACCCCACGGCCCTATCGGCGACCGCTGTGGGTTGGGGAACTGGAGATCAGGTCCCCGCTGCTGGATGGTTGGCGAGTACAGTAAACAGACGGCTTCGCAACGTTGGTAGTCACGACTTTAGTTGTTACTACCAACGTTAGTTGCACGATCGGCGGGAAATGCTATTAAAAGCAGAATTGCGCCAACTAGTTGGGTAGCAGGTGTGACTGCTGCTGTTGCCATAGGGATAGGGGGCTGGGCTGAGCCTTCCCCCAATGCTCCGGGGGCGGTATCCGTCCCAATCGCGATAGGTATGGTCACGGTAGCCGTCGCGGGTAATAATTCGGGTGCGATCGCCGCTATGTCTGCCCTGATTGATAATGATGGTCTCGGCGGTGGGGGCTACAATGATGGTCTCGGCGCGATCGCGATAGTAGCCCTGCCCGTGGGAGGGGTAGATCACAGTGCGTCTATAGGGTTCATAGGCAGATTGCCGTATCCACGGACGGGAATAGGGAGTCCCTGCTTGCAAATACACCCCTTGACGTGGCGCATTCAACTGTACATAGATCCCTGGTTTGCCGGCGAAGGCCGCTTCCGAACCCAAGGATACCAGGGTAGCCGCAACGGCAAGGGTGATTCCCCAGAGTGTTTTCATGGTGACTGACTCCTAAGCGTTGATGTGAGGGGGGTAAGGTAGGTAGATCCCACGCGATCGTGCGACTGGCCAGTTGGGTTGGCCAGTTCAGTTCAATGAGGTTCGCTGTCGTTGGCGAGTCTGAGCCTCATGGGATAACTGCAACGCTAGCGATCACTCGCTATTACTATTAATTAAGATCTAGACGTTTAGGGTGAGAGGGAAGTTCCCGATTAGGAGATATCCCGAATTTGCCCTGTCAGGTTCATGGCCCTCAACCCCCAACCCGCGTCTCCCACGGGGGGAACGGGAGTTATCTTGAAGTCCCTCGCCCGTTGGGAGTGAGATTTTAGGGTGAGGATAATGCAAGGGGGATGCGCCCGATCGCCACTTGCAATCAGCCCCGCACAAGCTGGACCTCTGGTTGATAGAGGCCCGACAGCATCGCCGCCGGGGGTTTGGGATGGGGCCAAGCAAAGGCATGGCGAAAGGCCGCTTCCTGGCAAGCTTGTAGTTGACGAAAGTCAATAATATTATGGGTCAGCAGATTTTCATATTCAAAGGGGAGGCGCACATTATGCAACCCTGCATTATCGGTACAAATGGCAATGTCTACCCCCGCGTCAAAACACCGATCGAAGACGATCTTAAGTTGTTGAATATCATCCAGGGTATTGGTTTTGAAATAAGTCGTTGGGCACACCTCTAGGCATTGGCCCCGTGCCGCTAATTTGGGCAGCAATTCCGGGTAGTGTAGGGGAATTTGAATGCCATGACCAATGCGCATGAGGTAGGGCAATAACTCCGGATAGCAACCAGCGGGGGTTTCATACAAATGGCCCGTGGTTTTTAAGCCTAGCCGCTGGGCATAGGCATAGAGGTCCCGGAATTCGTCTAACCGTTCGGCATAGTGGGCATCCCCCCCCGCCACATCGATCGCGCAGACATATTCCCGCATTTGCGCGGCTAGTTCGACGATCGCCCGGTTAACGGTGTAGGGCAAGCGCGAGTGCATTGCCAGGATTTGGCTCGTCACCACGGGGTATTCCGCCAACTGACTGGCCTGCGCCACGGTTTGGACGATCGCGGCCATGTGATCGATCCGTTCCGTTGGGGACAGATCATCGGGCGTGCGCAGATAGGGCGTATAGCGAATTTCCAAATAGGCTAAGTTCTCAAATACATAGGCCCCCCGGATCAAGCGATAGAGGAAATAGGGAAGGGTGTCCTGGGTTTGCACACTTTCCACCAGGGTATGCAATTCCAAATACTCATCTAGGGTATTGCGGGGCCGCGTATAAAAGTCCTCAAAGGGGGAATAGTCCGGAAAGCGCTCAGCCAAGTCAGGGCTATGTCGCTGGAAATAGCGCCAGAGGATGCGGGGGACTACGGAGCCACCCAAATGCCGATGGAGTTCTGCGTATAGGGCCACGGGTTTTCCTAAAAGCAGTGAAGTTAAAAAATCTTAACATTGCGCCTTCTTCCCAGTGTAACCCTAATTTTTAGGCTGCGACCCGCTGGGCCGGAGCAACGGGGACGGGCAGCCAGAGGCAACGGCCTACGGCGTGGGCGATCGGGGCTAGGCTCTCGGCCAGATTCACTATTGTGTCGAGGGCAAGGGCCTGACGGGCATCGGAAACCGATTGTTCGGGCTGGGGATGGCACTCAATGATCAATCCATCTGCGCCTGCCGCGATCGCCGCCCGTGCCAGATCCGGCACCAACTCCCGTTTGCCCGCCGCATGGCTGGGATCGACGATGACGGGCAAGTGGGTCAGTTGTTTGAGGGCGACCACGGCCCCCAGATCCAGCACATTGCGGGTGTAGGCGTCGAAGCTGCGAATCCCCCGTTCACACAGCACTACTTGGGGATTACCGTGGCTGAGGATATATTCCGCCGCCATCAAAAACTCTTCGATTGTGGCCGACAACCCCCGTTTGAGCAAAATGGGCACGGGTGCTTGTCCCACCGCCTTGAGCAGGTCAAAATTTTGCATATTACGACTGCCAATTTGCAGCATATCGACTTGGGGGACTAGGCGTTCAATCTGGCTGATGGCCATCACTTCGGTGACGACGGGTAGGGCATACTGCTGCCGCACGGTGGCTAAAATGTCTAACCCCGCTTCTCCTAACCCTTGGAAGGCATAGGGTGAGGACCGGGGTTTGAACACGCCCCCCCGCAGGGCCGCGATCGGGGTTCCCTGGAAGGTTGCGGCAATTTCGGTCATTTGCGCCAGATTTTCCACCGTGCAGGGACCGCCAATCAGGGCGATCGGGCGATCGCCGATGCTTAAATGGGGGCCAAGGGGAACGATCGTGCGGTGATCGGGATGGGATTTGGTAGCTAGAGTGGCCGCGTGCATAGAAACTCCTTATACAAATTATGAACGTAGAGCGGGCAATGATTAGGGATAGACCCAGGGGATAGGGCCAAGTGATCGCTCAAAAAAAAGCCCGGAGTGCTTAAAATCCGGGCTACCCAAGACAAAACTGCCAGGTTACCCAGCGCGATCGCGGTACCAAAACGCCAAGCTAAAAAATCGCGATAGACAGAGGAAACCGGACATAGGACATGCAACTCAGAAAGGTAAACGCTGGACAAAGGGCATTCGTGATGGTCCTAAATATGCAAAAACCGCAGTCCCAAGGGCTGCGGTTCACGAAGGTTGGTCAGCAAAAAAGTTGCTCACTCCCGGTGAACCGCCTTGCTAAACCAAAAATAAAATCGTTGCTGGGCTGTGATCATCATGGTTTTGATGGACCGTGGTTTGATCAAGAAAGATTACTTAAGCAGACTGAGGCAAACCGATCGTGCGTATCCTGGTAAAAGGGTTGGGCTTGGCGCTCAAGTTCCATCCAAACGCTAACAAAGGTCATCCTAACTGTCAAGCAAGGCAAGTTCGCCAATTTCCGCCATCCGGTTGGGCTAAACACTTTGAGTTTTCCGATGAATGCTTACCTGAATACGCTTCAAGGCTTTGGGGTGGGTCTGGGGACACTGATCTTGGGGGCGGCCCCGGTGTTGGCCCAGACGCCCACGGGGCCTGATTTGTTGCAGCAGATCCAGCACTGTGTGCGCACAAGTGGGGAAAATCCAGCGTCCCTGAGTCTGGCGCAACGGCAACTGGCGGCGATGCAGTGTACGTTCACGACGATCGCGATCGCCCCCGATGGCAGTATTTATGCCAATGTGGACGATCGCCTGACGGCCTTGGTGCAAACCCTGGGCCTGCGCCTACCTAACCCCTCTGGGACTGGTACAGCGCGGGTGCCTTTGCGAACGCTAACGGAAAGCCGGGTGTTGACCTTACCGGTGCAGGTGGGGGGGACTGTGCAGGAATTTTTGTTGGATACGGGGGCCTCGGCCTCGATCCTGAGTCGTCCGATCCTCGATCGAACCCAGCGGGCGGGGGTAGATTTGTCCGATCGCCTATTTAGTTACCTGGTGGTGGGTGAAAGTTGCCAGGGCCTAGGGGCCAGTTTGCATACCCTGCCACCGCTGCAAGTGGGACAGGCCCAAGTAGCTGATTTGTTGGGGATGGGGTTTCCCCCGGCTTCTATGCCGAAGCAGTTAGCGGGGGTATTGGGGATGGATTTCCTCAGCCGCTTTGACCTAATCCTTGATCCCCAAGCCTTGACCTTGGAACTGCGTTCGCGCAGCGTCCCCAGGCGGGCATCGTCCAGCGTTGCGGCAACCTTACCGGGGGAGGCGGCCAACGATTTCCCCGTCCGGCGGCGATCGGCCCTAGCGACAACCGCGATTCCCCTCCAGGGTAAGATGGGCATCATGACTGCCCAGGTGCGGATCAATGGTCAAGGCCCCTTCACGTTTGCCCTTGATACCGGTGCGGGTTGGGTCGTGGTGTCCCCCCAACTGGCGCAAGCGCTGAACCTGGGGGCTAATGCCCAGCCCATTGAAGTGTTGGGCTTTTGTGGTACGGCCCCGGCCCAATGGGTTGTCCTCGATCGCGTCAGTATCCAGAACCATACGGTTCCCCGGTTGGATACCGTTATTCTGACCGACAGTCGCCCCCTGGAACTGCTGGGCGTTGACGGTGTGATTGGTCAAAATTTTCTTAACCAGTTTCGGCAACATTGGCGCTTTGACGATCGCACGCCCCTGGGTTTTCCGGCTACCGGTAGCTTGGAACTCATGCCCCTGTCAATAAATACACCCTGATGGGATTGCCCTGATCTGATCCGGTTTTACTCAAGCCTGTTGGCACACCTGGGGTGGCAGCAATAACTCCCGCCGCCACAACTCGGCCCGACACACAGCCACGCAATAACGACCCACGAGGTTCCGCTGTTCCGTTGTGGGCAGTCGCCCTTCGATATCGTATCGGGCAATCACACTCGCCACTTCCCAGGCATCCTGGCTGGGGACTTCCGCTTGTATCAGCCGTTCCCAGTAGTGATATTTGCAGGTTAACTTGGTCCTTTGGTGATCGGACAGATCTTGCTCTAACAGTTTCAGAATCCGGCGACGTAGTCCCTTGGCATGGGCGATCGCCATTGGTGTGCTAGTGCGGGTAACCGACATAGTAGCAGTGCTCCTCAGATGCAATCAAACAGTACGACCGATAGTTTTATTATTGACGACCTGAGTCCCTGGAGCAGCAAGCTCAGCACTCAATTCCTGTGCGCTTTTCCCAATTTGTGGGTGACACCCGCCGCTAACGTTCGGTGTGCTCCGCCCCTGGGCAGGGTGATCCGCATCACGCCTGAGGGCTAGGGGGCGATCGCAGGCGTTAGGATAAAGCTAGAGAGAGAGTTGGCGCAGGCAGTTGCGGGTTAGGCCAGTCGGAAAACGGCGTGGTTAACCTGAGGAAAGTCCGGACTCCCAAAAGACCAAACCTGCTGGGTAACGCCCAGTGCGGGTGACCGTGAGGAGAGTGCCACAGAAATATACCGCCAATGGATTTTAGATTTTGGATTTTAGATTTTGGATTTAGTTCAAGATCGGAAATCGAAGATCGACAATTCGGTTGGTAAGGGTGCAAAGGTGCGGTAAGAGCGCACCAGCAGTATCGAGAGGTACTGGCTCGGTAAACCCCGGTTGGGAGCAAGGTCGAGGAACAAGGGTTGGTCTTTTTCCTGTTCCGTTGAGGGCGATGGCCCTCCAGCGCCGCCAGAGGTGTTTGGTAACAAACATCCCAGATAGATAACTGCCCTGGTGACGGGAAACCGTTCGCCAGAACAGAATCCGGCTTATGTCCAACTCTTTCTCTTTTGCGCGTGTTGAGCCTGGGAACGTGTTTAGATTTTGTTAGTGTCTGTTCATCCCTATGACTGTTCCGGAGCTAGTACCTGACCCGCGCCGCCAAAAGGAACTGCAATTGGTGGTCAAAAAGTTTGGTTTATCCCTTGCGCAACCGATCCAGTGGCCGTTGCTCGATCGTGCTTTGACCCATGTCTCGGTTTCCAGTACCTATAACTATGAGCAGTTGGAGTTTATTGGCGATGCGGTGGTGCGGTTGGCGGCGACGGAATTTCTGGTGCAAGCCTATCCCCATTTAAGCGAGGGGGAACTGTCGGCGGTGCGGGCGATTCTGGTAAGCGATCGCATCCTGGCCCAATTGGCGGATCAATACGGGTTGGGGCGATCACTGCGGGTGGCGGCGAGTGCTGCTGGGGATCAGGCGGGGCGGGAGTCGCGTCTGGCCGATGCGTTTGAGGCGGTGTTGGCGGCGTTGTATTTGAGTACCCATACCCTGGCCTTAATTCGTCCCTGGTTAGATTTGGCATTGACGCCGTTGGCGATCGCGATTCTCGATGATCCGGCCCGCCAGAACTATAAGGCGGCGTTGCAGGAGTGGACCCAGGGCAAGCTGAAGCAATTACCGGAATATCGGGTTTTGGAAATTAGCGACCTACATGGTGACCAGGAACGTTTCCAGGCGGAGGTCTGGTTGCAGGGGGAGTGTCTGGGCATGGGCAAGGGGCGATCGATCAAGCAGGCGGAACAGGCTGCCGCTAAGGTCGCATGGCAACGCTATCAAACATCGGAAACTGCCGATGTCCAAGCCTGATCCACCCCTAGCGGTCTGGCTGGCAACCTGGCTGGCGGGGGCAGAACCAACGCCGATCGCGTGGGCTACGGTGCTGCGTCAGGAGCTAGCGGATGCCCGCCGAGCAAGGGCATTCAACCTAACGTCGGCAACGGTGGGGACTCAGTTGGCGGAGCGTCTGGCCCTACTGCGATCGCTTTGGCCTCGCCTCAGGGCTGATCCCAATCTTCTCCCGGCAACACGATCTGATCGGGATCTTCTGGTCACCCTCTGGCAGGTATGGCTCCCGCTGGCCCAGCAGATTGCCGCTGGCCGCGCCAAGGGCGATCGACCCTTCATTCAAGGTGTTTTGGGGGTCCAGGGGACGGGAAAAACGACTTTGGTTCGGATCTTGCAATCTATTTTGGCCCACCTCGGTTATCCCACCCTGAACCTGTCGATCGATGACCTCTACAAAACCTATGCCGAGCGGCAATGGCTGCAACACCAAGATTCGCGTTTGGTTTGGCGGGGTCCCCCTGGTACCCATGATGTTGAGTTAGGTTTGCAGGTGCTGCACCAATTACGGCAGGGGACAACGGCAACGGTTGCGATTCCTCGGTTTGATAAATCGGTGTGGGCGGGTGCGGGCGATCGCACGGCCCCAGAGTGGGTGACTGGAATTGAGATCGTTTTATTTGAAGGGTGGTTGGTGGGGCTGCGACCGATTGCCCCGGCAGCATTTGAACACGCCCCACCCCCGATTGTCACGGCTGCCGATCGCGCTTTTGCCCGTGATATGAATCAGGCGCTCAATGCTTACCTGCCCCTCTGGAGGTATCTCGATCGCCTCATGGTGTTGTATCCGAGTGACTACCGCTTCAGTCAACGCTGGCGACAACAGGCGGAGCAACAAATGCGGGCGACGGGAAAGTCTGGGATGAGCGAGGCCGCGATCGGGCAATTTGTCGAATACTTTTGGAAAGCCTTGCATCCTGCCTTGTTTATCCCACCCTTGCTTCAGCCACCGGATGGGGCCGATCTGGTTCTGGAACTGGATGCAACCCATCAAGTGACGGCTATCTATGGCTGTCGTGACTCGATTTAAGCTGCCCTTGGTACCTACAGCCGTTCCCTCGCTAATGAAGTACTGTCAAGCCTTGCGAACAAGGGGCTTAAGCCCCTTGCCTGTACCTCACCGAGTAGGGAAGTGCTGTATTGGCGCGATCGGGATCGGGTGAACGACTAAAGTCGTTACTACAGGCTATGAGTCTGTCATGCGTAAAATGCTGGGTTGTAGGTTGGCGTCGAGCCTGCGAGGCCCAACACGAGCACTGACTCGGTTGGGTCGCACGGCATTTGACCCAACCTACCCAATTAACCTTAACTGGTTACCCCAAATGACCCCCGATCGCCGGTTGAGATGACCGAATGCGGCCTGCCTAGCTGCTCAACAAGGTTGTCGCCCGCTGCACCAGTGACTCCGGTGTAATGCCATTAAAGGCCATGAGTTGATCCGCCGATGCCGTGGTTTCGCCGCGCCGCCAAGCAAAGACATCCCGCTTGACACGACTGCGCAACATCAGGGGTTCCAACATCGCACTGGTCCCGCCCGTAACGCCTAGCAGAACATCGCCGCCAAATAGGCGATCGAAGCCCGCATCATCTAAAAATTCACCGTCGGCAAAGGAACAGGTTTCCCAACCCGTATCGTGGGGCCGATAGAGTCGTCGGGGGTTAATGACTGAAACAATGCGGGAGCCAATGCCTTGGGCCTGAAGCTGTTCGGCAGCGGCGTAGACGGGAATCAGGGGCATATCCCCCAGTACGGCAAAGACCACGGTTCCCTGACCCGGTAACGCCTGGAGGGTGATGCCGCCGTGGCGTAGGGCCTCACGGGTTTGCTCGAAGGTGGTGCGGATGGGCAGGGGGGACTTGCTGGCGGTGATCGTAATCCCCTTGTTGCAGGTGGTCAGCGCCCACTCGTAGCACACCTGAATGCTGTTGGCATCAGGCGGGAACAGGGGGAAGACGTTGCCATTGCGCATCATCGCCGCAAAGTAGTTTTCGATTTCAGGCCGCTGGTGCGTCCAGCCGTTCCGCCCTTGCTCTAGGGCACCGGCGGTAAACAGGGTGATCGTCGAGGGGGTCGCCCGCCGAAGTTCGGCCATTGCCTGGGTGACGGTTTGCCAAATGGGCAAGCCGTTGATGGCAAAGGATTCGTAGGAACACCAGAGGGTCCGGGCACCCATCAGGGCCAAGCCCGCCGCCAGACCCGCACAGGCATCTTCGCTCAGGGGTTCATAGACCTGGCCGCTGGGTCCCTGGTTGTAGAGTTCATCGGGGGTGGGGTGGATGATTTTGAGGGCCTGGTTGATGTTGGCGATTCCGGAGGCTTCGTTACCGTCGGCGTTGGTGACGAGGAAGTTGGGATCTTCTTGACCGACGTGGGCGACGAGTTGTCCCATTGCGGTGGTGGCTATCTGTTTGGCCCCGATCGCGTATTCGGTTAGGGGCAGGCTGGAGATCGGCGGCAGGGGATATTCAAATTCCGTGACCACCGTTTGGGCAGCGGGACCACCGTGGGCGCGTTCGCAGTTGGTGCGCACTAGTTGCCATGCGTCGGGGTGGAGCGCCCGTGCTTGGAGGGCGTTGACGATATCGGGATTATCGAGGGTATGGTGGGCGTAGAGGTTATGGGACTTGGAGCCGTAGGCATGGACACCCGCGCCCTTGAGTTGTTTGACAATCAGGACGGTGAGGGTTCCACTCAGGGCAGAGCGAATCGCCTCATCGGTGGCGACAAGGGCAGCTTGGGTGAAGGCGAGCCGTTGTTCAAAGGAGAATAGGGTGCTATCCACGAACGGTCCCGGCTGATTCTGGTCGTCAAAGTCCTTGGCATCCACGAGGACCACTTCCTCAAAGCCATTACCAGTCCAGTAGGCCATCATCTCGTCGTCGGATTTGGTCGAGAGCATACTGTGGTGTTCCTGGGAGTAGCCGTTCCACACCAGGATGGGCAGGAAGTTAGTAACCCCAGGAAAGGCTGTGTGAAAGTGGGCCATGCTGCTCATGACGTAGGGTTCGCCAATGCCGCCATCGCCGATCGTGACGGGGAAGAGAATATCCCGGTGGAGCAGTGCCGCCGCCATTGCGAAGTGCTGCCCTTGACCCAGGGGACCCGCCGGGTTGAGCAAGCCCGGAATGCAGCCTGACAGGTGGCCCAGGAGGCCGTGCATTTCCCGGAAGCGATCGCGCAATTGCTGGACGGTGTAGATGCCCATTGCCTCCAGGGAGCGATCGAGGAACATGGCGGCGTAGAAGCCGGGGGCGTGGTGGCCGACTTCGGTGATGATATTTTTGTGGCCCAGGAGGGTGAGGGCGGCATAGATTTCGGCCTGACTGGCAAAACCCCCGGGGTGACCAGAGGCTTTACTGGCGGTCATTTGCAAAATCAGATAACGCAGGGCATCGGCGGTGAGTAGGGTTTGGAAGGCTGCCGCGCGATCGGTGACATCGGCGATCGCGGTATGACCGCTGGCGATAACGGGGGTTTGGCCATACTGGTCAAAATGGGGCGGGCGATCGCCGAAGTATTGAATACCTTCACAAAAGGCGGGCAGGGTGGAAGTGGACGGGGTAGCTGTCATGGTTGAGATACCTGCGTTAAGCGGCTGCGTTGGTTAAAAATCACATTAACCAGAAATTTTACAACCTACTGTCGCTGGCTTGAATGGGGGGCTGGTCGGGATTTGGGGTTAGTATTTTCTCTATTGATAGGGTTGACGATTGTCTGGTGCTTTGGGCTGGGAATCTAGCTATCAAAGCGATTAAGGTGATGATAAAGTTTAGAACTTGTTGTTACAAGTTATCGGGAAATGGATTCATTTCGTTAATGATTTAGGCCATGATTGGGCTGTTTATGGGTCATGTCCCTGGCCAAAAGGACCGTAAAATTAAGAGTTATATAAGTGAGGACAATCCACTTGTCTTCAATGGTGTCGGGGAGAAAACCAACGAGATCAAAGCAATCTTTCATGCGTTCGGAGAGTTATTCATCGATCGTTTCATCCACCGTATCCTGATAGACCAGATTGGGCATATCGACGATCGGGCAAGTTTGGCCAAGGTGTTTAATGCGTCCAATGCGCTGTTCTAGTACAGCAAACATAAAGTTTCGCAACGTTGGTAGTAACGACTTTAGTCGTTGCAGGCTAAAGCCAGCACTACGAACGTTGCAGAATTTACTTTTCGAGCTACTAGTCGCGTTGGGTTCCAAGAGAGATCAACGTTGATGAGAGTGCCTAGTCGTTGAGGATTTAAGCCTTCGCAGGAGTCACTATTGCCTAGATATTTCTGGCACGATCGACGGTCTGGCTGATTAATCTCTGTAGATATCGGCTACTAGAACCAGACAAATTGGGATAGTCGCCTTATACTTGAGAGCACTGTGAGTCAAGGCGAACGGTGTGAGAAGAGTGTGTGGATAGACAGTATGGATTGGCAGAAAATTCTCAGACTTGCCAAGCAGGGGCATCCCTTGGCAATTTCGATACTTGTCAACGCCGCCTTGCCTTTCTCAGATACGGCAAGTAGAGCGGTTTGGCGCGGCGGCCAGCTTGAACTGTGGCTAGAAGCGCAGCACTCGCCTCCCCCGCAAGGTTCCTGTGTTGCCTATCTCCAAGCCGGTTTCCAAAAGCTTGCGGCCCCTGCCATTGAGCAGGTACAGGTGCTTTGCTACGTTGCCAATCGTTCCGAAATTGCTTGGCGTGAGGTTATTCAACTTAAGATAACCTTAGCGAGTCGCAGATCGCAGCCCCAACAGGCGCGTATTGCCAGTTACCGCCATTCCTCGCGATCGATGGCTGCCCCCAAGCCCCAAACCTCAAAGCCGGTAGGCACGACACTCGCGTTGGCCTATGAGGTATCCGCTTCAATTGTGAACCCCATACCCACATCCTTGGTTACCACTGAGGCTAACAGAAAACTCAATGGCTACCTGTGTCTTATCAAATACTTACTCAGTCATCGCTATTTAAAATATATTTTTATCATTGTTGTCAGTTCTGTTAGTATCGGTATTTTATGGCTAAATCTTCACGAAATTTACCAAGTCAATACCAGTCAAGATTTGGATGATGTCATCATCTCTCCTGAAGCTTCTAATCTATGGTTATCTTCAGTCATGTCCTTGCAGAAGCAAATGGCTGCACCAGAGATACAGGCTTTGCTTGAACAGGAACTGTTGCATATTAGACGGGCAGCAGCTAAGCAGACAAATAATCTCATACCTGAAAGTTTTTCAGGAAGAATTGTTAGTCACATCTCTTTGGATACGCCAAGGAAGGTCATTGCCTTAACCTTTGATGATGGTCCGTGGCCAAATTCAACGACACAAATTCTTCGGATTCTTGAAGAACATCAAATTCAGGGTACCTTTTTTCTGGTGGGGCAAGCTGTTAAAGCATATCCCAATCTTGTCAAAACGATCGCTCAATCGGGCCATGCTATTGGTAATCATTCCTGGAGTCATCCTTACCATGCAATGAATCCAACGATCGCCGCGAGCCAAATCGATCGAACAACACAGATTATTGAGGAGATTACAGGTGAAAAAAGTGTTCTCTTTCGCCCACCGGGCGGTTTTATGAATAATGGTCTTGTTGCCCATGCTCAAAAGAATAATTATGCCGTAGTCATGTGGTCGGCAGACTCTTTAGACTATACTCAACCGTCGGCTTCTAAATTATTGAATAATGTTTTAAGGCAGGTGAGTAATGGGGGGATCGTCCTCATGCATGATGGTGGTGGTAATCGAACTCAAACTGTAGCAGCACTGCCATTATTAATTCATGAACTGAAGCAACGTCATTATCAGTTTGTCACTATTCCTGAACTATTTCATTTACACCATCAGGAAAAGATTTTGGGATCTAATGTTTGGCTAGGTATTCGATCACTCGAAGAATTATATGCTTTGCGTCTAGCTATTCAAGATAAGATCCAACATCAAATTGTCTCAGATATCACAAGTTTAATATTAGCGCAGCGAAATCCTGATTGTAATCCAATTGAAATCTGCTTACTAGCTTTAGCTACAGTTGAACAAAAGATCTATGCTGAGGAACAGGCTCGATATAATTGGCATACAGCAGTCAACTATGCAATGGCAGCCGCTCAATTGGCGAATGCGAAGAAACCAACCTCCCATACCTGGCAAGAATCGGAACAAAATTGGCAGGCTGCGATCGCGCTATTAAAGCAAATTCCGATTGACTCAATGTGGCGATTACGAGCACAGCAAAAAATTGTTGAATATTCTAGGAATCACGCTGTTGCTAAATACAGATTAGAAGCAAGTCAGTCTCAGTTTATCGAAGATATTTTGCAAAATAGAAACCTCTTGTCAAGGACATACCTCAGTATTTGTAATCTTGAAGAGGAGTGTCGGCATCATCATGGCCATTTATCGATTTCAGATCCAGCTAGTCTTATTAAAGTACCGATCGCCCTAGCCCTAGTTCACCAAATTAAGGAAGGAAAATCAAGTTGGGATACATCTATTCAGGCCCAACAGGGAAATTATACTGAGGACTCTGGTGAAATTGTACCAGGTAAGCATTATTCACTTCAGGTACTCATGCAAGAAATGATCAATCATAGTAACAATATTGCGACTAATCAGTTAATTGATCATTTAGGGCGAGAGACAATCAATCAATTTTTACAAGCAAAAGGTTATCGCTATAGTCGCGTTCACTCTAAGTTAATTGGTCAAGTAAGTATTCCCAAAAACCTTGGCAGTCAATCCAATTTTCTAAGCGCAACTGAACTCAGTAAAATGATGATTGAGATTTATCGTAGTCAAGATTCTGATATGGAACAGTTGAAGCAGGCTTTGCAACAACAGTTTGATCAAGAAATTGGCTTTAAAGCATTAAGTCATCAATCAGCAAAATGGCTAGGTGAAAAGACAGGTCAAACCTCAAAAACTTTAGGAACAACACTCGCATTTCAATCACAAGGTAAGACCTATATATTAACGCTGGTTAGTCAGTCTGGTCAAGGTGAGCAATCGTTACGCAATGTCATCCAGGATATCGCTAACTATATCGATCTTCATCCTTTCTAATCCTATCCTACATTGATTCATGCTTGGAGAAAAAGTATATGGATTGGCTACATATTTTAGAATTAGCGAAACATGGAAATCCGCAAGCGATCGCGGTGTTAATCAATCAAGCCTTGCCCTGGCAGCAGACTAAAGCTTTGAGCGTGAAGACAGATGATGTGCTTAAAATATATTTAGCCTCTAACCAGCCTCTTCCTCGAATAGAAGTGCTTAATTTTCTTAAGCAGGGAATCGATAAGTTAGAACTTCAACAAATTGTACAGATCAGGATTTTTAATTTAAATCCTGCAAGAAATAGATTATTTTGGGAAGATACTTTCTATTTATTGATATCTTCTGTAGCTATCAACAATAACCTACTTCCAGCGGTTCATCAATCTGAAGTAGAGTCCAATTACCATAAGAGCATATCGAAAAGTATCACTCCGGTGCTCCCAAACAACGTTATCTCGTTGGAGAGGGCAGTTGAACTACCCCCATCCCAGATTAATCGAAGTGCCTATAATAGCATTAACATTCCTGAAAACAATAAAGGTTTATTTAAATATTTACAGGATAATCTCTCAGTTTTGGTGATCTCTACTTCTATTATTACATTTAATATTAGTCTCGTATTTTCTTGGCATTTATTGACTAATCCTAGCATTTCTTGGTCTCTCCCAGATCTCTTCGTAAGAGGTAATAACGATAGCATTCAGGATATAGAAAGCAATGGCGAAACAAGATCAATTCAAAAATCAGATAATTTTCGTCAAGCTGTTAATCAGGCAATGGAAGCAGCTATATTAACTCAAACAGCAAGATCAAAGCAGGAATGGGAGATAGTTACTCAAACATGGACAAAAGCCATAGACTTATTAGAACTCATTCCCAGAGATGATATTAATTATGATCGTGCTTCTGTAAAGATCTTAGAGTATAGAAAAAACTTGAATTATTCACAAGAACGAATACAATATTCATTTGTCCCTCTCGTATTAAAACAAACCATCCCTGGCAAGATATCTCCTAAGTCAATTGTGCATTCTGGTCATGGCTTGTTCTTTGCACAAAATATGATGTATTCACACACGATTACGGTCTATAATCGTTCATTTCAGCTAGTCAAAACTATTCCAGATACCGTGAAAATGAGCCACTTTAATATTACTGGATATACAGGTACGCATCAAGGCTCACCAGTAGAGGCTACCTTTTCTCATCAGGGTCAATATGCCTGGATATCAAATTATCAAATGTATGGCCAAGGCTTTCGTAACCCTGGTGATGATGTCTGTAGCCCTAGCCAGAAACATGATCAGAGTTTTGTCTATCGCATCCACACTGGAAGTTTGGAAATTGATCAAGTAATTAAGGTGGGTGCTGTCCCCAAGTACCTAGCTGCAACACCTAACGATCGTCTGGTTGTCGTTAGTAATTGGTGTAGTTGGGATATCAGTATCATTGACACTACGCTTAATCAGGAAATTAAAAGGATTTCCTTAGGCCGTTATCCTCGTGGGATTGCGATCGACTCTAAATCGCAGCTAGCCTATGTTGCAGTAATGGGTTCTCAGGATATTGCTGTTGTTAATCTTAAAAACTGGCATATTAGTTGGATACGGGGAGTTGGGGCTGCCCCACGTCATCTGGTTATTGACCCCAGTGATCAATTTCTTTATGTGACCTTGAACAGTGAAGGTAAAGTTGCCAAGCTAGATCTGTTAACGAATAAAATAATTGCAAAAACCAGTACTGGTAATGCTCCTCGCAGTATGGCAATTTCTAAGGATGGTATCTTTCTCTATGTGGTGAACTATCATTCTAACAGTCTGAGCCAAATCTTAGCGCGGACAATGCAGGTCAGACAAACCGTGAGAACGAATCCTAGTCCAATTGGTGTTACCGTTGATGCCGATACCCAACAAATTTGGGTGGCGTGTTATTCAGGGAGTTTACAGATTTTTCAGAAATAATGATGATATGAATCATATCTGCAATCATTTGGACTTTCCCCAGTCGAGTTTATCAGATGGGTTTAGGGCCAAACAATGCTAAACAATGCCAAACAATTATGACGGTACTCTTTACGGTTCTGGATGTGCCCGCCAGTGATTGTCGTCGATCTCAATAAAATCAAAGCGGCAACGAAAATGGTTACCCACCGGACTACAGGCATAAATCCCCACATCAATGCTTGTGATCGGTTGATGCAGGTGGGCAATTCGCATCTGGTGCCAAACCTGATCGGCAAGGGCATACTCGATCAGAAAATCCTGCCCTCGTTTACTGAGGCGATATGATACCGATCGCACCGCTGTGGTCACATCCTGCGTGGCCCAATCAGAAAATCCCCGGTTTGTCACTACCGACCCCAGCCGACTCAAACTCGGCCCCTCATATTCCGTGGAACACTTGATCCAGTTATCGCGATCGATTCGTGCGATCAACCCACATTGGTCATATTGGGCGACGGGATCAAAGTAGGTTCGGGTCGCGATCGAAAAATCCCCCGTCAGGGTTGTCAACAGACAGTGACCATCATCCCGTTGGAAGCCGTAGTGCGTCCGTTGCCAAAAGTCAGTCTGGGATTTGGTCACTAGCCAGAGGCCGTCATCAAAAAAATAGTCTTGCGGTGCGTTGAACCAAAAGAAGGCAGCCGGTAGCCCTGCGGCTTGGAAATCATATCTTGGCATCGGTACGCTTCAAATCCCCATCATCAACGTCATCACACGACAACAAAAACTCCCAAGTCAAGCTCAGGAGTTCATGGGAGCAGAAAGCGAAAGAAGCCTTTGGCTTATCGGCTGAGATTAATGAGCAATGCCGGGAATGCAAAAAATGCGATGAGTGAGTATCTGCCGCGATCGCTGAATTGTGGAGAATTAGGCGATGGCGCAGTCGCTGCTCATGGCCCGTTAAACACCGATAGCTGGAGGGAGGGTTTCAGGGGGCGTCGTACCGAGGTAAGCCACGTCGCGATAGAGCATCTGGACTTAGCTGCTGACTTGACTGAGGGTGGTTGTGGTCATGGCGCAAGTGGCACCGCAATATTGGCCAATGGTTTTGCGGGGGGTGGCAATGGTGGTGGTGGTTTGGGGAGTGGTGGTTTGGGGGGGTGCCGCGATAGGTGAGTTGCATGGGGCTTTCCTTTCGGTTGGAGTTTTGGCTTGATGGGTTTATCATCCGGGAAATCACAGTTAGAAGCAGGAACCTAGGGGTAGGTAACCCGTGATATTACGGGAAATCCCCCGTGACCCTTGGGGAGCAATGGTCGTGTTCGAGATCAGGATGGGTTAGACTCCAGTCACCCTTTACGGTAGAAGCAAGCGTTCAAAATGCTTGTGCGGTTACTTGGTCATAGGGATACCAAGAATTTCTGGATGGGGGGTCGCTTGGGACGGCAAAGTCTGCTATGATAGGAGTCCAACTTGGCTGGAGAGGTGGCTGAGTGGTTGAAAGCGGCAGATTGCTAATCTGTTGTACGGATCGTAAGGCCGTACCGAGGGTTCGAATCCCTCCCTCTCCGTTCTAAATACCCAATTAGCAGGTAGGTGGTCATCTCCCCCCGCCCCTTGACGCTGATCATGCCTCGCTTTTTGAACTGGTAGCGATCGTGTAATCGCTGGAAGGTGGCTTCGGTAACTTGGATGCAGTCGGCTAGCCCTTGGGACTCCATGCGGCTGGCAATATTGACCGTATCGCCCCAGAGGTCGTAGATAAACTTTTTGATGCCGATGACCCCCGCAACAACGGGACCTGTGTTCATGCCAATCCGCAGGCTGAAGCTCTGGTTATGTTCGGCGTTAAAGTCCCGGACGACTTGCTGCATCCCCAGGGCCATTTCGGCTACGGCTTCGGCATTATCGGGGCGTTCGACTGGTAGTCCGCCCACCACCATATAGGCATCACCGATCGTTTTAATTTTCTCTAATTGCAAGCGTTCGGCCAGTTGATCAAAGGCCGAGAAAATTTGGTTGAGCCAACTGACCAGTTGGGTGGGGGGCAGGGAGGCGGAGAGTTGAGTAAAGCCCACAATGTCGGCGAACAGGACGGTGACTTCAGGAAAGCTTTCGGCGATCGTGGTGGTTTCGTGCTTCAGTTTTTCGGCAACGGTTGCAGGCAAGATATTCAGCAGGAGTCGTTCTGATTGGGCCTGCTCGGCTTCGAGTTGGCGGTAGGCGGCTTCGAGTTGGCGGCGGGTATGGAACTGGGACTGCTGGAGTTGTTCGTACCGCCATACGGTGGTGGTCGCGATCGCGCAAAACCAAAATAAATATAACCCCGTGGCCGCATCGAGGAGGGACCTGCCCTCGCCCAGGGTTAAGCCTAGGGCCAAGTTGACGAGGCCGTAGTAGAGCAGGACGCCCACCTGGGCGATCAGGTGTAGCCGCCAGCGCACGGGGACGATCGTGGCTTGGGCGAGGAACACTAGTGTCCAGGCAAAGAGGCCCTGGAGCGCAAAGCCGTTCAGGGTTGCCCAGATTTGTTCAATGAGGGTAATCGACCAGGAGGTGGCCAGGAAAATCAAGGCTGGGAAGCGGTGCCCCAGAGGGCTGCGATGCGCGATCGCCGTGAGCAGTAAACTCAGGAGTGTGACCAGGGCCATCAGTCGCCAGGGGATCTGGAGTGGGCCAAAGTTGAAGGGGAAGAGCAGTTCAATGACGGTAAAGGTGAAGTAGGCTGCGATCGCCAGCGTGAGGGCTAAAGCGGTGCGCCGCCAGAGGAAGTGGCGTTGCCAAACCTGGTACACTTCCGCATCCGATTGGGTGTGCAAGTGGCTAGGCAGCGAGGGGGCGACCCAGAGGCGCTGCCTGAGCGCTTGTAATCGTGGCTTTGAGCTTGGGCTAACTGCCATCTTTCATCTTGCACCCTAAGCAACAGCAGTCGTGATCGCGTCCTTTGATACGGATTGATGGTAATCTGACCTGATCGCAGGTTGTCTCCCTGAATCTGTGTCCATTATAGGGGTCGTTCCCTGGATGGGTAAAACCCCCTAGGGGTAGGATTCAGGAGCTAGGGCGATCGTTTGGCGGCAAAATCGGGTAGTTTGGTGGCAGTTGATCTTGAGTCATTATTGAGTTGTAAGGAATTTCCCCGGTGCTATGAACGCCGCTGAGCCGCTGACTCCAGAAATCTCACCCGTACCGGAACCCGCGATCGTGGTCCAAACGGACAAGCTGTCCAAAACCTATCGCACGGGTTTCTGGCTCAATCAAACCATTCAATCCCTAAAGTCCTGTTCGCTTCAGGTCTACCAGGGTGAAACCTTTGGCCTACTGGGACCCAATGGGGCGGGCAAAACGACGCTTCTGAAGCTGCTGTTGGGGATTGTGCGTCCGAGTGGCGGTCAGGGGCAATTGTTGGGGCGATCGCTGGGTCACCAGGCGGTGCGGCAACGGATCGGTTATCTGCCGGAAAATGCCTATTTTTATGATTTTCTGACGGGTTGGGAGTTTCTTAAGCTGACGGCGGGACTGTTCCAAATCCCGGCGAGTGTTGCGCGGCAACGGATTCCGGCCCTGCTTGATCTGGTGGGGCTGGCCCAGAAGACGGCGCGGAAAACCCAAATGCGGAAGTATTCTAAGGGGATGTTGCAACGGATTGGCATCGCCCAAGCGCTGATCAATGATCCGGAGGTGGTTTTTCTAGATGAACCGATGTCAGGGTTAGATCCCCTAGGGCGGCGGCAAATTCGCGAAATTATTTTGGCTCTCAAGACGCAGGGGAAGACGATTTTTTTCAATAGCCATATTTTGTCGGATGTGGAGCAAATCTGCGATCGGGTGGCGGTGTTGGCCGCTGGGGAGTTAATCTGTGTGGGGTCTTTAGATGAACTCTTGGGCACGACGGATACTTATGCCGTGAAGGGACGCAACGGGAATCCAACGGTGCTGAAACAATGGGTGCCGGATCTGAGTTATCAGGATAGTTACTGGCAGGGGCATTTACAGGGTGAACCCCAAGACTTTCTGGCCAGTCTACGCCTCATGAATGCACAAATTGTGACGATGAACCTGGCTCGTCCAACGCTGGAGGAATTTTTTGTAAAAACGTTACAGTCGCGCAATCTCAGTAGTGCTGATACCCAAACAATGGAGGCTGGTCGATCGCGCGATCGCGCTACTTAGTCATCATCTAGAATCCGGGACTAAAACTGATAGGAATAGTACAAGGCAATCCCCTGCTCCTGAGCGTAGGTTTCAACGTCAGGGCTAGAGACCATGTGGGTAATTAAAATCGGGAAGATGTGAGGGAAAATATCGCGCAGTGGCTCTAAACGGGTGCGAGTAAAGCGTTTGATTGCCGGGATCGAAAGTTGGGCTTTACTCTCTCCGAGAATGGTGACTAAGGTATTGTCTTGGGAGCCTTCTCCCAAAATGTTGACTTCCAGCGATCGTCCACGACGATCGGGGACATACCCGCGTTTTAAGGGTGTGGAGACCACTAGCCCATAGTCTTGCTCCAGTAAGGCGGGGAGGGCTTTATAGGCTTCGTTTTCCAACACGTAGCCCACGGTCATCGCTAGGCCACCGAGTTGTTGGCGCAGATCTTGTTGCCCCTCTGCCAAGGTTTGCACCGTTTCGGCCAGGGTTTGGACAGTGGCGGTCAGTGTCCGCAGATCGCTAGCCAGTTCTTCAACCCGCTGTTCGGTGTGGGCCTGAGCCTGGGCGAGTTCATCCAGTCGTTGTTCGGTGCGGGTCTGGGCCTGGGCGAGCGTGTCAACCCGTTCGGTGAGGGTGTCAAGCCGCTGTTCAGTACGGACCTGGGCCTGGGCGAGATCCCGGACAATTTCTTTCAGTTCGTTGAAGTCATGGGTTTTGACTAGCTCGGCGTAGGCTTCAGTGACAACTTCAGCCAGGAGGGTTGCCTGCTGGTCGTTAAAGGCGGCCCTAAGGCGTTGCTGGAGTGTGGCTGGTGTCTGCATGGAAGGGTGGGGGAAGCGATCGCTCATCCATATTCTAAAACATCGTGACTGATGAGTGGCGTTTCCAAGCAAGGTCACCGATTAGCCCGCCGTCATAGATCATCATTTCCACTATTTTTAGCGCCAGCGTTTGGCCCAGTGGATAAGTAGTCGGAATATGGAGGCTGGTGTTAGTAAAATAATCCAGGTAGAAAATTGAAACTGGCCTTTGCATATACATTTCCATAGGGCTTGGTAGTAGTCATGTCGATCGTGACGATCACCTGTCCATTTACTGGCTAGTAAGCGTAATTCCCAAGCACGATATTCTAGTCCTATTTGTTGATAAGTTTGAAAGTGTTTCTCAGCAATGTGTGACCAGGATAATGGAGTCACCTTCCGACTATTTCTACCTAAATATTTACGCCAAATATAGATGACATCCGTAATCGGATAAAACTGACAGGGTAAAGTCATCGCTCGCAACCAAAACTCTAAATCGTGGAGATCTTCGACTCCGAGGGTAGGATCACTATAACCAACAGCTTCCCAGAGGGATTTACGCAGGGGAGCAGTACCAATCAAGGTCCAATTACTACTCAGGGAAAAGCGACGGGAACGTAACATAGAGGCGAGAGAAATTGAAGTCGCAGGTACTACTTTTTCGTGACCAGGCTGATCCAGACGGATATAGGTGCCATAAACAAAGCCAGCTTCTGGATGTTGAACAAAGGCTTTTTGGATATGGCTCAGGGCGTCAGGTGGTAAGATATCATCGGCATCCAAGGGGACAAGAATGCTACCTTGAGCAGCAGCAAATCCCGTATTGCGGGCGATCGAGGGTCCTCCATTTTGCGTTTGCCAAATCACTCGAATGTTTGGTTCTGCTGCTAGTTCATGACAGACCTGATTAGTGACCGCATCAGGTGAAGCATCGTTGACAATAATAATCTCTCTAGGTTGGCCCGTTTGCTGCCGAATGCTCTCAATCGCTTCACGGAGTAGCTCACCTTCACGGTAGCAGGTGATAACAACACTAATTTCAGGATACTGGCAGGGCATGGGAACAGTTTTAGGCACGATGTGGGAAGAGACGTTTGCGCAGATTTAGTGGTAGACAACGTAGGAGAGTGATCGGAATCATCGATAAATATTTTTTGGCAAACATTACGATACCCCAAAGCCAATACGCTTCCCAGTTTAAGCGTAACCATAGCTGCCAACTCAGGCCAGAATAGGGGTTTAGAGCTAGCCGAAAGATCTGCCAGGGATCGCCAGGGGCCATGATCCAATCACGGGGATTCAGCGCAGGTTCACTGGAGTGGTTAAAGACGGGATGGCGACTGTCTACATAGAGGGAGAACCCTGCTTGTTGCGATCGCAGTAAATAAATAGAGTCACCGCCATAGTGGGGGGTTTCAGCAGGGTTCGGCAGGCCGATCGCATCTACCACAGTAGCAGGTAAACACACGAGGTTGCCACTTAAGAGGTCACAAGGAACAACCTGTCCAGGGGGGACAGTCATGAACCGAAAGCCTTGCCAAGTTTTACGTTTGCCGCCAAAGGAGAGTTGATTGGGATGGTCTTGTTCAAAGCCTTGACAGCCTGCGATCGCTCTGGGATGTTCTTGGCAAAACTGCACTAGGTCTGCTAAGGTTCCCGGAGAGACGCGACAATCATCATTGAGCCAAATTAAATACTCGGCTCCTTGCTGGATGGCATAGTCCATACCCATGCGGATTGCGCCTGTCCACCACAGGTTTCCATCTCCCTTGAGTATTTTCAGCTGGGGGAATTGGGTTTGAATGGCTTCGCTTGTGCCATCGGTTGAACCGTCGTCAATGATAACGACTGAGTAGCGATCGAGATTTCCTATCTGCTGCAAATTTTCTAGGCAAGCCAGAGTCGTTTTCTGGCGATTATACACTGGAATAATAATATAGGCATGAGTCTTTTCATGAATAGACATGATTACACATAAGCACTTAAATTTTTCTAAACTCAACTTCTTGAAAAAGAAGCCATTTCCAACGATAAATTCGATCTACAATATGTTTTGACAATGGAAAATAATTTATGGCTATATTTATACATTTTAGTACTTGAATATTAGTTTTTAATGCTTGTATATAGCTTTGATATAAAATCTTCTCTTGAGAGCCAATATAATACTTAAGATACAACTGAACTTCTTCTTTACTAATTAACTTAAAACCATGAAAGTGATAAAATACAGGATTAATGTTGCCTGTCTTTTTCTGGAAATAGTTAACATTCCACGGTGCAAGTGTTTTATCAACTGCTTGAATAATTTGCACTTCCTGCTCAAATAAAGTTGGCCATTGATCTAAATACATCTGATCACCAAATTTACCATCTTCAATTCGATTAAAGCACCACTCAATACATCGCTCTTGCCACCATCGCATAACTTTAGCTGCTTCACAGGTGCGACGAAAAGTCATAAATTGGACACAAAACCTTCCACTTGTTGCTGATTGATCGTACTCCGGGGCATAGGCATGTTCTGTAAACAGTACATGTCGATCGTTTCTGAATTCATTCAGTAAAATTGCAGGATTAGCAAAGAAAAATAAATCTGCATCTAAATAGGTTACTCTTTCAACAGTAGTGTCCTGATTAAAGACAGCCTGAAAAGTAAAAGGCGTCAAGGTCCAACAATATTCTCCTCGGCTACGAGTTGGCTTGACAGCCAACAGTTCAGGAGTTTCAATCTTATGCAGCGGGATTAAGCTTACCTGGGGCAGATTAAGTTTAAGCAGTGCTTGCTCAACCGCCTCGTCCATACAGAGAATCCACAAATGGAAAGGTTGTGCATGAGCCATCAAGGACTGATGGAGGTTCATGCCGATCGGTAAGTAATAGCTATCGAATAAAGTACAAAAATGTTCTGGTAATTGTGATAATTGTTTAGAATCCATTTAAAACCTCGATAATATAATCAACATCACGATCGCTCATTTGTGGATGACAGGGAATTGATAAACATTCAGTTGCGTGCTTTTCTGCTTGCAGTAAGCCATTGGGATCGCAGTCAATCTCTCGACAGGGAGGTTGGTGATGAATTGGGATCGGATAGTGACTGAGGTTAGCGATGTTTTTTTCTTTAAGGTATTCAGAGAGGTGATCGCGGTCTTGGCAGCGAATAACAAATAAATGATATACATGATTTTCAGTGCTGACAGGAGGTGAAAGCAGTTGAATTTTCGTTTGTTTAAGATGGGAAAAGTATGCTTGAGCAATCTGCTGACGACGATTTGTAAATGACTCTAGCCAGGGCAAACGAGCCAGTAGTAATGCCGCTTGTAGCTCGTCTAGCCGACTGTTTAAACCCACTTCTGGATGGTGATAGCGTTCACTTTGACCGTAGTTACGCAATACTTGGGCTTTTTGAGCGATCGTGACCTGCTCAGTGACTAGCATTCCTGCATCCCCAATCGCACCTAAATTTTTGGTTGGATAGAAACTATAAGCTCCCCAACTCCCCCAGCTTCCAGCTATTTTCTCTTGCCACTGTGCTAGGTGTGCTTGCGCACAGTCTTCCAGTAGGTGAATTCCCGCAGCATTACACAAGGCTAGCCATTGTTCCATATAACGCACTTGGCCATAGAGGTGTACTAGCAAAACGGCTTTAGTTTTGGGAGACAGACATCGTTCTACACTAGCTAGGGATAGTAAGGCTGTCTCTGGATCAATATCGGCTAGGACGGGGGTTGCACCAGCCCGGATGATCGCTAGCAGGGTTGCAAAGGCGGTCATGGGTGTGGTTATTACTTCGTCGCCACCGCCAATACCAAGCGATCGTAACCCAATTTCTAGGGCATCCATCCCATTACCGACACCTACCCCAAACTGAACACCACAACAGACAGCCCAACTACTTTCAAACTGTTGTACCTCTTGTCCTAAAACATACCAGCCTGAGCGTAGTACTCGTTCCATTGCAGCTAACTCTTGCTGGATAAGGGCTTCTGGTTCAGCCTGAAAATCATTCATCAAAATCATTGGAGTTTACCAGTAATGGGCATAATGCTCAGCATAGAAACTTAGACTACGCTGTAAACCCTCCCGCAGTGAAATTTGGGGTGACCATCCCAGAATGGTTTCAGCTTTTGTGTAGTCGCTGTAGTAGTCACCGATGTCGATCGCCTTTAGTTCGCCTGGGAATGGCACAATCTCATATTGCCCAGCAGGATATAGATCAACCATCATTTGTGCCAAATCTTTAAGATTAATATACTCACGGCTACCTAAATTGAAGACTTCTCCATTAGCTGCTGGATAGATTGCTGCTAATAGCAAGGCTGAAACAACATCATCAACATAGTTAAAGTCACGTAGTTGGGTACCATCCCCATAAACTAGGATAGGTTTGCCTTCAATCAAATTGCGAATCCAGATACCCAGAAAGGTTTGTCGTGCATCTTTGACCCGCATACCTGGGCCATAGGTATTGGTTAATCGCAAGGCACAGGCACGGATTTTATAAACGTTGTTATAGAGTAGGTGATACCATTCACCTGCTAATTTATTGATGCCATTCACATCTACTGGGCGTGTAGGATGCTGTTCATCAACGGGTAGGTAATCAGGCTTGCCATAAAGCTGGCGGGTACTAGCAAAAACGATCTTTATGCCAGGATTATAATGACGACAGGCTTCTAGGATGGATAGCTGGGCTGAGGCATTAATGGCTAAATCTGTTTGCGGATCTTTCATCGAATCTAAGTGGCTGGTTTGCCCAGCCAAATTAAACAAGTAGTCTTGATCTTGAATCAGATATGCCATTGCGTAGGGATCACGAACATCAGTGATGTTGACTCTAACTCGATCCTTAATATCTTCAATATTGAAGAGGTTACCGCCATATTGTGGAATAATGCTGTCTACGATCGTGACCTTAGCTTGTAACTCAACCAATCGTCGAGCTAGAGAAGAGCCAATAAAACCAACCCCTCCGGTGATGAGAATCTTCTTGTTTAAAATTTGATTTTTTAGTTGAAGTTCTGTAAGCATAGTTATGCTACTTTCTTTGCAAGTATAACATTATCCAAGTAAAGATCATCATTTTGGGGTAACAGCCAAGAAGCAAATTCACCCAAAATATTAAATGGCGATATTAAGATTATCGTAATCAATAGATTTATTGTATTACTTTTTGTGAGTGTTTTTTTATAAATAAAGCCAGCAATCAATTGAAAAATTGCACGTATATCTGCCATACTTTTGCGATTTTCTAAGATTTCAAAACCATGTTTTTCTAGAAGATATCGAAGACCAAAAGATGAATACCTAGCATAATCATAAGGCTGTTCATGTTCATCCCAAATAAAGGGAACAGTCAGCAAAAAAACACCCTCACCCTTAAGAACCCGATTTACCTCAAGGAGAAAAGTATCGGGGGTAAAGACATGTTCAAGAACTTGATTACAAATAATGCCATCAAATGAACAGTCAGGGAAAGGAAAAGTTTGGCCATCATAAAAATAATCAGCTTTTTTGTAGAGATGATTCTCTGGAGTATCTATTTCTAGTCCTACATAATTTGTTGCATTAAAAAGATATTCGTATGGTTTTTGACCACATCCTACATCTAGAATTTTACCATTTATTAAATGAGCAAGTGAATGTATATGTATATACAATCCTTTACGTGCAAAATAGAAGGGATTAATAAAAATCCCTATAAAACTAGGTTGAAACTGTTCTTTATGAATATGTTTTCTTAGGCTTTTCACTAGCATAATTAAATCTTTTTCCTGAAAAAGAATCCTTTAAAGTAAGAGGGTAGATTAACCTTATCAAAAGAATCAAACTCAAACACAAGATCATATTTTTCTGCAAAAAGGCTAAGAAACTTATTAAAGTCAAAAAACCATGCCGGATAACTAGCAGAATAAATCTCAGGCGGAACTTTTTGAACGGTTAGTCGATCTCCTCCTTGTTTAGTAAAAGGTACACGGTCTAGAATTATATACTTAAAACTATAATCAAAAACTTCTTGTAAAAAATCATAGGGAGACTCTAAACATTGAATAACTCCAGACATAAATATGCTGTTCGGTTGCTCTACTGCAACGCATGATTCTATGTCATAGAAAAATTTCAACTGATTATTTTCAAAATTTTCCTTACCACATCTTACAAAATTTTCTTGCTCAACAATATTCCATGTTAGGTCTTCTAGCATGGAAAGACTGTTTCTACATTGATAGTAAGAATTCCCTAAAGATCCACCAAAATCAATTAAGTTTAGTTTATTATCATTTTCGATCGCTATTTGAAGGAAAGCAGTTAGTAACGGGAAAGGATAAAAGAGTTCATCAAAAACTACCCCATCTCTTGCGTAAGGGACAGATCCGTTTTTGACTTTAATGAGAGAATTTTTTACTCGTTCCAAAATAACTGCACTTTCATATCCTGTGCTTTCATTTTTGGCAATTTCCCAGGAAGAATAATCTCCGAAAAAACCATATTTACTTTGGCTTCGATATATGCTAACAATAATAGGAGGCAAAAATTTTTTGATAATTTCTTTAACGGAATAAATCATTAATTGTATCCTTTTGAGTAGACATCGTTTTCTTAGAAATACAATGAGAACCAACTAGCAGGAGCAATAACTTCAGCTGGCTTTATTGCTATTCTATAGTTACTATTACCTTCAAAATAGGCATTGAATATTAGAAGTGCATCTTTTTGATTATAAAAACCTTTTCTTACTCCATACCATTGATTGCTATCTTTCTCAAGAATAGTATGATTGAGATTTTGTTTAACTTCTATTGTACGATACCCTAGTGCTGACATTGCACTAACACGATGGTTGCCATCTAAAACTAGAAAAACAGACGTTTTATCTTTTTTCTGAAGCTCTAGTATGTTGACATAGGAACTATATTTATCAGGCATATATCCTTCGTTAGAAATAACATAAAGTGCTCTTTCGCCCCAAAAGAATTCTTGATCAATACGATAGGAAAGAATTCCTTTTTCGCAAAAATGCGTCATAATATCTGGTAAATCATTAGGATCATCAACCCAACAACGTTTCAGGGTAAATTGTTTTGGTGAACATTTATTCCAAGGATAAATCCACAACGGATATTTTTGTGATAGACTTGTAAGCCCTAGTGCTTCACCAAATTCGTGAGGACGGTAGTATTTAAGAAATTCAATAAAATGCCGACGAGCTAACTTGACAGAAACACCTTGTTGAATGTCTGTTATATATGATTCGTAGGGATTGTAGCTATTTATACCGTATCTAAATCCACAAAAGTGAACACATCGATTGATTGGTACTTCCAAATAACGAAAACCATGTATAGTTTTTTTGATCTGAGATATCATTATATCTTTCACTCTTGCCACCTTCACATCTAGAAATTGACTAATTCTTCAAGACATTATTTAGAGAAATCCTTTAAATAATTTTCCTTTTAGATAGAAAATAAAAGCGAGTTGGGAATAAAATCCAATAGGAATTTATATCTCGATCATCTACTGTAACTATATTTGAAACAACTAAGTCGTTTTTTTTGAAAAATCTTAATAGTTGAGCTTCGGAGTGCTGAAAAGTCTTTGAAGGATTTACGTTTTTACTACTTATCAAATTCATTTTAGAGAAGACATCTTTCAGGATTAACTTGATCGCCAGACTAAGAGACTTGAAAATCAATACTGGTTGGGAAACAAGTGCTAACCTTGTTCGTTCTATTACGCCAGCAAAGGAAGGTTCATAAACACTGAAAACTTGAATAATAATCTCTTTAGAGACAACACGAGATAGCTCGAAAATTGCGTTTTCTATAACTGAAGGAGGTAGTAAATGAAAAAGTCGTATACAACTAGCTCGATCAATTGCTCCATTAGCAAAAGGTAGTTCTTCTATATCTCCTTGCAGAAGAACACACATGTCATGATTCTGATCCTCTGTCAATACTTTTTGTGCTTCATTTAACATATCTAATGAAATATCAACCCCATAAATCTTCAGTCTAGCCTTAAGATAGGTGCTCAAAAATCGACCAGTTCCAACAGGGATATCTAAGACAGACTCACCTTGCGGAATCGTTTGAATCCATTCCTCGACAATCTTTTCCTCAATAGACCAAGCCTTCTCATGAGTCCTTGATTGCAAATACTCTTCTGCAATCTTACCAACATAATAGTCTTTTCCCCAATACTGAGTCGGCTTCATTGACATACTACCTTAACTTCATATTTTTGTTTCAATTAGAAATTTTATGCCGCATACCAATCATGTGGAACTAAACAGAGTGACCAATTTCTGGGGGGCAGTTTCCCTGAGCCATAGAAGTCACTAGCTTCTACAGTAAATGTAGTTGCATGCTGAACGTAATCGATGAGTGCACCACCAATAATTCCACCTGTAATAATGGCTATATTAATATAGCATTCTCCTGGAGTTAGATTGATAGGTCCTAGAATACATTTAATCTTGCCTTCCGCTGGCAATATTTCAGGAAGTTGACTTTTAAGGTCGCTGTCAATTAAGTAAATTTCAGCATTGGAATAATCATAGATGCCAATCGCAAAACTAACATTTTTAAGGCGATCGTTGCCACGATAACTTAAAATGATCTCAACTGTACTATTGCAACGAATGATTCCACTAGCTTCGGTACTTCTTACACTTATGTTTACAAATCTCGTGGAGCCATCACCACTACGATCGTGTCTTTTCTCTAGAGAAATTATTTCTTGGGAAATTGCTATTTTTGCATATTTATCAACAACATCAGAAACTTCTCCTGTTTCAAGGATACATCCACTATCTAGCAAAAAAGCTCTGTTACAAAGAGATAATATTGATGCCATATTATGACTTACAAGAAAGACTGTACGAGATTCTTTTCTTGAAAAGTCTTGCATCTTACCTAAGCACTTTTTCTGAAATGCCGTGTCCCCAACAGCTAGCACTTCATCTACAACTAAAACGTCTGGTTCTAGATAAGCAGCGACAGAGAAAGCTAGACGGACATACATCCCTGACGAATAGTGTTTAACAGGAGTATCCAGAAATTTTTCAACTTCAGCAAAGTCAACAATTTCATCGAACTTACGGCGAATTTCGGCCTTAGTCATCCCTAGAATGGCACCATTTAGGTAGATGTTTTCTCTTCCTGTCAATTCAGGATGAAAACCAGTACCAACCTCCAACAAACTTCCAACCCGTCCCTTGATTGAAATACGGCCTGTCGTGGGTTCAGTAATACGACTCAAAAGTTTTAAGAGTGTTGATTTTCCGGCACCATTACGACCGATAATACCGACAACTTCACCGCGTTTTACCTCAAAAGAAACATCCTTAAGTGCCCAAAACTCCTCGCGAGTTCGGGATGGCTTGTGCTGTTTTGGATGTAATATTTGTTGCCCGATCGCCTTAACCCCATCAGCGATCACATCCCGTAGGGCCACGTAGCGCGATCGTCCTTGCTGTTGGTGTTTGAGCAAGTACCGCTTACCTAGATTTTCCACACGGATGACCGTATCGGACATGGGATTCGGAAGCTAGAACGGGGCAGATTACTAGAGTCTAGTGTGCCCCAAAACGCCGAAAATCGGTCAGGTCAATATTACGAATTATGGCGATCGCGCCTACCCCCGCCATTCCCCAGGCCCAATCGCCCCCCTAGGAAT
Source organism: Coleofasciculaceae cyanobacterium bin_20 (assembly GCA_037445115.1). GTDB lineage: Bacteria > Cyanobacteriota > Cyanobacteriia > B231 > B231 > Trichothermofontia. The sequence goes on from JBBILC010000014.1 coordinate 42,663, forward strand.
ACCGCGTCACCGTGCATCTGGCCCGCTCCATTGTGGATTAGCGATCGACCGGGCGGACATCCTGGGCCGAAAACCCGTGCTTCGTGAGTTCCTGGTTGAGTTGCAGTGCATTTTCCACGCGATCGACAAACAGGACCCCATGCAAGTGATCCATCTCATGCTGAATCACACGGGCCAACAACCCATCCGTCGGCAGCGTTTGCGGACGGCCATACTCATCCTTATAGGACACCACGATCGCCGAGGGGCGCTGCACATTCAAATACACATCCGGAATGCTGAGACACCCCTCCTCAAACACCGAGAGTTGCTTCCCATACTGCTTAATCGTCGGATTGATCAACACCACCGGCTGATTCGCCGCATTTTCCGGGTCAGTATCAATCACAATAATTTGCTTCTGCACCGCCACCTGGGGAGCCGCCAGACCAATCCCATTGGCGCTATACATCGTTTGCAGCATTTCCCGCACTAACCGGCGGATCTCATCATCCACCTTCGTCACCCGCTTCGCACTCTGGCGCAACACGCGATCGCCCAAAGTATGGATATCAAGCGGGGGCTTCGCTAACTTCTTTTTCTCAACCGCAACTTCAACAGGCATGGGTAACTCGGTAACACCAAAACTAGAGGAATCAACACAAAGCCGCCCGGAACACACAGTGAACCCCGGCCTTGACATAACTTCACCTTCAATCTTAGCCAATCTCCCCCCCCAGATCCCACCGCATCAGGGATTTTTTCAGATGAATCTGAGTTTGGGATCAGCTTGTAGTAACGACTTTAGTCGTCTCACCGCCGACAGTAGGCATTAATCCTAAGTTTGGGATCAGCTTGTAGTGACGACTTTAGTCGTCTCACCGACTTCTTACCGACGACAGTAGGCATCGATCTGATCCAGGATCGCCTGGGTTTCCGGGTCGAGCGTCTCCTGCCGCGAAATCGAAACCGACGATTCCCCCGCCGAAACACGACCTGAACTGGACTGCCATTGGCCCTGACTGGGATCAAGCTTGCGGGTCATCTCCTGGCGCATTTCCGGCGGCACCTGAGCGCCCATACTCCGGGCCATCCCCTCCACCATCTCCACCATCGCACTGCCCAAACTTTCAAGCAGCTTGGTCATCATCTGTTCCAGGCCCCCCTCCCCCAGAAACGCCTGGAGCATTTCACTGCCCCGCTGATATTGCTGGACAAGGCGCGATCGCCATTGTTGTAAATTGGCATCCTGCAACGGCAACGCCTGCAACTCCTGGCTCGATGACTGGATCAACGGGATTAGCCCCCCCAAGCCCAGGCCCTCTGCCCCCGGTTGCGGTTGAAAATTGCGTAACGCCGTGATTTGCCGCTCGATCGTCCCTTGCAACTGTTGGCATTGGTTCGCCAGCGAGAGGGGAGCCGTTCCCGTTGCGGCTGGATTCGGAGCCATCGGGTTACTGCGGGAATCTACAGGGGAGGTACTCCGCGATCGCGGTATGCCAGCCGGGGGGGCTGTTCCCGTTCCACAGAGACTTCCCAGGGAGATCGTATTGCCTTGGGCATCCACCATAAAACAATCTGCCTGTTCCTGACCCATGACGCGGGGAATACCGCCCCAAGCCCCCAAGCCCAAGCCCAACAGGGCACCGATTAGCACCATCCCCTTACCTCGCCCATTACCTCGCATAGTTCCTCCTTGGCAAGTGCCGTCACCCATTCCCAACTCTCCGCTGATATCCTGAGAATACCCAGGTGGCACCGGGATTTATCCGCTAAGCTGGATCTGATTGCCCTAGCTGTGGAATTGTCCTGGCCGTGGGCGATCGCGAAACCATTGGCTTTTAATGACCTATCAGGAGTGACAGCGGCATGCCTATCCCGTGCCACATTATCGTTGAGGGAAATCCTGCCATTATCTATGCCTGTCGCAACGGGGGACCCGATCGCATCCTCCCCATCTTGCAGCCCTTTGTCGAGCAGTTCACCCAAGAGCGAGAAACCCTCGGCGAGTACCTGTATACCCCAGAATGCCTGCTGGCCCAAATTACCGTCCGCTTTGGGTTTGAGTTTTGTGAAGACGATTTTTCCAACCTGCGGATTAGCATCAACTACGATCCCACGGTGGAATATCTCTACTATGTAGACGCCCAGCAAGCCATTAGCGTTTGGGTGCCGGAAGCCGCCTATCGGGAGAAACCGGAACTGGGACTTCAGGCTTGTCGTCGCCTGGAAACCAGCCTGGTGTCCTGAACCGCACCACGTTATAGCGGGCGATCGCGTCTAGGGGACCCGCACAACCCGCCTTCGGCAAACACACGACCCCATCCTGCCGCATGGCCGATCGCGGTTCCCCCAGGACCGACAAGAGGTGGGTCACTGACCAGGCAATCGGAGGACCCTGGAACGGGATAATCTCAATTTCATCCCCGACCCGTAAAGGTTCCGCTAACCGGAGGACCACCCAATCAGGCGTGGTCTCGATCACAACCCCGACATAGGTCGCTTCCCCCGTATTGATCCCCCCCAATTGCCCAAACACCGAGTCGGGACCCGCTGGTGTGGCAAGCGAACCCGTGAAGTACTCGCGATGGGGGATCGAGCGCAGATCCGCCGCTAATTGGGCCTGGAATTCCGGTGTCCACTGGCCTGCCGCATAGGCAGCGATCGCCTGTCGATAGGCTTTGACCGTCATCGCCACATAAAACGCCGACTTCATCCGCCCCTCAATCTTCAGGGAGGCAATCCGGTGTTCAAAAAAGCTGCCGATTAACCCAATCCCCCAGAGATCCTTAGAGGACATAAAGGTCGCCAGGGTGGGCGTGGGCTGCATCTCCGAAGTCATGGCATCTGGAGTTACGAAATAGGGCACCCGGCAGGATTGGATACAGCCGCCCCGGTTCGAGTCGCGCCCTGCCGTAAAGTTGGAAATTGTGCAGTGACCGGAATAGGCCATACACATGGCCCCGTGGATGAATAGCTCCACGTCGATCGCGGCCTGTTGCTGGAGAGTGCCCGCCGCCGCGATGCTCAACTCCCGTCCGGCAATGATGCGCTTCACCCCCGCTCGTTGCCACAGTCGCGCTGCCGCCGTATTTAAGCACGATGCCTGGGTAGACAGGTGAATATCGAGATCGGGACAGGCCCGCCGTAGGGTCCGGATCACCCCCAGGTCAGACACGATCGCCGCCTTCACCCCAATCCCCGCCAAAAAGCGACCATAGTCCGCCAATCCCGCCAGATCCTCATCGTGGGGAAAAGCATTCAGGGTGACATAAACCTGGGCACCGTGTTCACGGGCAAAGGCCACCCCGGCTTGCAGATCGCGATCGCTGAAATTATCCGCCCGCGCCCGCAAGCCATAGCGAGGCCCACCCACATACACTGCATCCGCCCCATAGGCGATCGCCACCTGTAACCGTTCGAGATTTTTCGCCGGAGCCAGTAGTTCGGGCCGCCAAGGGGACGATCGGGATATATCTATCGGTGGGGGCACAGGCATGGAGGGATCTAACCTTGCTCAAGTTTACGTTCGCGTCGCATCTCTGCTGGTGTATCCGGATCTGCCAGGGACGTGTTGGTTAACTGGGTGACACTGGAGGGGTTTGGCTGCGGCTGGAAGCCTAACTCCAGCAATGCCAGCCGGATCTTAGCCTTGGAGGGTCGGGCGGAGGGTACCCTTAACCCCAATTCGCGTGCCGTTTCCAGCAACTCACGCATCAGGGCATCCACGGAAATTTCTTCTGCATCCGTTGGCAGCTTTTCGATGCGCCCCTCATAGGCTAGGGTGTACAGTTCCAGATGGTGTTTGCCCATCACCTTAGCCAGCTTGCGCAGGGTTTCCGGCATGGGACAGGTGCCCTTAAAACACGCCCCCCGCAGACGCGGTTGGGGAATCCCCGCCAGTTCCGCCAGATGGTTCATGCTGATGCCCTGCTCTTCCAGGTAGTGCAGAATCGCTTGGCCTAGGGGCGAGCAGTCCTCTGGTTTAATTTGTAACCGGGCTGGCATGGGCGTTTGGTTAGGCAACAGGGAACGCGATACACCGATGGATCTCCTAATGCTGGATCTCCTAAGGTTTCGTGCTGCGATCAAAGTTTACCGGAAGCCCTCTTTAAATGCCAATTTAAGTACCCATTTAAGCGCTAATTGACGCTAGGCATTTTCTGTTGGGGCGGATGACCGGAAAACTACTTCTGGTTCAAATGGCGGGGGAGGCGGTGGCGTGGCTGCTTGGTTCTTGCTAAGGGCTTCAGTCCATTGTTTCGCTAGGAGCATAAAGTCTGATGGCAACATGAGCAGGGTAGTTGTGTTATTCTCAGCCCCAATTTCCGTGAGCATTTGCAGCCGTCGCAGTTCCAATGCCGCTGGATTTTCCACAATCACCCGTGAGGCTTCTGCTAATTTGACTGAGGCTTCCTGTTCCGCTGAAGCTTTGATGAGGCGTGCCCGTCGTTCTCGCATAGCCTCGGCTTCTTTCGCCATTGCCCGTTGCATATTGGGGGGGATTTCCACGTCTTTCATTTCCACGCGCTCAATGACGACACCCCAGGGTTCGGTGATTTCATCGACGATATCCTGGACGCGGTTATTGATTTTGTCCCGGTTTTGCAGAATGTCATCCAGGGCATTTTGACCGACGACGTTGCGCAGGGTGGTGAGTGCGGTTTGGTACACGGCTTGCTGATAGCTTTCGACCTTGTTAATCGCCTTGGATGGATCAAGAATGCGATAGTAAAGTACGGCGTTGACTTTGATGGTAACGCTATCGGCAGTGACGGCTTCCTGGGGGGCAATATCGACGGTTTTGGTGCGAATATCGACTTGCATTTTTTGATCGACGATCGGGATCACCCAATACAATCCCGGTCCCATGACGCCCTTCACGCGACCCAGGCGGAAAATGACGCCCCGTTCGTATTCCCGATCGAGCTTGAGGCCGGAGCCAAGGAAGAATAGCAGGGCGGTGATTGTTGCGAATAGGAATGTACTCATGGGGATGATCTACTGTTTCAGTAGGCGGGTCTGTTAACCACGAAGGCACGAAGGGCCTAAAGAGGCACAAAGAAATTAAGGGTTATTTTCTATTGTAGGGAGGCGTAAATGGTTGTTTTGTTAAGGCTTTCTGGAGTTACGTTCCTTCAATCGGGGATAGATTCGTAGACAATCGCATTGCGGCCCTCCCGTTTGGCCCGACTCAGGGCCGCATCGGCGATCGACACTAAGATTTCGGGCGATCGCTCTAAGGTTGGGAGCAGTTGGGCGATGCCAATGCTGAGGGTTAGATGGGGACGGGTGGGGGACAGGTTGTGGATAATGGGCAAACTGGCTAACTTTTCCTGTATCCGAGCCGCGACATAAAGGGCACCCTCCTGGTGGGTACCTGGTAACAGAATCGCAAAGGTTTCGTCGCGATAGCGGGCAACTACGTCGCTGGGACGTCGGGCGACAGTTTTCAAGACTTGGGCAACTTGGAGCAGGCTGTTATTGCTGGCCTGTTGACCGTAGGCGTCGTTATAGGCTTGGAAGTGATCCAGTTCGCACAGGAGCAGGGAGAGGGGGTGGCGTTCCCGGGCGAGACGCTGCCATTCGCGTTGGAGGCGATCATCAAAGCGACGGTGATTGGCCAGGTGGGTCAGGTCATCGATATGGGCAAGATCCTGAAGTTGTTGGCTCATTTGCTCTAGGGCGGATTGGGCTTGTTCAGCCGCTGCTTGGGCTTGGGCTAGTTCGGCCTGGGTTTGCTTCTGATCGCTGATGTCGAATAGAAACCCGATCAGGGTTTGGGGGTGGTCGTGCTGACACACCCCCTTCACCGTATGGCGCACCCAAACAATGGCTCCGTCTTGGGTGAAAAAGCGATATTCCAGGGTATAGTCCCGGCCTGCGGCAGCCTGGGATAGGTAATAACTCTCTACCCAGGCACGATCGTCGGGATGAATGCGGCTGAGCCAGGTGTTCACATCGGTCCAACTAGCCTGGGGAAAGCCCAGTAGGGTTTCAATCTGGGGGCCGATCACGGTCAAGCGCTGGCTGGGCCAATCCAATTGCCAGGGGATGGCTTGGGTGCTGTCTAATAGGATTTGTAACTCGGTTTCCCGTTGGGTCAGTTTGGTGGCCAGGGGGGGATCGGTGGGGAGGCGCAGGATGAGGGTAAGACCATCTCCCCATTTCATTGCGGTGAGGTGACAAAGGATGGTTGGGGGTAGGGTTGGGGGGGGATCGGGTGCGCCCTGGGGAGAGGCTGGACGATCGCCCCTGGGCCAAGCTACTACTTGATGGAAGGATAGGCCGGTTTCGACCACTTGCACGAGGGTAGCGAAGAGGTCCGGGGCCGTCGAGGCTAGATATGGACGTAACCGAAAGGTCCCGGCTAGGGCAGCTTGGGACTGGCCCAATACTGCGGCGGCGGCGGGATTAACGACGAGGCAACGGAAATCAACGATCGCGCTGGTTTCTGGATCGCGCAGGGCAGTAAAGGCAGTGATTGCCTCCTGGCTCGCCATCAGAACCTGGGTTAGCAGCGATCGGAGTTGATGCGATCGGGCTGGGGCTGGGGACGATCGCGGGGGGGCAGATGGGGCGGTAGGGGATGAGGATGAGTTGGCGTGCGAGTCACCCTGATTCATGTTGACTTCCTGGTTGACTTCCTGGACCGGGGGCATCGTGGGGCAATTGGGTTCAGCCTCGCTTCCGGTTCAACCTTGTTCTGCGAACGAGAAGTCGAGGGCCTCTCCGTCTCCTAGGTTATCAACCCCACAGTCCTTAAAGGCATGGTTGCAGTGCTGCAAAAAACGTTTAGCGATCTGGGGGTCCCAACCCATGATCCAATCGGCATGGAGGGAGTAGCCGCCTGGGGTTTGTGGGGTGATGGAATAGCTATCCGAGGCCAACCGCCAACCCTGGGTACCGGCAGGTCCCACATCCCACATGATGTTGAAGGTAATGTTGGGGAGCACGACGGGATGGGAACTGGGGCAACGCCCTTGGTGCCCATAACTAACATGACTTGTATGATCAGGAGATGTCAGATCGCGACCGTTCCAACAGGCCGGGAAGCGGACTTCCAAAGCGAGGGTGGAACCAGGGGCACAGTCGGTCGGAATATGGAGTGTGCGGGCGTCATAGGAGCTGCCACCACAGTTCCAGAAGAAACGATCGCGATCCTGCGGTTGGTCGGGGGTGGCGTTGGCATCTCCGGCCACAATCTGGAGGCCCTGGGGCGGTACCACTGAATCTTGGGGATTTTGGACCTGATACCCGGCTTTGTAGTAGATCAAACTCATGGGCCGGGGGTTAACGACGTTGCCCTGGGCATCCAATAGCGCGGGTATCCAATAGGCACTACAGTTGGCGATCCCACCGGCTGCGGCACTGCGGCAGCGGCTACGGATGTTGTCTTTGGTCGTCAAGGCATCCACACTCGCATTGCCTAAAAATAGGTGTAGGTGTGCTCGTCCGGGTTGGCCAGGGTAAACGATGGGGTCATCGTAGGCGTAATGGGTCCACCGAACACGGGTTCTAAAGGTATCCTTGGAATTATCCCGATGGGGGGGACCTGCGGGTTTCAAAAGTAAATGGGTGGTGCCTGCAACCCCACGGGGTAAGGTGCTCACTTCCGGTCCCGATTCGGCCCCAAGTGCCCCGTGCCCCCCGTTGACATGGGTAGATGCACCCTGGCGAGCAAGCACCTGTTTCTGACGCCCATAGGGGTTGGTATGGGTGGCGGGTGCGTGACTCGAATAGGACAGATTTTGGGCGGAAGTGTCGCCTGTTGCCTGGTCACCGCGACAGGCAGATAAGCAGAGGCAGGTGAGCAGTAGTCCAAGGGAGCGGTATAGCAGCATGGTTAAGGCACTGGAGGTAAACAATCATTACCCAGAGGTTGTGTCGCCTAGGGGAGGAGACAGGATTGGGCGGACAACCAGCTTGCCTCTATGGTGGCAGATTTTTTCGCGCTGCTCCAGGGGCTACGTGGCATCCTCTTTCGGGGCATCGAACCCCTCATTCGTTAAATTTAAATTAAGAGGCTGACGACGGTGGCAGGGGTGCCCCCAGGCATGAGGGAGACCTGAACACTAGTAGGAAAGGGGGCTGAGATCTCATAGAGATCGGCGGCAAAGCCGTAGTTGAGTGCCTGCATTTGTGTGTCTAGGGTACCCAAGTTCAGCCGGAGTTCAATTTGCTCGTCGCGATCGGGGGCAACGATCGTCAATGTTGCCTTGGGAACTCCATTGACGAGATCAAACTCGAAGCTATTTTCAACGGCATCCCACCCAAAGTAAGGGTCAAGTTTGGCGGCTGGGTCGATCGTGTTAAAGCTATCCCAGGATGCGTTATTGCTACTGGGGGGTTGTAGGGTCGCGGCGATGGGGCCGTCAATGTTGCCAGCGGCGTTGGTTGATTGGGCACTGACCCGGCCTGTTAGATCCAGGGTTGATCCGGGCACATTGGTTACGTTGAGTAATTTGCCCATCAAGGCACCCGTTACGGCATCAAAGATCAAGGTATTCCCGGCTTCTGGCCCCAAACCGGGCTTGAGATTGACGGGACGATTATCCTGGATCGCCAGGGTATCTTCCCCTGGATTGAAGTCGGTGACGATGTCAATGCCGTCAAGGCCACTGATCACGAAGGTGTCGGCCCCGGCCCCACCGGAAAGGGTATCGTTGCCGCGATCGCCGGAAAGGGTATCGTTGCCATTGCCGCCAATGAGCAGGTCGTTGCCCCGGCCTCCAAAGAGTTGATCGTTACCATCGCCGCCCAGGACGGTATCGTTGTCAAGATCGCCACGTAGGGTATCGTTGCCAGCCCCGCCGACCAGGGAGTCATCGCCTTTGCCGCCGTAGATAAAATCATCCCCCCCGCTGCCGTTGATGGTGTCATTTGCCCGGAAGGCAAAGATTTTTTCCGCATCGTTGGTCCCGGTGAAGGCATCAGGGTCGATCGTGAGTCGGATATCTATCATGAGGTTAGGACTCCTGGTTTGACTGTATGGCTGAAATGTGGAGTTCCGGGGGGGAAGTTATCTATCCAGTGCTTGGGAACAAATCAAGTTTAGGGGGAATCGCTAGGCTAACTGATGTAATAATTGAGACGATCGGCAACCGGATAGGGCTTAAAATCTGGCAAGAAATCCCAATATTGATCCGCGTTATTAAACTGTACTTACAGCCGTTCTCTCTCTAATGAAGTCCTGTCAAGCCTTGTAAACAAGGGGCTTAAGCCCCTTGTCTGTACCTCACTAAATATGGAAGTGCTGTATCAATTTCAAGTTATTCAGAGATACAGTGATGTTGGTCCTAGTTCCGGATGGCAGCTATCCCCTGTAGGATGAGCCAATTTTCGATCTGAAGGCGGGGGATATTTTCAAAATGTCTGCGATTGTTGGTGACGACGATCGCCCGTTGTCTCACTGCTGACATCATCTGACTTTGCCCCCCACGATCGCCGCTGGATTGCCTCATCCCCATCTTGGCCCAAGCGCCGATCGCCCCTCTCTCCCAGCCTGGAAAATCCGGTCACTTTGGCCCCGATTCTCTGGGTGCCCTGCGGGGCACGCAGGGCACCCAAGTTGTATATTCATTATCTAAAAAGCATTTCAAGGCAAGAAAATTTATTTTGGACTAAATTTGGACTAATTTTTTGTTTGGCCTTCTGGTCACGATCGCGGGGGGTGTTCCTAGAGCTGAAAGCCTTGTCATACTAGGACTAGGGTAACGCGATCGTCCTGAGTTTGCCCCCGCTCGCGACCAAATTTAACGCCCGACCCATGTTATGGCCTACCGCTTGGCCAGCCCCTAGTCATTCATCAGATATGAAACCACCTGCTTCTTGGAAACTGCCCACCAACATCACGAACCGTTTTGGCTTGAACACCGCCGGTAAACAGCGGGCCATGACGGCTGATGACCACCTGCTGTTAGTCCTGCATCGGGTACCCCAACTGAACGATCGCGATCGCCAACCCGTCTTTTTCTGGCGCAAACCCAGTGGCTCCTGGGAACACAGCAGTGGCGGTGTTGGCATTGACACCCTGACCAGGCACCTTCAGGAGTACAGTACCGCCGTCGAGAAATTTGAGCAAGATTATGCGAAAGCCACAGACGCCGAGGATTATTTTCGGTTACTGGAAGCGATTTTTCCCCTGCGACTGGCGGCCCAAAACCTCCATGCCACCCTCCAGGCCGCCCGTGAAGCCATCCCCCACGATCGCGATCTCATCAGCCTGCGCGATTGGGCCTACGCAGAAGTGTTGAATCTTAAGATTTTATTTTCTAAAAATAGACACACTAATC
>JBBILC010000015.1:0-52566 GCA_037445115.1 Coleofasciculaceae cyanobacterium bin_20
TGACTCTCGCACCCTAAAATGTAAAGTTTTATATCTGGATTCAACACTTCTGTGTCTCCACCTTGGCCTTCACCGCTGCCCCAGGGCGGGGACCCCAGAGATGGCGACGACCCCAAAACGACCGGCGGCGGCCCCTTCGATTCCGCATGAATTCGATTCCGCATGAATCTGTCACATGGCTTGCGACCGCGATCGTCTATAGTCCTTAGAATAGCCTGGTGCGTCTCTGGGTGACAGTTGCTTGGTGAGGGTCCGCGTGCTCCGTTCTGGCCTATTGAATCTGGACCGGTTGAATCTGCCTATTCCTTGGTGCTCTCCTGTTATCCCCATTTGGGGACAGCAACTTTTGGGACAGCAATATTGCGGAATATTGAGCAGCCGATTGAATAACCTTCGTTGACTAGGGGAGATCTGTTATCTTTAACCATGCCTGCTGAGAGTCCGTAACCGATCTATCCACGATCGCTCAATGTTGCTGGAGACGACAAGCATGGCTACGACAACAGGATAACAATGCCCATGAATGCTGCTGAACTGCTTGATCGCTATGCCGACGGCGAACGGGACTTTCGCAACCAAAAACTACATGGAATTCGGTTGGCGGGTGCTGATTTGCGCGATGCCAGCTTTCGTGGGGCGATCCTAACCGATGCGGATCTGAGTCGGGTCAATCTCAGTAATGCCATTTTGCGCGAGGCTAACCTCAGTGGAGCCATGCTAGGCGGGGCCAATCTCAGCGCGGCGATCCTGATCACCGCTAATTTGATTAGTGCCAACCTGATTGAAGCCAATCTCCAGGGGGCTGGGTTACGTGGCGTGATCTCCAGTGAAGCGAACTTACACCGGGCCAATCTACGGAATGCCAATTTGGGTGAGTCAAATTTTAGTGGGGCAAACTTCGATGATGCTGACCTGACGGATGCGGTCCTGAATCGGGCCAAGCTGGTGGAAGTGAGTTTTGCCCGCGCTAACTTAACCAATGCCAACCTGACCAATGCCCTGATGACGGGCTGTAATTTGCAAAAGGCGAACCTGACCAATGCGATTTTGACGGGGGTGAACTTACAGGATGCCAATTTGCGCGGGGCGGATCTCAGCCATGCCAATTTGGTCAATGCGAGTTTACCCAAGGCCGATCTCAGTTATGCCAAGTTACGCGGGGCCAATCTCAGTTGGGCATCGCTGCAAAATGCCCTGCTGGTAGAGGCCAATTTCTATCGGGTAAATTTGCATTGGGCCAACCTGACGCGGGCGGATCTAACCAAGGCAAATTTGCTGAACGCCGATATGGGGCGGCTGACGATCCGGGATGCCATTCTGACCGGGGCCATGATGCCAGACGGGACAATCCATGAATAGCCTACCTGCCTACCCTTTCCCCTTTCGGCCAGAAGGAGCGGTAGCATAGGCATACGTTTGATCGTGTCGGTCTGCGATGACTGGGTACCACGCGCTTGGGACAATATCTTTGGGCGATCGCACTAACTATTGGCAACTCCGGCCCTATGTAGGACCCCAGTGGCGACCAATTTTGGTTGGGCTGGTCTGCATTGGTGGCTATGTCCTGGCGACGCTGTTGCTGATTTACCTCGCAGGGCAGTTGGCAAGTCCCTTTGGCCAGGGAAATGTGGCTGGGGTTGCTCGGTTGGCGGGGATGGCGGCGATTGTCTTCCTTGTGCGGGGAATTTTCCAAACCGGCCAGGATATTTTCATGGCCAAGGCGGCACTTCGGGTTGCCCTAGACTTGCGCAAGCAGGTGTATCGTCATCTCCATCGCCTGGATTTTGACTACTTTGAATCGGCTCCCACCGGAGACCTAGCCTATCGATTAACCGAGGATATCGATCGCATTGGCGAGGTGGTTAATAAACTGCTACACCAATTTATTCCCTGTGTGGTCCAGTTGATAACGATCCCGATCTACATGATCTACCTCAACTGGCAATTAACTCTGGCGACATTGATTGTGGCTCCGGTGATGGGGGTATTGATCGGTTGGTTTGGGGAGCGGTTGCGGGGCTTTTCGCGGGTGAGCCAGAATCGCGTGTCCAACCTGGCCAATCTGCTGACGGAGGTGTTCAGTGGAGTGCGCTTGGTCAAAGCCTTTGCAGCGGAGGACTACGAAATCCAGCGGTTTAGCGTTGAGGCCGATCGCAGTCGGCGGGCCAAGTACCGGGCAGAACGGCTGAAGGCGATCCAGATTCCAATTATTGGCTTCCTCGAGGCCCTGAGTGCCCTGTTCCTGTTGCTGGTGGGGGGCTGGCAGATTGCCCAAGGGAACCTGAGTGTGGATGGCTTCCTCAGCTATGTGACGGCGGCGGCGTTGTTGATTGATCCGATTTCCTTGGTGACTCAGAATTACAACGAGTTTAAGCAAAGCGAGGCATCGGTCGATCGCATTTTTGAGCTATTTGCGGCGCAACCGACGGTGATTGAAGTGCCCAATGCACCCGCCTTACCCGCGATTACGGGGAAGGTGGAATACCGCAATGTAAGCTTTGCCTATGGTGCCAAAGGCTTGACGGCGCTCGATACGGATCGGGTCAACCCGCGTCAAGGTCAGGGGGGGGTACCGGTCCTGCACAACCTGAGTTTGCTGGCGCTACCGGGTGAGATGATTGCGCTGGTAGGGGCAACGGGGGCGGGGAAGACAACGTTGGTGAATCTGTTGCCCCGCTTTTATGATCCGCAGGAAGGCCAAATTCTCATTGATAGCATTGATATTCGCACGGTGAGTCTGGCGAGCCTGCGTCAGCAAATTGGGATTGTTCCCCAGGAAACGATGTTGTTTTCGGGCACGATCGCCCAAAATATCGCGTTTGGTCAGGCGAGTTTTGATCTGGAGGCCGTGCAATATGCGGCCCGGATTGCCAATGCGCACCAGTTTATTAGCCAGTTTCCCGATGGCTATCAAACCTGGGTGGGGGAACGGGGGATTAATTTGTCGGGGGGCCAACGGCAACGGGTGGCGATCGCGCGGGCGGTGTTGCTTAATCCCCGGATTTTAATCCTGGATGAGGCCACATCAGCGTTGGATTCGGAGTCGGAGGCATTAGTACAGGAGGCGCTGGAACGGTTGATGCGCGATCGCACGGTGTTTATCATTGCCCACCGCTTGGCAACGGTGCGACGGGCCGATCGGATTTTGGTGCTGCAACAGGGGCAAATTGTTGAGTCCGGAACCCATGCGGAGTTATTAGCCGAGGGTCGCTATTATGCCCGTCTCTATACGCAACAGTTCCAAACCTAAGGGCCATAACATCCGCAGGACTACAGTTTTTCACCGCTGAGGATAAAGACCGGATCAACGGCGGCGAAGGTTTGGCGAAGCCCCCGTTTTTCAAGACGACTGGCTGCCGACTGCACCACTTCAATATTGCGGGCCTGAAGTTCCGCAAAACTCTCCGACACACTGTACAAGGCTTCCAGGGTATTGGCTGTCGCCACAACCCGACCGGGGGTGTTGAGGTATTGCCAAACGGCTTGGAAAATAGATTTGACCGATCGCCCGCCTTCAATACACACACAGTCGGGGGCTTGGGCTAACGCTGCTAAACAATCCGGGGCACTGCCTTCAATCACCCGTACATTAGTGACTTCAAAGCGTTGACAGTTACGGCGGATCAGACCAGCCACTTCCGGATCACGCTCGATCGCAACGATGTCGCTTTGGGGGCACAGGAGGCCCAGTTCGATCGGGATGGTGCCTGTGCCCGCCCCAATATCCCACAGGACCCCATCGGGCCGGAGGCGCAGGTGGGCAATCAACAGTAGGCGCACCTCACGCTTGCTCAGGGGAATGCCCGGTAACCGCTCAAAGAGGTCATCGGGGATACCAGGCGTGCCATAGGGCCAAAGCGAACAGGGCATAGGGTTTTACGAAAGGGCCAGGGTTGGGTTCGAGCCAAGGGTTACCTCACTGCCGCAACGGTGAGGGTTTTCAGGTGCGGGTCCCGACAGCCAGTCACCACCCCCCCCTGGGCAAGAACCTGTTGTAGGCATTCTACGGCAGTTTCCGTGATTTGTTCGCCCGGTAGCAATATGGGGATGCCGGGTGGATAGGGACAAACCAATTCCGCACTGATACGGCCAACGGCAGCGGCGATCGGGACGATGGCTTGGGGCGCAAAGTAGAGATCGCGGGGGGATAGAAGACATGGGGGCGGCGACAGGGGGAAAATGGGCTGTGGGCTTTGCAAGATTGACTGTGGGTTATTTGCGTGCGGCAGTTGGGTGAGGGCTTGGTAGAGGCGATCGCCGTCGGCTTGGGTATTGCCGAGGCTGAGGATAAAGGTGAGGTGGTGGGCGGTGGGCAGTTCGGCGATCACGCCCTGCGCCTGGAGCCAGGTGTCGAGGGCGAAGCCACTCAGCCCCAGACCGGCGGTGTCGATCGTGAGTCGAGTGGGGTCCAGATAGGTGAAGCCGGGGGTGCCGCAGGGAGCAGTATCCGGCTGGAGGAGGGTCAGGTTAGGGAGGGTTGGCAGGCGCGATCGCAGGCCTTGTGCCAGATCGAGGGTCTGTTGCAGAAGCGCGCGCCCCTGGGTCGCCATTTGCTGACGAGCGGCATCCAGGGAGGCCAAGAGCAGGTAGTTGGGGCTGGTGGATTGCACCAGTTGTAGGGCAGATTGCAGGCGGTGGGGGGCGATCCGATCGCTGTTCAGGTGCAACATGGCGGCTTGGCTGAGGGCGCTGAGGACCTTGTGGGTGGATTGGACGCTCAGGTCAGCCCCACAGGCCAGGGCAGTGGGGGGCAGGTCGGGGTGAAAGCCAAAATGGGGACCGTGGGCTTCATCAACCAGTAGGGGAATCCCGTGGGCATGGGCCAGGTCTGCGATCGTGCCCACATCCGTGCCAATCCCCTGGTAGGTCGGGTAAAGCAACAGAATGGCTGCCGCATCGGGATGGGTGCGCAAGGCAGCGGCAACGGCCTCTGGGGTTAGGCCCCCCACCAGATCGGCGGCGGGGGCATAGGCCGGGGCGACGAAGATGGGTCGGGCACCCGTCAGGATCAACCCCGCGATCGCCGATTGGTGGCAGTTACGGGGCAGGATAAGCTTTTGGCCAGGGGCGCAGGTAGCCAGAATCGCGGCGATAACGCCCGCCGTGGAGCCATTCGCCAGGAACCAGGTCTGACGTGCCCCAAAAGCTTCTGCCGCTAGGGCTTGGGCCGCAGCGATCGCGCCCGTCGGTGCCAAGAGGTTATCCAGGGCCGGGAGTTCAGGTAAATCGGCCTGGAGGCACGATCGGCCCACCAACGCCACAAACGCAGCCGGACTACCCTGGCCTCGTTTGTGACCCGGGGCATAGAAGGCCGCATCCGACTGTCGGGCACAGGCTTGCAGCGCCGTGAGCAGAGGGGTATCACGCTGATGAGTCATGCCGATTGCCCAGATAACAGTATTGTCGTAGCACAGTCGAGAGCCTTGAACTCAACATAAGCAGCTTGCGACCAGCCACTACAGCACTTCCATACCCGGTGAGGTACAGACAAGGGGCTTAAGCCCCTTGTTCGCAAGGCTTAACAGTACTTCATTAGCGAGAGAACGGCTGTAGATAACCCTGCCGCAGTCAATAATCTCATCCCAATACCCTAAAAATTTAGCAAGTCAGCAGGGCTTGTACTCCTCTTTTTACTCTGAAAAAGGAAAAATTTTCAAAAGCTGGAAGTCATTATCAACGATGGGTTTCATAGATCAGTTCTTAACCCATTCCTAAATCTTTAGGCACCTGATCGGAAATCAACGTCAGCAAGCAAAGCTGATCCGCTTTCCCCAATACAGGAAAATCTTTACTCCCTTTGTTACTCCCTTTGAAGTAACAAAAGAGGAGTATGCTCAACTACAAAACCTAATTTATCTGCAAAGTCAGAGAGGATCATATTCGCTGTAATCTTGATGCCAGAGTAACACACATTATCAATAACCATAAACACTAGGAGCGGCGTAAAGTTTGGGAGGGAGACTCATTAAACATCGCTTTATAGTCCTGGGAAAAGTGCCCCATGTGGGAAAATCCCCATTGCAGGGCAATCTCTTTAACCTTGGCTTCGGTGGGATTGGCAGCTTTGAGTTGACGATGAACCCCATTCAGGCGTTGGGCTTTAAAGTAGGCCATTGGACTCATGTCAAATACATCTTGAAAGCTATAAATAAGAGTCCGTTCGCTAGTCTGTAGGGCTTGGCAAAGGGCAGTCAGCGTTAATGGTTGCGGCGCATTGGCACGCATTAAGGCCTCGGCTTCTTTGACCAGATGAATGCGTTTATGAGCATAAGGCCGAGGGATAGGCCGATCAACTGCCGAGACGATCGCTGCCTGCAAGAGACTCAGAATATCCTGCACAAAAACCGTTTGTAAGGGTGACTGGGCAAGACTGTGGGGATGGCGCTGCATCCAATTGAAAAATAGACGAAGATAGGCGGCTAGGGCATTGATACTGTCCGTATCTGGCTGGAGGACTGATTGCTGCTGCCAAGCTTCGCCAAGATTCGGACAGTAGTGCTCAAGTTGTTCCTGGAGGCGAATTTTGTCGATCGTGATAACAGCAATTTCGTAATTGTCCGTCGCCTTGAGATCGACCTCGCGATCGGGGTTAACCAAGAGGTGCCGACCGTCACAGGCATGGTGACGCCAAACCGCCTGCCCTCGCATGGCAAGATGCACCCCAAAGGCAATCGTTCCTGATGGACATTGCCCCCGCGCCATCAACGTTTGGCTCCAGGCAGCACGAAGAAGTTGTATACCGCCCAGGTGAACCTGTTGCAGTTCCCCCGTAAAGGGACCTGGTTGAAGACGCTGATACGCGTGATCCCAAAACCGGACGGCTTGGGATAATTCATCAATATCCTGACTACTCAAGGACATGACGAGGTTATCAAACCGCGTGAGCGGTCGCTGGTGAGATAGCCGCTCGCACCAGTTCAGTGTTGTCTCGGTTGTGACTGTGGCTATGATCATGGTTAAACGCGGAAATTAGCAACAAGGGATGAAAATGCTCCGTATATTCTCTGATTAAGTCGCAAGACTCACGTATTAGAACCTTGTCGTTGCTTTAATAACCTGGACTTCTGAAGGCAATCTAGTTACGTTTTTTAAACCTCAATCGTTTTAGTAATGCTTACCGTTGAAAGGCGTCAATGTGAGTTTAAATGCAATAGTAGAGGGTGGCGTTCCAGACAAGAATGCGCTGATCCTTCTTTAGGGCACCTCGAAAAATACGAATCCGGCACTCCCAAGCCACGGTATCCCATCGATTGGAGCAGTTGAACTGCCCCCATCCCAGATTACTCGAAGTGCCCCCTCGCAACTCTAGCAATTTCTGTCTAGCTGCTTTTACGCAAATCTACAATATTCACGTATTCACGTTGATCAAAACTTCCCCGCGATCGCGACAGAAATTCATATTTCGCTCATGTTTAGAGCATCGCCTTTGATTGGGCTGCCCAAGGGATCGACAAGAAAAGGATCGGCAAGAACTTGAGTCTGTTTTGTTTCTTATTTGGCATAGTACCGTAGATGCGATCGGAATGCCTACTGCCTAGGCAAAGCCCTTTTACCTGCGAGACCAGCAGCAGCGAACACGATCGGATGCACGGGTGTCCGCTTCACAGGTATCTGGCCACCGAAGTGCGAGGGTGCAGCGCTGGCGATCGGTCACCGAAGGATTTGTTGCAGTCTGGCGCACAGGGGAGAGGAGTCCTTGAAGCCCCAGGGGATTGGGAGCGGCGGGAGCAGGCCACACCCCAGTTGCGATCGCCAACCGATCCCGTCGGTAGACCCGCTCCCAGCCAGGTCCTTCAGGATTTTGGGACAAAGTTGAGGGCAACGGAGTTCATGCAGTAGCGCTGCCCCGTTGGCGCAGGGCCATCGTTAAAAACATGGCCGAGGTGGGCATCACAGGTGGCACAGAGAACTTCGGTGCGGCGCATAAATAGGCTAAAGTCGTTCTCAAGTTTGAGGTTGTCTTCAGCGATCGGTGCCCAAAAGCTCGGCCAGCCCGTACCCGAATCGAACTTAGCTTCGGAACTAAAGAGGGGGGTACCGCAACAGATACACTGATAGACCCCTCCATCTTTACGGTTGTAATGTTCACCGGTGAAGGCGCGTTCAGTGCCCTTGCGGCGAGTGACACGGTATTGTTCGGGCGTCAGTTGTTGCCGCCATTCCTCATCGCTTTTTTTAACTGGAGAAATCATAGGAACGGAAGAAGATTTGTTGTAAATCGTTACAATCAAATTTTAACGGTTTCCTGGGGCATGGGGTCGATCGCACGGAGGACGGCGTGGGTGTAGTCTTCGGTGAGGGGTTGGTTGTGGAGGACCATCGTCGTACTTTCATTGGCTTGGAAGCCGATGCGTTCGTAGAAGGGTTGCTGGTAGGTGGTCATCAGGTAGACACGTTCAACGCGGCAGATATGGGGATCGCTGAGGACGGTTTCAACCAGCTTGCGTCCGAGGCCAAGGCCCTGGTAGTCGGGGTGGACGACCACATCCCAGATCGTGGCGCGGTAGACGCCGTCGGAGGTGGCACGGGCAAACCCAATGAGGCGATCGTAGTCCCACATACTCACCACGGGTTTACTGTGGGCTAGGGCAATTTCAAGGTCGCTGAGCGATCGCGCCTGTGCCCAAAAGGCGGCCAGGTTAAAGAGTTGCTGAAGTTGGCTGAGGTCAATGCGATCGGCAGTACTGCAAAACTGGATGTGGCGACAATCCATACGAGGGTCTCCTATCCTGCTGAACGGGTGCCGGACGGTGCCGACATCGTGCGGTATTTCAAGTTTCCAGGTTTCTAGAATAGATCGCCGGATAGGGCCAATAAGCAAAAATACCAGGCAATTCTCCGAAAATGATGACAAACGTCGCTGATCGCGTGCTTAATGGCGTGGTGTGATGGCAGCTAGGGGTCTATCAAGCTTGATTTTGTATAGCAGTAGTCACGCTCATTAGGACATTTCAAAGGCCGTGATCAACAAGGGGCTTAAGCCCCTTGTCCTAACCTGAATGACTATGGCTATAGATTAGGCAAAAGATTAGGCAAACCCAAGGTGCCCCAACAAAGCCGTTGAACGTGCTGGATCTTGCCCACTCGATACCAACCGACAAGCCCCTAGTTTAGGGCTAACAGACTACTTGTTCAGTCAGAGACCGGGTGCGAGTTTGGTCTACGCAAGTGGCTCTCCTGCCCAAAGCTTTCCTCTAGGTGTTCACACAACCAGGATGCAGCCACCCCCGTCAGCATGGGCAGGGCCATGTAGTGGGGGTGTTGTAAATAACGGACCAGATCCCCGGGGGACCAGGCGATCGGGACGCCCCGCTGATAGAGAGCGGCGGCTAACATAATTTGCTGGTTATCGGCACGTTCGCCAAATCGCTGACAGCGGGGAACCAGAATATAGGGCCGTCGGGCCGATCGCAGCAGGCTGGCACTGCCTTCCCCACAATGACTAATTATTAATTGAGCCTCAGCAGCCCGCTGCTGGAGTTCTGTTGGTTCCAGAAAGGGAACAGTTGGCACATTGGGAGGGAGTTGGGAGCAGGTTCCTGACTGGATCAAGAGCGAGTCGGGAATCAGGTTGGCTTCCAGTAACACCGTGAGCCAATTCATCAAGCGGTTAAAGGGATACTGCTCTGTGCCAACGGTAACCAGAATCATAGTAAGGTATGTCCGCTAATCAACACAGCTTGGGGATAGCGTTGTTTAATCTGTGCCCAGTGAACATACAGCATATCGAGAAATGGGATAGCCAACCGAGCCGCAGGGCTGAGATAGGTTACCTGGGTAACGGATTCAACAAAAGCGGTCCGGCTTCCCAGTAGTTTCCCTAGTACCAAGAAGGGGACGGCAATATGGGACCCAGTGGATAAGATCAGGTGGGGACGCTCCTGGAGCAGAAGTTGGAGCGCCCATAGCCAAAAACGGATGCGCCAGTAAAGGTTCTGCTGATAGTGGCGATACATGCGGGCGATGCCAGGGAGATGATTGACCCAATATACGGTCTCCGTGGCAAGCTGGGATTCGCTCACTTCAGACGCGATCGTGACCCAGGTGCGATCGTGCTTGCCCCAAAACGCCTTAAGTTCGCCCAATGCCTCAAAGGGTTCACCTTCTGAGCAAACGAGGAGAATCTTCATAGGATTGTCCATGTAACCTGGAAAAGAAAAAGATCTCCAAGGGGTTGGAACCCTCGGAGATCTCAAACCTCAGAGATCTTAAACAGATCTTTTTCAAGAGGAAGAGGAGATAGATCTTTCCGGGGTTGCCTGCGCCTGTCCCTTAAAGGCAAGTCGTAGACCGGGAGGAGCCAGGAAGGTGGTCAGGATGACCATCATAATAATAGCGGCTTCCAGGGGTTTACTCAGCACGCCACTGGCGGACCCAATGCCGGCAAAGACCAGACCCACTTCGCCCCGTGGGATCATGCCAATACCGATCGCCAACCGGTTAACGGGCCAATCGCCCCAGACAACCCAGCCCGTGACAATTTTGCCGACGATCGCGATCAGGATCAGGAAACTGGCAATCAGCAACCCTTCGCGATTGGTGGGAATGGCGGGATTCAACACGCCCAGATCAGCCTTGGCCCCGACGGTAACAAAGAAGATGGGGACCAGAATATCGGCGATCGGTTTGATCTGCTCGTCCAATTCCTTGCGCGTATCGGTTTCGTCTAGGACTAAGCCAGCCGCAAAGGCCCCCAAAATAGCTTCCAGGTGAATCACATGGCCCAGGAAAGCCATCAAAAAGGCAAAGATCAAGGCGGGGATAACCAGATTGCCACGGGTTTGTAAGCTACTGGCGATCTTGACGAAACTGGTATTGAAAAACTTGCCCAGGAAAATCGCCCCCAACAGGAAGGCGGTGGCACTGACAATCAGGTAGATGACATTGAGCACGTCAATCTCACCGGTTTTGGCCAAACTGGCCACCACCGCCAGCACAATAATCCCCAACACGTCGTCAATCACCGCTGCGCCAACGATGATCTGCCCTTCGCGGGATTTCAACTGGCCTAGTTCCGACAGTACCTTGGAGGTAATCCCAATACTGGTGGCCGTTAGGGCAGCCCCGGCAAAGATGGCCGGGATGGCGGGGACATGGAACAGCACCATCGCGCCCGCTGTGCCGATCCCAAAGGGTACGGCAACTCCAACTACTGCCACGATCGTCGCCTGGTAACCAACCTTTTGTAATTCCCGCAAGTCCGACTCCAGGCCAATCTCAAACAGGAGAATAATCACCCCCAGCTCAGCCAACACCGACAGCACCTCGCTCTGGCTGGCGAAGATAGCCGGGATGTCCGCTGGGGATAGGCCCCCAACCCATTGCAAAATGGTCATGATTTGGGAGTCTGCTGCCGTTGCCCCCGTTTCGGGGAAGACGACTAAGCGCAGGGCGGATACACCAATGACCACACCGCCGATCAGTTCGCCCAAGACGGGGGGCAGGTCCAGGGATTTGGCGATTTCCCCCCCGACTTTGCTGGCGAGGTAAATCACAACCAGGCTGAGCAGGACGCCCGCCAGGACGATCGGGC
The DNA here is from genome assembly GCA_037445115.1 of Coleofasciculaceae cyanobacterium bin_20. Lineage (GTDB taxonomy): Bacteria > Cyanobacteriota > Cyanobacteriia > B231 > B231 > Trichothermofontia. The sequence continues at coordinate 11,534 of JBBILC010000015.1, forward strand.
CACCGTCCGCCGGGAGTTCCGTTGCGAGTAACGGTAGGCTCAGGTCAGGCAGGGGTAACGGCAAGGTTGGAAGGCTTGCCAAGGGAGTGATGACTGAGTTCATGGGCAAAGGGTGTCTAGGTTTGCGTTTGAATAGTTAACTTGGCGGCAAAATGCTCACAAATGATCAACCCAATCAACCGACGACAGTGGGTTCTACCTTAGCAGGGGTAGGCACGCAAGCCGGTACAAGGGTTAATGGACATCTGTGCTTGGGGGGAACGGTGCGATCGTTACCCGAAGCCGGCAGCGATCAGTTGCTGCCTTCAATCCCCTCAAGTGCAACCGAGGGGAGGCAGACTGCTGACCAGGGTGATCAAGCGGTCTGCCAGAGGCATTAGGTGGGCGAGTACCCGGCTTCGCTCGTCGTTGCTTCGGCACTATTGAGGTCGATCGCGGGTGTTGGGACCGAAGTCACCCTGTCATCCCCCAGGTGGGCGGCAGCTTGCCGTAGGGCTTCCGTCCGATCCATGAGCAGGTTTTCCGGCGGCAGTTGATCCAGGATGCCAAACTTCTGTAACCGCCGCTTGATTTTACCGGCTGCGCCCACGATGAAGACCTGGCGACCCTTGTCGAAGGCTTCCTGAAGGGCGTTTTCGATCGCCAGGGAAGCTGTAACCCCCAGCAGCGGCACATCGCTCAAATCCATCACCAGCACGTCGGCATCCTGCATCGCATTGTGCTCACGGGCGATCGCCTTCGAGACCCCAAAGATCATCGGCCCACTCAGGTAGAACAACAGGATGCGGCCCTGGGCCTGATCCAAAATTTGCTTTTCTTCGCTCGTGAGGCGGGCATCGTCGTCGGTATCGGTGATCAGCTTCACTTCCTGGGATTGTAGGCTGCTGAGGCGCTCGATCGTCAGGATATTGGCAATAAAGACCCCAACCCCAACGGCGACGATCAGATCGACAAAAACGGTCAGGAACAATACCCCGTACATAATCATCGATCCCTTGAGCGAGACCTTGTGGGACCGCTTCAAGAAGCTCCAGTCAAGGATATCAATCCCTACCTTGAGGGCAATCCCGGCCAGCACCGCCATTGGAATAGGCTTGGTGAGCGCGGCAGCCCCCAAGACCACCACCAGTAGGATGAGGGCACGGGTCAGACCTGACACCGCCGATCGCGCGCCGGTTTGGATATTGACCACCGTCCCCATCGTGGCCCCAGCACCGGGCAAGCCCCCGCAAATGCCCGACACTAGGTTGCCAATCCCTTGGCCGATCAGTTCCTTGTCGGATTTATGTTCGGTCCGCGTCAGACTATCGGCAATGACCGCCGTCAGCAGGGTGTCAATACAGCCCAACATCCCCAGCATGACCCCATCCACAAACATCCGGGTAATTTGACCGGCGGTGAAGGTGGGCAGTTGGAAAACGGGTAAACCGGTGGGGATTTCCCCAATGCTGCTAATCCGGCGAATATCAACGTCCTGGAACAAAACCAGCGACAGCACTGTGCCGAGAATCAAGGCAACCAATTGGGGGGGAACAACCCGTTTGGCTTGCTTCGGCATCAGGTAGATAATCGCCAGCGTCATGAACCCCAAGATGGCTTCCGGGGGGCTGATCCCGGCCAGGAGGTCCGGCAGTGCCCGCAGGGTGCCCAGGACACCGCCTTTAGGCACTGGATGCCCCAGGAAGGGGCCAATTTGCAGAATGATCAGAATCACCCCAATCCCGGACATAAAGCCGGAGATGACGCTATAAGGCATCAGGGTGATGTATTTACCCAGCTTGAAAATGCCAAAAATAATCTGGAAGACCCCCGCCAGCATCACGACGGTAAAGGCCATCGCCAGACCATTATTGGGATCGGCTGCCGTCAGACTGGCAATGATTGCTGTCATGACCACGGTCATTGGCCCCGTGGGTTCCGAGATCAGGGTTGGTGTGCCCCCGAAGAGGGCGGCGAAAAAGCCCACACAGACAGCCCCGTAGAGACCCGCGATCGGACCAGCTCCAGAGGCCACCCCGAAGGCGAGAGCCAGGGGCAGGGAGACGATCGCGGCAGTAACACCCCCAAAGATGTCACCCCGCAGGTTTTTCGTATGGATGAGGTTAAAGATTTGCATGGTGGAGCAACCTAAGCAAGCACCTTAATAGCAACTAGACTATGGAAATTGAAAAAATCATTGACCCATTTCTATAACACTATCATTAGTTTTCCTCTGGGGATCACCGTGACTTTAGGATTTCGTTAGATTTGCTAATTGCTAGACTCAGGAGAGCTTATGGGTTGCTTATGGGTTGCTGACTCAGGGGCAGTGGCCCGGTTAGCGGCGGGAAGTTTACGGAATGTAACGTATAATGAGAGCGAAAGCTTAAGAAAAGTGGAAGGGCGAACCGTTTAATGCGCGTTGCGATCGCTGGAGCCGGGTTAGCCGGGTTGAGTTGCGCCAAGTACCTCGTCGATCGGGGCCATACGCCGATCGTCCTGGAACGGCGGGATGTGCTGGGGGGAAAAGTAGCCGCTTGGCAGGATGAAGAGGGGGACTGGTACGAAACCGGGTTGCACATCTTCTTTGGGGCCTACCCCAATATGCTGCAACTATTTAAGGAACTGGGCATTGAAGATCGCTTGCAGTGGAAGGAACACACGATGATCTTCAACCAGCCGGACCAGCCGGGAACCTACTCGCGCTTTGACTTCCCCGATATCCCGGCCCCTTGGAATGGCGTGGCGGCGATCCTGCGCAATAACGCCATGCTCACCTGGAACGAAAAGATCCGGTTTGGCATTGGCCTCATCCCGGCCATGATCCAGGGCCAGTCCTACGTGGAGGCGATGGATCAGTATTCCTTTTCCCAATGGCTGAAAAACCACAAGGTGCCGCCCCGGGTGGAAACCGAGGTGTTTATTGCCATGTCCAAGGCGTTGAACTTCATTAACCCGGATGAAATTTCCGCCACGGTGATCCTGACTGCCCTCAACCGCTTCTTGCAGGAACGCTACGGCTCCAAGATGGCCTTTTTAGATGGGTCACCGACGGAGCGCCTGTGTCAGCCGATCGTGGACTACATTACGGCTCGGGGGGGCGAAGTCCGGCTGAAGGCTCCGGTGAAGGAATTTCTGCTCCATGATGACCAGACGGTGCGTGGGTTCCTGGTGCGGGGCCTCGACGGTCAACCGGAAGAAATTCTCGAAGCCGATGCCTATGTGTCTGCGATGCCGGTTGATCCCCTCAAGCTGATGGTGCCCCAGCCCTGGAAGGAGCTACCCTATTTCCAGCAACTCAACGGGCTAGAGGGGGTGCCGGTGATCAATCTGCACCTGTGGTTCGATCGCAAGCTCACGGATATTGACCATCTGCTGTTTTCGCGCTCGCCCCTGCTGAGCGTCTACGCCGACATGAGCAATACCTGTCGCGGCTATGCCGATCCCGATCGCTCGATGTTGGAACTGGTCCTGGCTCCGGCCAAACAATGGATCAACAAGTCTGATGCAGACATCATTGCAGCCACAATGGCCGAACTGGCCAACCTCTTCCCGCAACACTTCACGGGGGATAACCCGGCCCAGTTGCGTAAGGCTCATGTGGTGAAAACGCCGCGATCGGTCTACAAGGCTACCCCTGGTCGCCAGCAACATCGCCCCAGCCAAACCACCCCGATCACCAATTTCTACCTCACTGGGGACTATACCCAGCAGCGCTATCTTGCCAGTATGGAGGGGGCCGTGTTGTCTGGAAAGCTGACTGCACAAGCGATCTCGGGACAGAGGGAAACCTCAACGCCAACGGCAGCGATCGCCACGGCTGGGGTATGATCGGTGCCCAGTCCCGAAAAAATCCCCAGGAATTCCACTGAAATTCCGCCAAAATGGCCCTTCAGGATTGACAATTAAGGCTAATGGCTAGACTGCTGATAGCGAATCGCACCCGAATGCTGCAATCGCCTTCCCCTCCCAAACCCACCACTTCCCTTGAGGACGCATACGAGTTGTGTCGGCAAACGACGGCAACCTATGCCAAAACCTTCTACCTGGGAACCCTGCTGATGTCGCCGCCCAAACGACGGGCGATCTGGGCGATCTATACCTGGTGTCGCCGCACGGATGAACTGGTGGACGGCCCCCGTGCCCGGTTGACAACCGCAGAAACCCTCGATCGTTGGGAGCGCCAGTTGGAATCGGCCTTTGCGGGTCATCCCTGGGATGAACTCGACTTAGCTCTGGTGGATACACTGGAGCGGTTTGACCTGGATATTCAACCGTTTCGGGATATGATTGCGGGCCAACGGATGGATCTGGTGCGGAATCGCTACGAAACTTTTGAGGATCTGTATCTTTACTGTTACCGGGTGGCGGGGACGGTGGGCCTGATGTCCGTGGCCGTCATGGGGGCCGATCCCCAAGCCCATAATGCCCCCTGGGATGTTCATAAGTCTCCCTATCAACCCGTAGAAGAAGCGATCACCCTAGGGATTGCCAACCAACTCACCAATATCCTGCGGGATGTGGGTGAAGATGCCCGTCGGGGCCGAATTTACCTGCCCTTAGAAGACCTGGCTCTGTTTAACTATACGGAAAAGGACTTGTTCAACGGCGTGGTGGACGATCGCTGGCAGGAACTGATGCGCTTCCAAATTCAACGGGCACGAAAATATTTCAGCGAAGCCGAGGCCGGTGTCCGCTACCTCAGTCCTGATGCCCGCTGGCCCGTCTGGACAGCGCTGATGCTCTATCGCCGGATCTTGAATGCGATCGAGCACAACCATTACGATGTCTTCCAAAAACGGGCCTACGTCCCAGATACAAGCAAGCTCTTGTATGTGCCGATCGCCTTGCTCCGGGCACAAGTCCTGTAGGAGGGATCGCGATCGGCCAACTAAGCCAAGATCACTCTTGTGGGGTAGGCATCCTGCCTGCCACGCTAGTGATATCCTGCCTGCCACGCTAGTGATATCCTGCCTGCCACGCTAGTGATATCCTGCCTGCGCAGCCCTAGGCTGACAGCCGAGACGGCTATCCCACAAGCCCTCAGAGCAGCCAGCAAAACTCAGCCAGCAAAACTCAATCTGCAAAACACTTGACCAGTCCCCTTAATCGTGGATGCTACCGTCGGGCATCGTTGCACCGGAGAGATTCGCATCGGTGAGGATAGCGCGGCTGATATCGGCCTCATTCAGGTAGGCCCCACTCAGATCGGCCCCGGTCAGATTGGCACTGGTCAAAATCGCCCCGTTAAGGTTAGCCCCCTGGAGGTTAGCCCGCCGCAGAATTGCCCGACTCAGATCCACCTCCCGCAGAATCGCCTGACTGAGATTGGCCTCCCGCAAAATCGCCCGCGTCAGATCCGCCCCCCACAAATCTGCTTCCTGGAGGCTGGCTCCACACAGGTAGGCATTGCTCAAATTCGCACCCGTAAATTCAGCCTGATCTAACTGGGCATGACTCAGGTCTGCCAGCCAGAGGTTTGCACTGCTTAAATCAGCACCCGTCAGACTCGCTTCACTAAGGATAGCGCCCACCAGCTTGGCACTGCTGAGATCGGCATGGCTAAGATCGGCTGCGGTTAAGTCGGCCTCCCGCAGGATCGCCCGTTTTAACTTGCTGTGACTTAAATCAGCAGCACTGAGGTCAGCCCCGTTGAGTTTGGCCCCCACGAGGATAGCACCATGCAGGTTGGCGCTACACAGACTAATCCCGTTCAGACTAGCCCGTTCGAGATCGACCTCGTGTAGGTCAGCGCCAGCAAAAGTGCGCTCCCCCGTCAGATATTGAGCCAGCAATTCTTCTGCGTTCATGAGGTTTTCGGTTCTTGCTAAAATCGGCGAACGATCGTGTGGGGATTCTGGTAGAGGACGTAACCACCCTAGTGTATTAGGATATAGCTCATAGCGTACCCACAAGGAAAGTGGCACGCTTAGACTAGCGTATGCTATTGAGTCCGCTCAGGTTATGAGTCCGCTTAGGTTAGTTACGCTTTTCGTGCTATCCAGTCTAAGCGAGACTAGAGTTACGATGGTGTGACCAATTGCCTGCGGAAGGCTAACGAAGAACGAGTAGGGGCAGGCGCAGAGATAGCCGCTTGCTACTGTCAGGGAAGCATCACTAGGGCCAAGGGGCAACTGAAGGAACGCTGGGTAAATTCTTAATGAATCTTTAAATAAAAAACGACTAAAGAATCGAGATAAAAGTGATTTTCTCGTGAAGAGGGGGAAGTAGATTATTGATAGTCGCAGCGTTGGCTCAGGAATAGGGTCATTCTTTTCGTTATCCTTGAAGATAGCGGCATCAGCTTGAAGCACATTTGAGCACAAGTAACAAGGATTGGTACTCCGGTAACTGGGCAATCCTCCCCCATTGTCTAAGTAAGCGCTAGTGGTACTCGATATGGTTCAGCAGATCATCTTACAGTTGGCAAAACGGGGCGATCCGAAGGCATTAGCAACCTTGTTGAACCATGCCCTGGAGTCGCGAGGAATTACGGCGCGTGTCACCCTCAAAGATAAATTTTTGCAAATTATTCTAGAAGCGACATCAGTACCAGAGCAGAAATCAACGATCGCGATCGTGCGATCGGGCCTCAATAACCTGGGGCTGACGGGGATCGATCGTGTTAACGTTTACGGGCGACAGGTTGGGGAAGAGTTTCTCGACTGGCAGGAAAGTGTTGTCCTGAGCAGCGGCGAAGGGGAGGCGGCGGCGATCACTGAGATGGCCAGTTCGCTTGAAGATTTACTTAATCGCTATGCCCTGGGTGAGCGTAACTTTAGCCGCGCCCATCTGCCCCGGGTAGATCTGAAATGTGCCAAACTGGCCCAAATTATTCTGCGACAGGCGGACCTGAGTCGCGCCATCCTGCGGGAAGCGGACCTGCGGGAAGCGGACCTAACGGGGGCGATTCTGCGCGGGGCCAATATTAGTCAGGCGGATCTAACCGGAGCCAACCTCACACGGGCCATCCTGGGGGCCGCCTCCGTCAGTGGGGAAGTGGCCAGTCGCATGGTTGGTGGGGTCCTCACGGTGAGTACTAATCTGCATGGTACTATCCTGACGCGGGCCAATCTGACGGAAGCGGATCTCAGTCGCACTTCGCTGGAGCGGGCGGTGATGCAGCGCACAGACCTCAGCCGCGCCAACCTGAACCGGGCGAACTTCAGTCATGCTGATCTGAAGGGGGCAACCCTCACTGGGACCGATCTCACGCGGGCGACGGGGGAGAAGGCTAACCTGACGGGGGCCAACCTCTCGAAAGCGGATCTGAGCGGAGCCGACCTCATGGGTGCCAACTTAAGCTTTGCCATCCTGCGGCGGGCTGATCTCAGTGATACCAATCTGCGCTATGCCAAGTTGGATGGGGCCATTCTTGATGGGGCGATTATTAAAGATGCGATCATGCCGGATGGTCAGGTTTACAATAATCGCCGTCACTTTCGCAAATAATCGCCCAGCTTTACCCTGCCTATGACCTCTTTCGCTTCGCCAATGGCCGTGGATGCGGCTCCGCCTTGGGTTGTCTCTGCCGACTGGCTCTATGCCCAACTTCAAACCGATCGTCCCCCTGTGGTGATTGATTGTCGCTTTTCCCTAGCCAATCCGGCGCAGGGGCAGCAACAGTACACAATGGGCCATATCCCTGGGGCCTATTACCTGGATCTCAACCGAGATTTATCCAGCCCGGTGCAGGTCCACGGGGGGCGTCATCCCCTCCCGGATCTGGCCCAGTTGGCTGCCAAACTGGCGACGATCGGGGTAACCTCGGCCCAGGCGGGGGAACCCACCCTCGTGGTGGCCTACGATGACTCGCGGTTGGCGTTTGCCGCGCGGCTGTGGTGGTTACTGCGCTATCTGGGCCATGATGCCGTGGCGGTTCTGGACGGGGGGCTGGCCGGTTGGCAGGCGGCGGGTTATCCGATCACTTCGGAGGTGCCCTCCCCGCGATCGGGGACCTTTGTGCCGCAGGTGCGTCCGGCGCTGCGCGTAGACATTGATACCGTTAGATCCCGGAAAGATTTACCCGGCGTGGTATTAGTGGATGCGCGGGAGCCAGAGCGGTATCGGGGGGAGCGGGAGCCGATTGATCCGATCGCCGGCAGTATCCCCGGTGCGGTGAATTACCCCTGGCAGGACACAACGGACGATCGGGGCTATATCAAATCCCTAGACGCCCACCGTCAGCGCTGGGCTGCCCTAGCCGAGGCCGAGGAGGTCATGGTGTACTGTGGTTCTGGGGTGACGGCCTGTGTCGATTTACTCTCCTTGGCCCTCGCCGGTAAACCAGAAAGCAAGCTCTACGTGGGCAGTTGGAGTGATTGGTGTTCGTATCTATAGCCCAACGCCGGACATAGCCGCCGCCGTCTGTCTGTTAGCAGTGTGTTGCAGGATGGGCACTGGGTTAGACGCCGATCGCGGCGTGATTGTACGGGCATATCGCAGCAGTCGTCTAATAATCATCGGGGAAAACTCATGAGTGTGGAGCAGCTAAAAGGACGGGACTTTCTCAGCTTTGCGGATTTGAGCTTGGCGGAGATGCAAGCGCTATTGGAACTCGCCGCGCAGATGAAGGCCGGGACCCTCCATGCCCAGTGTCGGGTCGGTCCCCAGCGTCGCCCGCCCATCCTGGGGTTGCTCTTTTCCAAAGCCTCAACCCGTACCCGTGTCAGCTTTTCCGTGGCCATGTACCAACTGGGGGGCCAAGTGCTTGACCTCAATCCCAATGTGACCCAGGTAGGCCGAGGAGAGCCGATCGCGGATACTGCGCGGGTCCTCGATCGCTATCTCGATATCCTTGCGATTCGTACCTACGCCCAGAGTGATCTGGAAACCTATGCCAACTATGCCCACATTCCGGTCATTAACGCCCTCACCGATTGGGAACACCCCTGTCAAACCCTGGCCGATCTGCTCACGGTCCAGGAAGCCTTTGGCACCCTAGCGGGCCTGACCCTGACCTATCTGGGGGACGGGAACAATGTGGCCCATTCCCTACTGTTGGGCTGTGCCCTCGCCGGAATGCACGTCCGGGTCGCCACGCCCCCTGGCTATGAACCCAATGCCGAACTGGTCGCCCAGGCCCAGCAAATCGCGGCTGATCGGGCGGGTACGGGAACCCCGACGGAGGTGGGGGTCACCCACGATGCGATCGCCGCCGTCCAGGGTAGCCAAGTCCTGTATACCGATGTGTGGGCCAGCATGGGGCAAGAAGGAGAAGCCGACGATCGCCGACCGATTTTCCAACCCTACCAGGTGAATGAGACGCTGTTGGCGGCTGCCGATGCCCAGGCGATTGTCCTCCATTGCCTACCCGCCCACCGGGGCGAAGAAATTACCGCCGGTGTGATGGAGGGCAGCCAGTCCCGCATTTGGGATCAGGCCGAAAACCGAATGCACGCCCAGAAAGCGTTATTAGCCTGCCTGTTAGGCTTTGAGGCGGCTTAAGCTGGTTGGGTAGGTCACGCTGACGATGTTGCTGGAAAACCCGGATGCTGGGGGGAGTTGGTCAGGCGTATTTTTCCAGGAAAACCATTACAGTGAACGGTAGCGTTTCCGGAGTTTAGTTGGGGCATGGTTGTCATTGGTCAAGTTCAGCGGGGATGGCGGACCGTTAGTCGTGCCCTTCAGCAGCCTAATTTGTCGTTGCAACTGATGGTAATCGGAGGGGTGATTACCGGTCTCTTCCTCCTGGCTGCCCTCACGGCTCCCCTCTGGCAACACTGGGGCCTGCTCCAAAATCCCACCGCCTCCCTGGCCAACCTGCCTCACCAACCCCCCGACTGGCAGCATTGGTTTGGAACCAGCCGCCAGGGGTATGATGTGTTTTCCCGCACCATCTTCGGCTCCCAAGCCGCCCTGCAAGTGGTTGCCCTGGCCACGGTCCTGAGTTTAGTGGTGGGCGTCCCCCTGGGGTTGCTGAGTGGGTACCTGGGAGGCCGCTACGATCGCAGCCTGCTGTTCCTTATGGATACGATCTACACCCTGCCAGGACTGCTGCTGTCGATTACGCTGGCCTTTGTGGTGGGCCGGGGCGTACTGAATGCCGCGATCGCCCTGAGCATTGCCTATGTCCCCCAGTACTACCGGGTGGTGCGTAACCATACCGTCAGTGTCAAAACCGAACTCTTTATCGAAGCGGCCCAGGCAATGGGGGCCTCCACCTGGTGGGTGCTCCATCGTTATCTGTTTTGGAATGTGATTCAAAGTGTTCCGGTGCTGTTTGCGCTGAATGCAGCGGATGCCGTGTTGACCCTGGGGGGACTGGGCTTTTTGGGTTTGGGGCTACCGGAGGCGACACCCGAATGGGGACACGATCTCCGTCAGGCCCTCGATGCCCTGCCCACCGGTATCTGGTGGACTGCCCTGTTTCCTGGTCTGGCGATTACGCTCCTGGTGACGGGCCTTTCCTTTATTGGCGAGGGGTTGAGTGAAATCATGAACCCAGCCCTGCGACGACGCGCTAGCAAGGGTTGAGTGGGGAAAAAAAGGCGCGAGGCACTATTCACTATCCACTTCATGAGGTTGAGCTAATTAAGTTCGAGGTGGATTACCGATAGGGCACCGCGAAAAATACCCATTCGGCGCTCCCAATCAACGTTATTCCGTCGTTAAATTTCGGGGATTGGGGGTGTCCATACCGTTTTCTTCGCTGTTGCCCTCCCCGCGTTCTTCTGCCCCTAGGGAGGGGGGGGCAACCGGGGGATCGGTGGTGTCCGCATTGGTCAAATCGGGCGGGTTAGCAACAGGTGCGGGGAGGGCGACAGGGGCAGGGGCACGCGTGCCTGCTTTGCCTTGGGGCTGGACAGCGGACGATCGCCTTGCGGCAGAGACCTCGATCACCTGGGCCATTTGTACCTGACGGTGTAAGGTTTCGGCACTGGAGACCAGATTACTTAGGCCATTGATGAGGCGACGGAGGTTCTGGCGGAGGGTAGGGTCACCCGTCAGATCATCCAGATCCGAGGTGATTTTCTGGACATTTTGGAAGGTCGATCGGGCTGAATCCAGGGTTTGTTGAATGAGTAAGAGGGTCTGGGGATCATTCAGAGAGGTGGAGAGATCCCGCAGATTGACAGATGCCTGGGCCGCATTGGCGGATAGGGTTTCCAGATTTTTCAAGAGATCACTTTGCTCCACTTGGCCCAGGATTGGATTAAGGTTGGTGACCGTGAGCCGCAGTTGATCGCTGGTGAGGCGCAGGCTGGTCAACGTGGCCGTAATATTATTGCGATTGGCCGCCAGCAAGGCATTGATTTCCTGGGTGGTGGCCCCAAACTCCTGGGCCGCATGACCGAGCGATCGCGCTGAGGCAGAAAAGGCCCCCAGTTCCTTTTGCAGCGATCGGCTCAGGCTGGAAAAGTCCTTCGACAAATCCGTGACCCCGGCGGCGGCCTCGGCGGCATTGCGGGTGACGGCTTCGATATTGTTGTATAGCTCCGGATTACTAAAGAGGTCGGCAATGCGAATGGTCGATCGCATCAGGGCATCGAAACTCACCCCAATTTGGCCCTGGAGCCGATCGCCCTGACAGATGATGACCGTCGAATCGCAGTCGGGGGCTACCGGGCTAAGGGCCGCCAGATCATCAGGGACCACGGCTAGGGGGGTAATATCCAGGTTGACTTCCCCAATCAGCCCCGTTTCATTGGCCTCGATCATCACGGGCTGGGGGATAATCAAGTTCTTGGAGGCAAACTCCACGGCCACCTCAATCCGCGTTGCGGAAGGGCGAACCCCAATGACGCGTCCTACCCTCACCCCTCGGTAGCTGACGGTCGAACCCAGTTGCACCCCGCCCGCATCCTGAAATTCGACAATGATCGTGTAGGTACGCCGTCCCAGGCGAATATCCCGCACCCACAGAAGCAAACCGCCAAAGACCAGGAAACCGACCAGGATCATCAGACCAACGGTACCTTCCCGAATTGTGCGTGCCCGCATGACGATTGCCTCACTACCAAATTGAACCAGGGGCTATCTCCCCAACCTTACCAGCTAGTCTGGCTCCTTGAAGCCTATCCTATGCCCCAACAACCTGGATGGGACCTTCGACCGTCGCCTTGAAAAACTGACACACGTAGGGATTATCCGTCGTTTCAATCTCGGTTGGGGTTCCCTGCCATTGCACCTGCCCCGCATGGAGGAAGAGGATGCGATCGGCGGTACGGCGAATAGTGGTGTCCTGGTGGGTGACAATTGCATAGGTCTGACAGCCCCCGGGTTGCCGCTGCAAAAAGCGAATTAAGTCTTCCACCACGGTTGAAGCGATCGGGTCTAGCCCGGCTGTGGGTTCATCGTAGAGTAAAATTCCGGGAATTTCGGTGGGATCATCGGGGTTAGCAATAATCGCCCGTGCCAGACTGACCCGTTTGCGCATCCCCCCCGATAGTTGGGCCGGATAGCGATCGCCAATACCAGCCAGCCCTAACATTTCCAGTTTCTCATTCACCAGGTCCCGAATCCGCTGCCGTGATAGCCGGGAGTGTTCATAGAGCAGAAACCCCACATTCTCCTCCACGGTAAGTGAGTCAAACAAAGCTGCCTGTTGAAAGACCATCCCAATCCCGATCGGGTCTTGGCGTTCCTCTGCCAACCCCTGGCGGCGCTGGCCCTGAATGTAGATTTCCCCCTCGTCGGCTGGGATCAGACCTGCAATCAACCGCAGAATCGTAGACTTACCCGTACCGGAGGGACCAATAATCGCCAAGCCTTCCCCCGCATAGATTTGGAGGTCGATGCGATCGAGCACGCGTTGCTGATCAAAGGACTTGGAGACACCACGGAGTTCAATCAGGGGTTCCGGTTCCGGCATAGTGGCTGAGGGGGGCAATTAAGGGAACAATGTGATTCAGTAGAGGGGCCTAGGGGGGCATTGTACCCACTATTGGTTGCGGTTGGTGGGTGCGGGTCAGGCGAATGGACTGGTGATGGCGGTCGCGCTTAGGGGCAGGATTGGCGTAAGTTCGGAACCTGGGTTGTTAAATCATCGCGAAATTAACTGAGTGATCGTCAGACCTACCCTGACAGATGGGCCGATGCCCAGTATTCTGGTAGGCGACTATCCGTTAGGTCTTGTCAACAAGACCGTGGTCAGGGAAACAGGATGATGCCAGACTAAACGACAAGGAACGACCGCGTATTCGCATATCCCTTTTTTATTGTTACCAATATGCCGATTGGTTTACTCAAACAAGTCTTCCAGGCACTGCGAACCGAAACTCGCCAATTCTACTTTGTCGCAGAAGGCATTGCCTTGGGTCGGACAGCGGCCCTGAGTCAGCGGTTGGGGAAGCGCCCCCGCCAGTGGTTTAAGTGGTTAGCACCGGGATTATTGGTCAAGCGTTGGCTGTTCCTCAGTGTGGTTGGGGTGATTCTCACCAGCCTTGGATTGGCCATTTGGGCGAATCTTACCCCCGTTTATTTCCTTTTCCGGGTATCCGGTCAATTCCTGCGCCTAGTTACCCAGGTCATCCCCAGTTATATCAGTGGGCCGTTGGTCGTTGTGGCGGGTCTCCTGCTGATCCTATGGGGCCAGTCCCGTACCCTGGGGTCAATTACGGAGGTATTGATGCCCGATGGGGATGCGGAGTTGATTGATGTTTTGCTCAATCACCGTCGTCTGCATCGGGGCCCCAAGATTGTCACGATCGGCGGCGGCACGGGCCTTTCCCACCTCCTGCGGGGCCTGAAAACCTATAGTGCCAATATTACGGCGATCGTCACCGTAGCTGACGATGGGGGGTCCTCCGGTCGCCTGCGCCGCGAGATTGGGGTGCTTCCCCCTGGGGATATTCGCAACTGTCTGGCGGCCCTCGCCGATGAAGAAAAGCTGATGACGGAGTTATTTCAGTATCGCTTTCGGGCGGGGGATGGGTTAACTGGGCATAGCTTTGGTAATCTCTTTCTGACAGCCATGAGCGAAGTGACGGGCGATCTGGAGCAAGCCATTACCGCCAGTTCCCAGGTCCTAGCTGTGCGCGGACAGGTGTTACCCGCAACCCTCAGTGATGTGCGCCTGTGGGCCGAGTTGGCAGACGGGCGGCGCATTGAGGGGGAATCGAGTATTACCGAAGCCTACGGCAAAATTGTGGATATTGGCTGTATTCCCGCGAACCCGCCGGCCCTACCCCGTGCCATTGAAGCGATCCAGGAAGCCGACTATATCATCATTGGCCCTGGTAGCCTTTATACCAGCGTTGTCCCCAACCTATTGGTGCCGGAAATTGTCCAGGCGATCGCCGCCAGTCGGGCACCCCGGATTTATGTCTGTAATATCATGACGCAACCGGGCGAGACGGATAACTATAGCGTCAGTGATCACATTAAGGTTATCGATCGCATCTGTGGCCAGCCGATTTTTGATGCGGTGCTTGTCCAACGCCAGGTGCCCTCCGCCAGGGCACTCATCCGCTATGCCCAGGAAAACTCCCATCCCGTCGCCCTCGATCGCGAGGCAGTGGCCCACAGTGGGCGCAAGCTAGTCCTGGCGAATATTCTCCACGAAGACCCCGAAACGGGCCTCGTTCGCCACCACTCCCAGCGTCTTGCCCGTGTTCTGTTCCGCTGGTATGAACGCACACAAAATGCCGGATAAGCCAACCGACCTCGCCACCCAACTTCAGGAAAGCCAGCTTGCCTGTCGTCTAGCCCAAGAGATGGCCCGCTTCCAGGCGGGTTTTTTGGGACGGGTAGCCCACGAGTTGCGATCGCCCTTGAATCGGATTCTTGGCATTCACCAGATTATCCTGGCTGATCTGTGTGATAGCCCTGAGGAAGAGCGGGAATTCCTGCGCCAAAGCCAGGCTGCTGCCCAAACCTTGCTTCAGTTACTCAGCCGGGTGAGTGATCTGTCGAAGTTGGCCTATGGGACTGAAAAGCTGGATATCCAACCGTTACAAGTCCAAGCGCTCTTGCAAAATGTAGCCGATCGGACTCATCTCCAATTTGCTAACCGCAACTTGCATCTCCAGGTAGCCGCAGTTGATCCCGGCTGGTATGTATTAGCCGACCAAATTGTCTTGCTTCAGGTGTTGGTAAACCTAGTAGAAACCCCGATCGCCGATCTGGATCAAGGTACCCTCACGATCACTGCCGAAATTCTCCACCCGCCCAACAACACCTCACTAGACCCCAAGCATCCCCAAGTCGCCATCACCATTGCCGGTCCCTTCGTCACCACAAGCTGGGCCGACGCGATCGCCCCCCAACCCGTATCCGAACCAGAACCTTCCCCCCCCCCATCTCTGGCCCTCCTTTGGCCTATCCCTCACAATTAACCAAACCCTACTGGGATTAATGGGCGGACATTTAGACATCGCCGAAGCAGCAACCAGCACCCGCTTCCTCTGTACCCTCCCCCTTTGTCCCCCAGAAGATGGCCTGTTCTAGCCTTTACCCCCAAAATCTAAAATCTAAAATCTAAAATCTAAAATCCCCCAATGGCTCGCACCGTCACCTACAGCCCTGCCTACACGATCGTCCCCACCTATGAATGTTTTAACCAGTGTAGCTACTGTAACTTTCGAACCGATCCCGGCCAGGACGAGTGGCTGCCGTTAGCGGCGGCGAGCGATCGCCTACGGGCACTGCAAAAGACAGACGTGATTGAGATTTTGATTCTGAGCGGGGAAGTACATCCCGATAGCCCCCGCCGTTCGGTCTGGTTTGAGCATATTTATCGCCTTTGCCAACTGGCCTGCGCGTTTGGTTTTTTACCCCACACCAATGCTGGTCCCCTGCGGTTTGAGGAAATGGCCCGCCTCAAAACGGTCAATGTTTCCTTGGGATTAATGCTGGAGCAGATCCCCCCCCGTTTGTTGGCAACGGTTCATCAACATGCGCCGAGTAAGGTGCCTGCTAAACGGTTACAACAATTGGCTTGGGCTGGAGAGTTGGGGATTCCCTTCACCACGGGCATTTTGTTGGGAATTGGGGAAACGATCGTCGAACGGCAGGAGTCGTTACAGGCGATCGCGGCGATCCATGACCGTTGGGGCCACATTCAAGAAGTGATTCTCCAACCCCATCGCACAGGTCAGACCCAAACTTGGGCTGGGGTGACCTTAGAACCCGCCGAGTTTCTGCAAACGATCGTCGAGGCCCGCCAAATCCTACCCGCGTCGATTACCCTCCAGGTGCCCCCTAACCTGCTCCCTGATCCTGCCTTTCTCCTCGCTTGCCTGGAGGCCGGTGCTCGTGATCTGGGTGGGATCGGTCCCAAGGATGAGGTGAATCCGGACTATCCTCACCTCCCGATGCCTGTGTTACAAAGCCATCTAGCCGCTGCGGGTTGGCAGTTAGTGCCCCGGCTCCCGGTCTATCCCCAGTATGTGACACCCACCGTCGCGATCGAGGGCAGGGCAGGCGCAGGGCAGGCGCAGGATGCATGGATATCGCCTTTGTTACGTGATCAGGTTGCCGATTGGCAACGGCGCTTAGACGATCGTGGCCCCAGCCCCCCCGTTGTAGCCCGACAGAGCAACCGGGCCAACGGCAATGCGACCTCAGCCATCCATTGGGATTAAATAGGTGCCCCAGGTGGGGGGGTGCTGTCGGGTTCCCCCCTGGAGACGGGCTAAGCGCCAGGTTTTGTTTTCAGCTTGGGGCTGTAGGTAGACTTCAAACGGGCTGTGCTGGGTCAGTGATGATCCGGCTTGTTTGATCTTGAGATCATAGGAGCCGGTCACGCGGTAGGTGTCCGTATTCCCGATCGCGGTGGGTTCAACCTGTGTGATCTGGATGTGTTTGACGGCAAAGTCGTTAGGGTTGGGGTCACCCAGGCTCAGTTGTTGGTTGAGTTCTGTCTGGGCCAGGGAGAGTTGGAGGACGATCGCCTGCTGGACCACGCGCTGGCTGAGGCCAGGAACACCCGTGCCACAGGCAGTCAGGAGGCTCAGGACGCCGATCAGGAGGATGGCAATCCCCGTGCGCAGTGGTTGGCTGACAAAGCGTCGCATCATATCAAAACCTCCTGACCCGCTACGATCGACTCTACCAGCAAATTCGATCGCCCGATCACGATCGTTACCCGTAGGAATAACGCCTATAGTGGTAGAACGCACTGTGGGAGGTTGCCTATGTTTGGCTTGGGTTGGCCAGAAATTGTCATTATTGCCGTAGTCGCACTCCTTATTTTCGGCCCGAAGAAGATCCCAGAGTTCGGAGCCGCCCTGGGTAAAACCCTGCGCGGGTTTAAGGAGGAGTTGAATAAGCCCGCGCTGCCAGAGGAAGAAGAGGACGATCGCCTTTAGGGGGGTGGGCGTCGCCTAGGGTCAGGGATGGCCAGGTTTGTAGGGCAGTAGACAAGCAGATTTCTTCCTAGGCTACACCCGCTTTAATTGCCGACGCTTGATAATAGCGCCTAGCCCTGTGGCTGTGAGCATACCAAGGACTGTGGTGGGTTCCGGTACAGCAGAGGCAGAACCCGTGGCTTGATAGGTTCCTCTTAAGAACGATCCCGCCAACGTATCTTGATATTGTCCCCAAGAATTGCTGGTGTGCAAGTTGTTCGTAAACCAATCTTTGCCACTGATACAACCAAAATAGTTGCTTGAGGAGCAGAAAAGATTCTTGGGATTGCTGAGGGTACTGGCAGAAAGCTCCCATGCGAGCGTGAGTTGTTTGCCATATTCCCCATACACGCCGCCTGATCCAATCGGATTAAAGGGATCATTGGTCACTGGTGGTTGCAGGGCACCCACTTGCAGGACAAAATAACTGTTGCCCAAAAGTTGTCCACTGCGTGGTACAGCGACTTGTAGTGTCCCAAAATTAACTGCATCAGAACCCGGTGATCGCACCGGAAACCAGGTTGTTGAACCAGAGCCTTGTTGTGACCACAATTCTACAGCGAGTTCATACGCTAAAAGATTGTACAGCGCTTCGGGAGCACTTGGAGTTAGATCACTCGCCTTGGGATCCAATGTAATCTTCCCAAAGAATGTTCCATTAACTTGTCCAAAGGTTATATCATCCGGATTTCCAGAGATTGAGCCAGAGACAGGAAATGTGAGTGAAAAGGCATTTGCCGATCGTGATTGTAGAGTCAACAAACTACAGATGATTACGCCAACCATGAGCAATCCCTTAGAAAACATCTTCATAAAATCTCCTTCGTTACCAGAGAAAAGCCGATTAGTTGATGAATAGAGAGTTGTAAACGCTGTCCGATCCGTACTGTGATAAAATAGAGTTTTGCAGTAATATTCCAGGCTAATCAGGCACGCCCAATCACTAAACTTCAATGCATCTAGCCTGGTAATCGCATCTCACCCGTTCCAGAAATGCTGTTATTATTTCCAGGCAAGAGTCGTCACCGCATTAGCATCGGAGGCATCTATTTTGCAATCAATTGCAATCAAGAGATCTTGCCATCTTCAAATACAGCGCTTCCATACCCGGTGAGGTACAGGCAAGGGGCTTAAGCCCCTTGTTCGCAAGGCTTGACAGTACTTCACTAGAGAGGGAACGGCTGTATAAGCAGGGGGCATATAGCAACCTCACATGATTTATGAGCGTGGGGTGGACATCCTGCCCGCGCAGGCTGGAAGCCTGTACCACAACCCTTCACGAATCATTTAGGATTGCTACAGCACTTTCATCCTTGGTGAGGTATAGACAAGGGGCTTAAGCCCCTTGTTCACAAGGCTTGACAGTACTTCATTAGAGAGGGAAGGGCTGTATATTTATCCTGCTCATACTTCAGACATTATCACTTCGTTTCTTAAGTGTACTTCTTATTACGTCATTCATGATTCGTATAAAGTACCTCCCTACCTGAATGAATCAACCCATTCAAGAGGCTTAAGGTCAATGCAAAATCTCTCTTCACTAAGCGATAAAGCGATAAAAACTCTTGATTTTTTGTCGCAATCTTTGGTTGAAGATTAATTACAGCTTTGAACGCCAGCCCAATTTTTTCCAAACGCTAGGCCATGCAGAAAAACTTACCTGCATACTGGGATTCTAGATCAATTATGGCAGGGGAGAACAAGGGAAAGTAGAGCAAAATTATAGACTTAACGTGAATTAATAATTGTGAATCTCAGGGATAGGTCCAGGGTCGTCAAACTGTCGCATACAGTTACGTCTAGGGAAATGGGAAATCGCTCTCGGTGCCCCCTTAAGGCAATCCCTGAGGACTCTCTGGTGGTGCGTCCCCTATCCCCTTGATGGCGATCGCGGCTATTCACTCTGCTGGGTTTGCAAACACCCGCTTAGGCAAATCAATCGCTAGAACACACGCCGATCGCGAATGGCGGCTTGCAGGCGATCGACCACCTCCGCCACCGCAAGGGCACCCAATTCACCAGCTGCGCGGGTCCGAATATTCAGGGCATTGGCTTCCTGCTCCTTGGCTCCCACAACTGCCATCACCGGCACCTTTTCCTTCTCGGCATTGCGGATCATCTTGCCCAAGCGTTCCCCACTGGTATCGACTTCGGCACGGATATTGGCAGCACGGCAGCGATCGCACACCGCCTGACAGAAACTTAACTGTTCGTCCGTTACCGGCAACAACCGAATTTGCAGCGGCGCTAACCAGAGGGGGAAATCCCCGGCATATTCCTCGATCAAAATTCCGATCAGGCGTTCCAGCGAACCAAACGGTGCCCGGTGGATCATCACCGGACGTTGGCGCGATCCATCTTCGGCCACATATTCCAAGTCAAACCGTTCCGGCAAGTTATAGTCCACCTGAACTGTCCCCAGTTGCCACTCCCGTTCCAGCGCATCCTGAACCATGAAATCCAGTTTGGGGCCATAGAACGCCGCTTCACCAATCCCCTCAAAGTGATCCATCTCTAGGGTTTGCACCGCATGGCGGATGGCATTTTCGGCCTTATTCCAGGCTTCATCACCGCCAATATATTTGTCCGAATTCGGATCGCGGAAGCTGAGGCGGGCCTTAAAGTTGGTCAAATGCAGGGCGCTGAACACCGATTGGATCAGGTCTACCACCTTCAGAAATTCAGTCTCTAACTGCTCCGGGGTCACAAACAGGTGGGCATCGTCTTGAGTGAACCCTCGGACACGGGTCAGCCCCCCCAGTTCCCCCGACTGCTCATAGCGGTAGACCGTGCCAAATTCTGCCAACCGCAGCGGCAATTCTCGGTAGGAGCGCAGGCTGGACTTGTAAATCTGCACATGGAAGGGACAGTTCATCGCCTTGAGGACAAAGCCCTCGTCCTCATCGGCCCCCATCATTGGGAACAGGTCATCCCGGTACTTCTGCCAGTGGCCAGAGGTTTTGAAGAGTTCCACCCGACCAACGTGGGGGGTGACGACGGGCAGGTAACCCCGCTTGATTTGCTCTTGCTTGAGGAAGTCTTCGAGGGTCGATCGCAGCACCGTCCCCTTAGGGGTCCACAGGGGCAATCCCGGTCCCACTGAGTCAGAAAAGATAAATAACCCCAACTCACGCCCCAATTTACGGTGATCGCGACGCAGGGCTTCTTGCTTACGGCGTTGGTATTCGGCCAATTGTTCCGGGGTTTCCCAGGCCGTGCCATAGATCCGCTGCAATTGGGCCTTGGTTTCATCCCCGCGCCAGTAAGCCCCCGCCACGGATTCCAGGGCGATCGCCTTGGGGTTCAAATCAGCAGTACTCTCAACATGGGGACCGGCACACAGGTCCCACCATTCCTTACCCAGGTGGTAGATCGTAATCGGTTCCTGAATGCTATCCAGAATCTCCAGCTTATAAGGTTCGCCGATCGCCTCAATCCGGCGTTGGGCTTCCGCGCGAGTGACTTCCTCCCGGATCACGGGTAGCTTTTTCTTGATGATCCGCTCCATTTCCTTTTTGATCGCCTTGAGATCAGCCTCGCTGAAGGGTTCGGGCGTATCAAAGTCGTAGTAAAACCCCGTCTCTGTCCAAGGGCCGATCGTCACCTGTGCCTTGGGGAAGAGCTTCTGCACCGCCATCGCCATGACATGGGAGGTGGTATGGCGAATTTTCTTCAGGTCCTCCGATTCACTGGTGCGGGGTAAATGGACCTTGGCAGGTTGCTCATCGGCCAACGGCTCAACCGGGGACAGGGATTCTGGACTAGACATGGACGATCGTGGGTAGGACTGACAGGGTTGTTTTACCAAAACTGGCGAGGAGAATCCCCTTGCGGGCTAGCCTGACTTCGCCAGTTTCTAATGCCTCTATGGTATAGCGCTTTCCGTGCTCCCGTCTGCCTAACTCTGCGCAACCCGGTGCTGCTGCTGGGTCATCCCAGTCACTAGCCCTCAAAATCTCCCTCGAAATATTACAAAGTGTAAATTGCGTTAAGCTTAAAGGTAAGGATCGTTGCCCCCATCCCGACCTGTTATCAGACCCTTAAGATCACCATGTTTAAATCTGGCTTGCCTGACCCCGATCTCCTGAAAACGGTCTTAGAGCCGCTTTTGAACGATTTTCAAGACTGGTTTGCTCGCTCCCGGTCATTACTGGAAAACGAAAAGATCCCCTTCCTGGAAGCAGCAGCCCAAGCCGATCTGCTCGATCGTGTTAGGCAAGCTCAGCAGGAAGTCAGCACCGCCAAGTCTCTTTTCCTCGTGACGGAGGGGACCGTGGGGGTGGAAATGGCGGTTTTAGTACCCTGGCATCAACTATTGATGGAATGTTGGCGGGTTTCAACCCGCTTACGGGCAGAGCGGGCGGCCAATTTCCCAGCCGAAGCCTAGAGCAACGGGCGATGGGGAATCTGCTGGGGACTAGCCTACCCAGTAGCCACCACAATCCTCGGATTTTGGTCAATTTTCTAGATAAGCTTTTTATTAAGACTGGAATACCACTCTAAGTTCTCAATGGCGCAGGGCCAACTGGCCTGAAAGGGAGAAAGTCATGCTACACCTCATCTACATCCTGGCATTTACTGTGTTGGCCTTGATCGCGATCGTGAACCTGTTTCGCAATCTATTAACCCTGAACGTGGCGGAAGTTCGCCGCACCCATTCTCACCTGGGCTATCCTTTCGCAGGCGGGGGGGCCAACCGACAAATGCAACCCACCCCCCACCCGGAACTGCTGGACGAATCGGGTCGCGTGGTGAATGAACCGCTGTTGGTGATGCGATCGCTATCCGTTGAAGATGCCCGCGAACGCCTGGATGCCCTCTACAACAGTTCCCCCGATGCCCGCAACGATACCCGCGAAGACGAGTAACGACACGGATTCTGCGGGTTCTGCCATAAACCGTTCTGCCATAAGGGCACGACGGGGCACGACGAAATACATAGATCTTGCGCTCACAGCCATCGTCCATCTCGTTGGTTAGGGTAGTCGAACTGCCCCCATCCCAATTGGGATCATAAAAAATAAAGGCATTCCAGTTAACTGGAATGCCCCTCATTGTTAAAAATTAGCGGCTCAGATATTCAGGAATAAAGACACAGGACTGGGGTCTCTACTTCGCCTGAACGCGACCGTAGAAAATTCCCTTCACCTTAACATCAGCCGGTTCCTTACCCCCCATGTCTGTATCCGAGGGTTGCTCCGCCACAAACGTACCGGCAAACTCGCCTGTACCGCTGTTAACCTTCGCCACTTGCATTGAAATGTGACCATCCCCGATCACAAACCGCTTGATATTTTCCTTCGTCAAATCCGACTCATCGGCCTTGGGTGGCAACGCGACGGCACTGCTATAGCCTGCCGTCAGACCCCGGGCCTTTGGATCAAGGAAGTTAGATGTCCGGTAGGAAGGAACTTTGTAGTCGCCTTCAAAATCCGTCGATCGACTGATTCCTTCAGCGCTGTCTGCGGCACTGGCCACCAACTGCTTCACCGTGAAGAGGAATGGATACTGCTCCCCACCGGGCAACTGCACTGTAATTGGTTGGAAGTCAAACCCTTCTTCTTCCGTAAACGTTAGCTGACCAGCACTATTCACACTCAATGACCCCCGGACTTGATCCAGCGTCGTGGTGTAGCGAGTCAGCGGCTTGCCAGCCACGTAGTCTGATTGCACCCGTTTACCCGATTCTTCTTCCTTGACAAAGTAGTTCGTCGGTTCCAGGCAGAGTTCAACAATTTCGTAGGACTTACCCGGCTCCAGCGGAATCGAGCCACGCCCGGTTTCCTCTAGTTGGGGACATTTGTTTGCCAACCCCGTCCCTCGGATGTCATCGTAGGTTAAAGCACCTACCGTCGTTGCTGATGCTGGCCCCTCACTGCACGCGGTAAGCACCGATAAACACAGGGCAAGAAAAGCAATAATTAAAGCGCGATACCTCATAGTTTGCCTCGATTATAGTTTGCCTCGATCAATTGCTCAGTTTGACCAGCCTGTTGGCAATCGCTGGATGGTTCTTATGAATATTGACCGATCCCCCGCTAGCTCTGCGACGCCGTGGGCGTGTCGGGTCAACTACACTATCTTACCTGTCCCGGTATCCTTCGATGAGGTTGATTCATGGATGATCCCCAAGAGACTCAATACCAAACGCTACGATCGCAGGCTGATGACCTGCTCGACCATCTTCGTTCCCTAGCCCAAACCTATGCGGATGACCCCCAAGCCCTGCTGATCCTCCTGCGCCTGATTGAACAAACCCACGCCGAAATCCGGGAAGGTTTTTTCCAAACTGCCATCCCCAACGATCGCCATGCCTTCCAAGCCTTGATGCGCGTCATCGAGACTTCCGGCGGGTGGCCCTATATCCCCCGGATGCGCCTGCAAGCCTTCCTTGCTGCTAGTGAAGC
This sequence comes from Coleofasciculaceae cyanobacterium bin_20, assembly GCA_037445115.1. GTDB lineage: Bacteria > Cyanobacteriota > Cyanobacteriia > B231 > B231 > Trichothermofontia. The sequence goes on from JBBILC010000015.1 coordinate 35,211, forward strand.
TCAAGGCGCAACATCCCCACCGATCAACCTGGATCAGGAGGGCGATCGGGCCTGAACTCAGGGGGGGGAAGAACCCGATACGGGTGCGGGGACGGCTGAAGTCATCATTTACAAACGGCGCGGGGACGACTGAAGTCGTCACTACAAACAGCGAGGATCAGGTTGAACGGCCAAAGCCTCATTGTTCGTCGTCACTAGTTTTAACCGCGATCCCCCCTTGGCCAGCGGATGCGCTGGCTACACCCCAAAATCTAAAATCTAAAATCCAAAATCTAAAACCCTAGGAAGGTATTTGCCAAATTGAGTTCACTGCCTGCACAATCCCCAGCGCTTCCTGCCGACGGGCGGCGGCGGACGTTTCGCTGAGCAGAACAGTCACATGGCCCAATTTGCGACCGGGACGGGTGATCGTTTTGCCATACCAGTGCAGCTTGGCATTGGGTAGCTGTTGCAATTGGGGGGTAATCGCAGCGTATTTGTCAGCTAGGGGTCCCTGATCCAAGGCCCCCGACTCATAACCTAGTAAATTCACCATGACCGCACCGGCTCCCGTGAGGGCGGGATTCCCCAAGGGTAGGCCACACACGGCCCGCAGGTGTTGCTCAAACTGGGAGGTGTGGCAGGCGTCAAGACTGAAGTGACCCGAATTGTGGGTGCGGGGGGCAATCTCGTTCACCAATACCTGTTGATCATGGGTAAGAAAGAGTTCAATGCCAAAAAGACCCACGGCTTGCAGATGGGTGAGCAGACGGGTGGCGATCGCTTCAATTTCTGCCACGAGATTGGCGGGCAGATCTGCTGGGGCTAAGACCCATCGACACACCTGCTGCGCCTGGTAGGTCTCGACGATCGGGAAACACACCACCTCGCCCGTGTGCGATCGCGCGGCAATCACGGCTAGCTCCCGTTCAAAGGGGATAAATTCCTCCAGTAATGGCTGGGGTTGCCAGGTGTTGCCTGCTGACCACTGCTGCAAATGGGCGGCCAAGCTTGGTGCTTCCGACACAATCAATGTGCCTTGACCGTCATAGCCATGCCGCCGCGCCTTAAGGACCAGGGGGAAAGGCTGGGGGAGATCCTGCAACAGGGCGATCGCCGATGGGTTGAGGGTCGCATCTGGGGAACCTGCGCCTGTTAGGTACGTTGCGGGTGTTTGGGTTAGGGCTTGAAATTGGGGAACCGGTAAGCCAAGGCTCTGTAAACACTGCCGCTGATCATGCTTATCCAGTAGGGGCGCTAGGCTAGCCAATCCGGGTCGGAAACAGACACCGCGATCAGCCAGGGGAGCCAGGGCCGCCAAGTCAACAAATTCATTTTCAAACGTAATCACCTGCACGCGATCGGCCAGTTGTCCAGTTGCCACCGCATCATCCACCGCCGCCAGCACCACCCCATCAGCCTCAGTGACTGCCGGATCACTCATCTGGGGGGTTTGCACAATAACCTTAATTCCCAACGATCGGGCAGCCTTTGCTAACATCCAGGCAAGCTGTCCACCGCCAATCACCCCCACCGTTTGGATTGCACAATTGACCACTAACTAACCCTTATCCTTGATATATCACCCTTCCAGCATAGACCGCCGCCCCTACCGGTTTTTGAATGTTGAATGTTGAATATTGAATTCTCTGTGAGCCGCTCATCTCTCACCGCCCCGAGCAGACGGGTCATCCCAGGGTAGAATACGAAAGATGTAACTCTTGGGGATGTCATGAGCGAAGCGATCGTCGTCCTTGTCCTCTATGCCGCGATCGGCGGTTTTTATCTCCTTGTCCTACCGGCCTTGACGATGGTCTATCTGAAGGGACGTTGGTATGTAGCGAGTTCGATTGAGCGGGTCCTGATGTATTTTCTCGTCTTCCTCTGCTTTCCGGGCCTGCTTTTGCTGAGTCCCTTTGTGAACCTGCGCCCTGCCCGTCGGGAAATCGGGGTTTAACCCTGCCCATGCGACGCATTGATGCGATCGGAATCACCTTCGGGGTATTCGTAGCGGGCGGCATCCTCTACCTGCTCCTGCAAGCTACTGGCCTAGACAGTATCCAGGCGGGAATTTGGACCCAAGCGGCTTTGGTCGCCGTTCTCCTAGGCTGGCTGGGCACCTATCTTTTTCGGGTATTCACCCAGCAAATGACCTATAATCAGCAACTCAAAGACTATGAAGCTGCGGTTTTGCAAAAACGCCTGGAAGAACTCACCCCAGAAGAACTCGCTGCCCTAGAAGCCCAATTACAAGCTGAAGAACAGGCAGAAGAAACCCCCTAACCCGCCTTTTCCCAAATCTAAAATCTAAAATTCAAAATCTAAAATCCCAACGACTCCGCCTCCCGATCGCCCCCGCCCATGACCGCTATCTCCCAACGGTTTGCCACCCTACGGCAACAGCACCAGTGTGCCCTCATCCCCTTCATCACGGCAGGGGACCCGGATCTCAATACCACCGCCCAGGCACTCCAACGGCTCGATCGCCACGGGGCCGATATCATCGAATTGGGGGTGCCCTACTCAGACCCCTTAGCTGATGGGCCGGTCATCCAGGCCGCCGCGACCCGTGCCCTCCAACGGGGAACCCGCCTTGAGCAAGTCCTAGAGGTGGTGAGAGCGGTCCAGCCGACCCTGACCGCGCCGATCGTGCTCTTTACCTATTACAATCCCATCCTGCACCGGGGCATTGAAGCCTTTCTGACGCAAGTGACCCAAGCGGGGGTAGCGGGTCTGGTGATTCCCGACCTGCCCGTGGAAGAGGCAGAACCGTTGCTGCAAGTAGCCGAAACCTTAGGATTGGAGATTGTTCTCCTGGTTGCGCCCACCAGTCCCCTCAGTCGGATTCAAACGATCGCGACTAAATCCCACGGCTTTATTTATTTAGTGAGTGTGACCGGGGTAACAGGGATGCGATCGGGCCTGCAAACCCACGTCAAGGATTTGATCCAAACCCTGCGCCAAACGACCGACAAACCGATCGGCGTCGGTTTCGGCATTTCCCAACCGGAACACGCGAAACAGGTCCGCGACTGGGGTGCGGATGCGGTCATTGTTGGTAGTGCCTTTGTCCAACGGCTAGCCACGGGTACCCCAGCAGAGGGACTAGACGCGATCACCGACTTTTGCCAGCGACTGAAGGCGGCGATCACGTAGCGTCTCCGCAGGCGAATCGTCTGAACTAGACGGGAACCGTTGCAACCAACCCAGTTGGGCCTCAAATAGGCCAACCTCACCCACTACCTGCACATCGGCCAGCGGTAAGGTTTGCCCGTCGGGACCGTGAAGGGTCTTGAACTGCTGGATCGTGCCCGTTTTACCGTGGCGCTGACTGCCGGGACAGTGAATTCTGACCCGATCGCCAATTGCCAGTACCATGTGTTTGACCAGTACTAGAGTACTTTTTCTAGTATACGATCGTTCCCCGCTTGAGGGTGGGGGTGCAATTAATTGGTGCTGCCAGCCGCCAGAGGGTGAGGGGGCAATATCAGGGTGAGGGGCTATTGCCACCGGGAAAGTAACAAAGTCTTAATGAAATCGCGAATCCCCAGGAACCCGCTCCAGCGATCTGCTATGGTGGATCAATAAGCAAGTTCAACATCATAGCAATAAGTTTTCGATTTAACTACTGTCGCTGTTAATACGGCCAACGCCAGTCGCCAGGGCTGCATGAGTTTTCCTGGGGCGAGGGTGTGCTGATTGTCTGATGTGAGAGGAGTCGTGCGATGAAACAGTTGAGGCCTCTTGGATTGCTGGCCGTGCTCGGCGCGATCGGGTTAGCCGCAGGGGCAGCCTATGAACTGCTCCGACAGGCGACGCAATTTCAGGCTGCGTCTGAAACCACATCCCAACCCCAAACCCCTAGCCCACGCCTCCTGAATCCCGACGGCAATGGCATACCTAACAGTGGTCCAATGCCCCCCCTTTTTGTGCCTCGTCGGGCGGATAACGCGCCTCTAACCCGCGCCTCCCTAGACATGGCACCGCCGCCAGTTCCCGAACGTCTAGTGGCAGGAGCACCGCCACCACCGACTTCAGTCGCGGTGGCCTTTCCGGTAACGCCAGTGGCACCCCGGCGTACCCCAGCGATCGATCTCTCGGATACCGGACAGCCCTTACCCAACCTATCAGACCTGCCAACCCAAACGGACTTGCCGCAACAAATGGCCTCTGGACCACGAGGGGGACCTCAGGTACGGATTCAGCGGCGTGGAGAACCTACCCCCCTCGATCAGGCCGAGTTAGTGCAGCAGATGGGTGCTCCCCTATATATTGATCCCATCCCTACCGAAACCGTTCGTCGTCAGCCGCGCTACTACCCCAGCCTCAATGCGTTAGCCCCCTCTGGCTTTGGGGCGAATCGGGGGGATGTGTTTATCGGCGGTGCCTTGATCAACCGGGAAGTGGGCCTAGGGATTCTGGGTCCCAATGCGGTGGTGGACTCGGATCGGGGTAAGGCGGGCGGATCGGCGGCGATCGGGTTTGGCATCGGTAACGCTCAAACATTTGTGGGCTTAGAAACAACCTATAACCTGATTTCCCTAACCCCCTCCCGCTTTGCTGAAAACGGCAGTTTTGATTTTAAACTCCACCGTAAACTCGGCCAATTATCCTCGATCGCCATTGGCCTAGAAAATGCCATTAACTATGGACCAGAGGCGGGAGGAACGCCCTCTTCGCTCTATGGAGCGATCAGTACTGTGATCCCCTTAAAACCGAATAATCCTGATAATCCGATGATTTTGGGGTTATCTGTTGGGGCGGGGGGAGGCCGTTTCCGGACGATGGAAGATCAGCTTGAGGAAAAAGAGAGTGTCGGCGTATTTGGCAGTGTCGGGCTTCAGATTGCCCCGAAGACAGCCCTGATTACGGAATGGTCAGGGTCTAGCGTGAATGTGGGCGTTTCCCATGTGCCGTTCCGCAATACGCCCCTCTTTATCTCAGCGACCGCGATCGATGTGGCCAATAACACGGGCTATGGCACTCGATATGCCATCAGTGGTGCTTATGGGTTTAACTTCCGCTAATTCAATCCCTTGGAGTTACCCACTACCCTCCTGCGTTGGCGAGCAATACCGTGTAAACCCTATGTGATGGAGTGGAAGAATGGTCCAGATTTTTGGTACCCCTGGCCCCGACAGTCTTCAGGGCAACCGTTTTAATCCCGTTGATGGTTCCGGCAATGATGTGTTTGGTCTGGAGGGGAACGATACTCTGCGGGGTGGTCCAGGTCGCGATCGCCTCCTGGGTGGACGTGGTAATGACTTAATTTTAGGCAGTGGTAATGACAGCCTGTATGGCGGTAGAGGCAATGACACCCTAATTGCCAGCGATGATGCTGGTTTAGACTTTCTCTATGGCGATCGCGATGACGATATCCTGATCGGCTCCCGCTTTGGTGGCACCCTGATGTTCGGAGGGAAGGGCAACGATACCCTTTACGGTGTTCCCGATTCCCTGTCGGGTGAGTTTATGTTTGGGGACATGGGAAATGACGTGCTCTATTCTGAAGGCCAAAGTACATTATCTGGTGGCGGTGGTGCCACTACTCCAGATGTGAACGATGGTAATGACACGTTAGTTGGGGGCTTTGGGAACCAATTGATGATTGGGGGTACCGGGGATGACACCTACCTATTCCAGGCTGCCGTTCGGAAGCAAGTGGCAGGCCGCTGGGTTTGCGGCGGGTCCCAATGCTGGCGATACGATTCGTTTTAACAGCCTGCAGGGGGGGGATGTCGTCCGTTTAACCGATACCCCCGGTATTGGTGTGGTGGTGACTCTTCAAGGGTCGGTTACGAATACAATTGTGGTAGAAGATGTCACTTTAGCTAGCCTGATCGCGCCCGATAGCAATGATGTGTTTGTCAACGGGGGCGTCGTTAATCAGAATACGGGTAACCTGATCGGGGGGACCCTAACATTTACGGTTTAAGTTGACTGTGGGCAGTCGCAGTCAGTCTATCCAGACTATCCAATCACGAGGGAGAGCCGGATCATGCAATGGCAAACACCGCTTGCTTACAGTTTAGGAATCGCCTTGCTTGGGAGTGCTGCGATCACGGGCCTTGCAGTTCCGGCCCAGGCGGGATCAGCTAAGGTCCCGATCGACTCCGCTGGCGTTGGCATTTCTAATATTCTCAATCGGGGAGGTCTTCTCAACAACGCCCCTGGTTTCGGTCCTCCACCCACCCCACGCCAGATGGAGAAGGGGATTAACGAAAATATCAATAATCTGCTCCAACCCGAGCGTGGCCCCTTTGGGCGCACAGTCTTTTTTGGCCCGGAAGGTCCCCAACGAGTGGGTCCCAATGGTCAGGTGCGGAGCTTTGGCCTGACCCCCACCGAGGGGTTCCGGACGGGCAGTGCTACTTCGGGGAATGTTGTTACGGCCCAGGATGTGGTGAATGGCTTAGTGCGACCAGTGGCCCAATCGTCCGTGCCCGTGATTACGCCAGAAGTTGCCGCCCTGTTTACGGGCACTGTCCCGACTAACTTTGTCCAACAGCTTGTCACCCCTGTGACAATTGCCGATGCCCCTGTGCCTCCACCCACCTGGTTAGAAACGGAAACGGTGATTGCAGCGGCAGATCAACTTACAACAGCGGTGACTGGCTTGGTCGCCCCAGAACGCCAGGTGACGATCGTGGAGGTGAATCAGGGCATTACGGCCTATAATCAGTTGATCAGCGTTATGGCCCTACAGGACCCGGCCCAGCTAGAAAGCTTCCCCCACCTTAACTCGGTTGGGGTGATCCTGAGTGCCCTACGGCAGACTGCATCTTAGCTAGTAAGGTGAGTCCCTGGAATATCAGCCCTTGGGGTGGCAGTCAGTGTAAATCCTGCTGTCGTGTTTGATTACCGCATCTGCATCCTAGAATAGGGGAGCATTGCCGCTGAGGGAAAACTTGTGAGTGCCCAAACCTATCAGGCCCAAATCTACGTCACCCTACGTCCGTCGGTGCTTGATCCGGCAGGAACAGCCGTGCAGTCGGGGTTACACCACTTGGGCTATACCCGCGTGGCCGGAGTGCGGATTGGGAAATATATTGAACTCACCCTAGAGGCCGATAGCCTGGAGCAGGCTCAGCAGGATCTCGATCGGATGTGCGATCAACTCTTGGCCAATCCGGTCATCGAAAACTATCGGTTTGAGCTAAGCAGCCTGGGGCCAGTGCGGGTTACCAGTGAGGTGTAGCGGATGAACTTTGGTGTTGTGGTTTTTCCGGGGTCCAACTGCGATCGGGATGTCACCTGGGTAACCCAGGGGTTATTGCAACAACCCACGCGCCTGATTTGGCACGAGGAGACCGACTTAAGCGGGCTGGATGTGGTGGTGATTCCTGGCGGCTTTAGCTATGGAGACTACCTGCGCTGTGGGGCGATCGCCCGGTTCTCCCCCGTGATGCGAGCCGTGGTTGAGTTTGCCCAGCGAGGCGGCTGGGTATTAGGGATTTGCAACGGCTTCCAGGTGTTGACCGAGGTGGGCCTCCTGCCCGGTGCCCTCACCCGGAATCGGGATTTACATTTTATCTGCGATCGCGTTTACCTGCGGGTGGAAGGGGGCCATCGCGTTTGGACCCAGGGCTATGCGCCCCAGGCCGTGATTACCCTGCCGATCGCCCACGGGGAGGGTCACTACTATGCCACTGCTGACGAACTCAGAGCCTTGGAGGAACATCAACAAATCCTGTTCCGCTATTGCACCGCCACGGGGGACATTACTGCCGAAAGTAACCCCAACGGGTCCCGCCACAATATTGCCGGAATTTGTAACCGTCAGGGCAATGTCCTGGGGATGATGCCCCACCCGGAGCGGGCTGCGGATGTCCAACTTGGGGGAACCGATGGTTTAGTCCTCTTCCAAAGCTTGTTGCAGGCCAAACCGCTGGTAGCCGTGGGCTAGGCGAGTTGGGTTTGGTGGGTGAATTCAAAATTCAAAACTGTCAACCCCAAGAGAGGCTGTTAGCCCAAGGCGGGGCCGGTTTATGAAGGTTATGGGTTACGAGGCAAGGCTTGCGGGCAACCCGCTTACGGTGCAAGCAGGCAGGCAGGATGCCTACCCCGCAAGTGATGGATGGGTGGTTAGACCGGTAGGCGATCGATATCGCGGTTACTGCCAATGACGACCATAATCTGGCCCTTGACCAGTTTCTTCTGGGGTTGGGGGTTGATCTGGAATTTTTGATCGGCCCCGATCGCCAGCACACTAATGCCATAGTTACGCCGGAGATCCAGATCGGCTAGCGTTTTGCCGTCAAAGCGTTCAGGAATGACGACTTCGACAATGCTGTTGTCGGGATCAAGCTCAAAGCGATCGAGGATGCGCGGCTTGGTGAGGGCACGGGCCAGTTGACAGCCCATCTCCCGTTCCGGGAAGACCACCAGATCCGCCCCCACTCGCTCTAGGAGCTTGCCATGAATTTCTGACGACGCCTTGGCAACGACATGGGGCACCTTGGCCTCCTTCAGGTTCAGGGTGGTGATAATGCTTTCTTGAATGTAATTGCCGATCGCCACAATGACCGTATCAAAATCCGAAATGCTGGCTTCTTTGAGGGCCGAGGGTTCCGTTGAGTCCAACTGCAAGGCATGGGCCACAACCCCATCATGCAATGCCTGATCTACCAGCCGCTCGTTGGTGTCAATGCCCAGCACCTCATAGCCGAGGTTGTGCAACGTTGCACACACGGCCCGCCCAAACCGCCCCAAACCAATGACGGCAAACTGGCGATTATTGCCCAGCAGCGTACTAAAAAAATTCAAAGAGGATAAGTTCACCGTTGCGTCATCCTACCGTTGTGCTCGTTGTGTTGACGATCTATTGTCCCTCAAGGGGAGAAACCCCGTTGAGGCAAGGGGAGATTCCCGTCATCCCTTGTCCCAGGTTACGTCTGAGGCCAGGTTATACCTGAGCAAGGGGCTTAGCCCACAAAAAGATTGGCTTCAGGATAGTTCACCGCACTGGGTTTGGGTTCTGTGATCAGGGCCGACATCAGCATCAGGACCCCCACCCGTCCCATATACATAATGACAATGAGCACCCCCTGGCCAAAAACCGAAAGCTTAGCGGTAATCCCCGTCGAGAGGCCCACCGTCGCAAACCCAGAGACGACCTCAAAGAAGATCTGCACAAAATCGAGATCGGGGTTACTAAAGGCAATCAACGTCGTGGCCAGAATCACCACCGTGGCCGAACCCACCACAATGCCGATGGCCTTAATAATTAAGGGCATGGGAATTTCCCGCTGGTAACAGACAACCTCTTCCCGACTGCGGAGAGCCGTTTCTGTGCAACTAAATAACACCCGTGCGGTCGTTGTTTTGATCCCGCCGCCCGTGCCTCCCGGACTGGCCCCAATAAACATCAGCACGATCATGACAAACAGGGAGGCGATCGTCATCTGACCGATATCAATTGTATTAAAGCCGGCGGTGCGGGTGGTGACCGACTGGAAGAGCAGGCTCAGAAAGGCGGCGGGCATAGGCATCCTGCCCAAGGTGACCGGGTTGCGGAATTCGGTAAACAGCAGGGCTAGGAAGCCTGCCACTAACAGGGTGAGGGTGGTGGTGGTGACCACGCGAAAATGTAGCGAGGGGACATAGAAGGTGCGATTTTGCAAGCAGCGATCGCGTAGCCACAGGTACATTTCCATAATCACCTGATAGCCAATGCCGCCAAAAATAATCAGAATAGCGATCACGCCGTTGATCACCCATGAATCACGGTAGCGAATTAGGCTATCCGGGAACAAACTGAACCCCGCATTATTAAAGGCACTAATGCTGTGGAATAAGGCTAGCCAAATGCCCTGGAGACCGCCAAAATCCTGGATAAAGGTCGGTAGTAACACAAACGTGCCGGTTAGCTCAAACAGCAGGGTCATGGCCAGAATGGAGCGTACCAGTTGGGGACCGCCCGCGATCACAGGGAGATCCAGGGATTGCTGCAAGGTGACGCGATCGCGCAAGCTAAACCGTCGTCCGACCAGCAGTAGTAACACCGTGGTTGAGGTCATGTAGCCCAGCCCCCCGACCTGTACCAGCGCAATAATGCACAACTGGCCCCAAAAGCTGTAGTAGCTACCCACATCCACCACCGAAAGGCCCGTCACACAGACCGATGAAGTGGCCGTAAATAAAGCGATCAAAGGATTGCCCCAGCTGCCTTGGGCATGGGCGATCGGTAAACATAACAACAGGGTTCCCAAGCTAATCACCGCTAGGAAGCCGAGGCAAATAGTTCTGGCAGGGGTCATGTTAGCCGTAGGGGGCACTCTACAAAGGCGGTTGGTGTATTTTTGGCGTCTCTACAGCCTTTTTTACCTTAGTGAAGGACAGGCAAGGTACTCAAGTCCCTTGTTCACGCTATAGCAATCCTAAAGGGTTCGTGAGGGATTGTGGTGCAGGCTTCTAGCCTGCGCGGGCAGGATGCCCACCCCACGCTCATCAATCATCTGAGATTGTTATAGTTGTCCTTCCGTAAATTGAACAACGCTGTATTGAGGTCATATTTACGCATCTCATCTCTATTTAGGTTAATATCCCGTTTCAGCTTTCGTAACCCCTACCGGTTCAACTTACCCCTGGGGTGACTCAGCGGAGGGCTAACACGAGACTGATGACCAATACCCCTAGGACTATCCACCCAATAGGGGTGAGGGGCAGCCAACGTCCAGTCCGGGCGGGGCGACGATCGGCCTGAAGCCAAGCTTGCTGTTGTTGCTGACTCACATACAGGGTACATTCCTGTGCATAGGGGCGCTGGGGGAAGGTGCAAGTATTATCGGCCTCGTAGACACAACTTTGGCAAAGATAGGCATCCGTTTCGGTGCGGTAGAGGGGGATACCGGGATGACCGAAGGCTTTCAGGGACGTTTGGCAATGGGGACACGCGATCGCCTGGGTGGGCACTGGTTGGTGGCAAGTAGGACAGTCCGACATTGATCCGCGATCGCCTGTAAACACAACATTAGCTCCATCTTGCCACGCTCTCTGCTGAGGATGCCTGCGTGCCTGCGTACTGAAAAAGGCATCCAGGCAACTTTTCCCGCCAGCCTAGGGGCAAAATGGACAACTGTCGTTATAGTAGACAGGTTAAAAATAGGCTACCGGGTTGCAATGGGACGGATCTTTCTTTCAGCCGGTCGCGGCGGGTTTGAAGGTTTAGAGCGAGATGTGGGCATCCAAGTGGCGGGTACGACTGAAGCCCAGGAAATGATCCTGCTCCGGGACTGGATTGTGGCCGAACTCACGACCCGTCAAGCCGAAGTGCTGGCGGTCCCGGATGAACTCAGTGCCGCCCAGACGATCGCCTGGATCAACGAGCGCATTCAACCGGGGGATGTTGCCCTGGAGATCCACGCCGACGCCCTTGATCCCACAGCAGTACGCGGGGCGACGGTGTTTTACATTAGCCATAATCAGAACCGCAAAATCCAAGCCGAACAGTTGATCTTTGCCCTCCTGCGCCGGGTTCCCCAACTGCCGAATCGGGGGGCTAAGCCCGACAGTGCCACCAACCTGGGCCAGTTACCCTTCTGCCGCGATATTACCCAGCCCTCGTTATTACTTCAGGTAGCCTGTCTGAGCCATGCGGACGATCGCGCCCTCCTGCAAAGCGCCCGGCGGGTGGTTGCGGCGGGAATTGCCGATGGGCTGGTGACCTGGCTGCGATCGCTCCTGACCCAGGAACCGATGCTATCCCCGGCGGCAATCCCTCAGACCCTCTTGACCTTCCCACCGTGCAAAATCCTGATTAATCAGCAGCCCTATGGAGAGCAGGGGATTGATGTGTATGGCAACGCCTATGTCCCGATCGATCTGGCTGATTGCCTGGGGATCGATCTGCCCACCACTCCCCCCGTGCGGCGGATTCGCTACCGTGGCATTGTTTATATCAAAGCGATCGACCTGCGGGACTTTGGGATTTGGCTCCAGTGGGATAGCGCCGATCGTACCCTGGCCATTCGCTCCCTGGCCCGCCTGCATTTAGATGAATTGGCTCCCATTATGGGCCGGGGGCAAACGAGCGAAGTTCAGTTGACCATGTTCCTCAAGGCCAATCATGAGTCAGCCCTGGCGGCAGTCCCGGACCTGGCCAAACTCTATCGGGAAGAAGCCCTGATTGAAGGAGTTAATCATGACATTGCCTTTAGTCAGATGTGCCTGGAAACCAACTTTTTGCGCTGTAGTGCTGGGTTACCGGCGGATGCCTATAACTTTGGTGGATTGGGTTCGGGGGGGGGAGCCAGCGAGACCATGCGGTTTGCCAGTGCTCGCCTAGGGGTTCGCGCCCACCTGCAACACCTCAAAGCCTATGCCTGTGCTGAGCCACTGGTGCAGGAGCAAGTTGATCCGCGTTTCCGGTTTATCACCCGTGGGGTTGCCCCCACGATCGCCGCGCTCAGTGGGCGTTGGTCTGCCGATCCCCAATACGGGGCCAAGGTGCTGGGTATTCTACGCCGCCTCTATGAATCAGCGGGATTGTTGTAGTTGTAGCGATTGTATGGACTTCAAAACTGCCCAGGATTATTTACTGCTCCAGGCGGGTCGCCAGCCTGCCGTCCAGGAGGAAGTCTTTCTCGAGCGTCTGCAACGGGGGCAGCCCCCCATTCCCGGCCAGGTTACCACGCTTTTGTTAGCTCTCAAGGTGATTCTGGAGGGACTACGGCAGGCGGAATACCTCGATCGGGAGCTGGCCTGTGCCTTACACCTCCTGGCCTACGAGAGCCGCCGGTTTTACACAGCGGGCCTGCAAGCAGGCGTCATCTGGCCCCCCCTCCTGCATGAAGACCTCGAACGGATTGCCCAACTGGTGCGCCAGATTTTCCTCAATACCTAGGGGGGTGGCTAGCCCAAGGGGGATAATCAGCGCGTGGGGTCTTGCTGGCTCGACATCAACCGACCTTCTGTAATCTGAATATCTGTCTACTCTCTATGACCGCGCTGGCTCGTTGAGGTCACAGGGTAGGTTCCCACACGGTTGAGGGGAATATCCACACCGATCGCGTCGGTCTAAATTTGGCAGGATGAAAGCAGTAACGGCATGCTTTACCACTGCCCAGAGGAGACAACCATGCGCTTTTCGATTCAATCTATTTACAAATGGTATCGGGGCCTGATCCGCAATCCCAAGTACCGGGGCTGGGTGATCCTCGCGACGATCGCCTACCTGGTCTTCCCTTTCGACATATCGCCCGACATTTTCCCGATCGTGGGTCAGCTTGATGATGTCATCATTGCCACGCTTCTGGTTACTGAGGTCTCGCAATTGGCAGTGGATTGGGTGAAGGGTCGCACGGGTCCCCAAGCCAAAACGACGACGCAGCCTGTAGGGGTTGCCGCCGCCCCAGCCGGTCCCACTGTGGATGTAGAAGTATCACCCCTTTCGTAACCGTAATGCCCCTACAGCACTTCCATATTTGAGGTACAGACAAGGGGCTTAAGCCCCTTGTTTACAAGGCTTGACAGTACTTCATTAGGGAGGGAACGGCTGTAACCGTAATAATTGTGCGTTTAACTCCAGGATAATGATGTGTGGGGTGGGCATCTTGCCTGCCCTTTTTATCATCTTGCCTGCCCTTTTTATCATCTTGCCTGCCCTTTTTATTATGGGCACCCCGAAAAATATCAATCTTGCGCTCACACGCAACGTAATCTCGTCGGTTGGGGCAGTTGAACTGCCCCGATCCTCAGTGCGAGGAACTTTGATTAGGTGCATCCCATTTTTGCACCCCTCACCCTAAATCCATCTCTCACAAGGGGAGAGGGACGTTAAGTAGCGCCCCTTCTCTCACCAGGAGCCAAGGGGTACCAGCCGCAGTCATTAGGGCGATCGATAAAAAGGTCGTTTGACAATTGTGGCGGGGCAGGCTTTACCCCGAATGATGACGCTGAGTTCCTGGCCGATCGTCGCTAATTCAGTCGGTACATAGGCTAGGGCGATCGCTTTTGCCAGCGTGGGGGACCAACTGCCGCTGGTGATTGTGCCGATGGGCTGCTCACCGTGGTGAACTGGATAATCATGGCGGGCGATGTTACGACCCTGCATGACGAGGCCCACCAAGCGACGGGTTACCCCCTGCTGACGCTGTTCCTGGAGGCGCGATCGCCCCATAAAATCAACCGCCTTATCCCAATGGACCAACCAGCCTAATCCGGCTTCCAGGGGCGTCGTGGTGGTATCAATGTCTTGGCCATAGAGGGCCATTGCGGCTTCGAGGCGGAGGGTATCCCGTGCGCCTAAACCACAGGGAGTAACCCCTGCTGCCAGGAGATCTTGCCAAAGTGCAACGCCAACCGTCGCCTCAACCATGATCTCAAACCCATCTTCCCCCGTATAGCCAGTGCGGGCCAAAAAGGCGGGTTGTCCTAACACAGTTCCCTGGATATGCCCAAAGCGGGGGACGGTATTTAAAGGTTCAGCGACAAAGGGTTGGAGAGTGGCGATCGCGTGGGGGCCTTGGACGGCCAGGAGGACTTGGGTTGTCGTCAGATCGAGCAGTTGGGTGGGTTGGGTGCCGGGGCTGGCCAGATGGGCGGCGATCCAGGCGCGATCGCTTTCCCGTGTTGCCGCATTGACGATCAGGGTGAATTGGCGATCGCCGCTCACAATCCCCTGGTCATAAATAATCAAATCATCTAAAATGCCCGCCTGTTCGTTGAGCAACACCGTATATTGCCCCTGGCCCGGTTGCAGGCGACTCAGATCGGACGGCACTAGGGCTTGCAGGTGGGTGAGCACATCGGGTCCCCGCAGGCAAAATTTACCCATGTGGGACACATCAAACATGCCCACCGCAGTGCGCACGGCTTGGTGTTCCTGGGTAATGCCCTGAAATTGAATCGGCATCTCCCACCCCGCAAAGTCGGTCAGGCGGGCGTTAAGGCCCTGGATGGCGGCGAAGAGAGGGGTCCGGTTAGCGATCGCGGCTGAGTCTGTCACCATTTAGCTCTGTCACCCTTTAACAGGGGGTAAGGTTTAGTTTGGGCATAGTCAACCTCTCAATCCTAGCAATCCCTTTCGCCATTCCTGGGGTTATTTTCTCGCGATCGGCTATGCGGACTCACCCAAGAAACGCCTTGTCGATCATGAGCCAAGGGTGACCGGCAGGGGCAATGGCTCTTCTGTCGCTTTGGGGTGTTTATCGAGGGCGGGGTGCTGACCCCTGGAATGCCATGTGTGGGGAGCGGCTGAGATCCCGGCAGATTTCCGATCGCAGGCGATCGCGATTCCCCCTATCTAACCCCAGTTTTTTTGTGATACCCTAGACAAGGCACATTGATGAACACCGTCAATGATCAGTGTGTGTTCACTTAAGGGTCGCTAGCTCAGTGGTAGAGCACTCGGCTTTTAACCGATTGGTCCTGGGTTCAAATCCCAGGCGACCCATTATTTCCGGCAAATTAGCTGCCTGGCAGCTTCCCGTCCGCCCGCTCACAGCTACTCCCCCCCTTCATGCCCCCGGCCTATCTCTGCCTGTTGTTGCAGCAAGGCTGGTCCACGGGAGGTTCCTAATCGCGTTGCGCCTGCCTGGACAAGGGCGATCGCCTGCTCCAGGGTCCGAATTCCCCCGGATGCCTTGATGCCCACCTGGCCTTTAGTGATCTGCTTCAGCAGGGCCACATCCGCCACCGTGGCCCCTCCCTGCCAGCCCGTACTGGTTTTGAGGAAGGCTACCCCGGCATCCAGGCAAACTGCGGCGGCTAATTCCTTTTCCGCTGGGGTGAGCAGACCCATTTCCAGGATGGCCTTGATCGGTTTACCCGTTGCCTCAGCGATCGCGGCAATTTCCCGGTGCAACTCGTTAGTTTTCCCAATCTTCAGCCAGCCCAGGTTAATGACCACATCCAACTCCGCCGCCCCGTTGTCAACAGCCTCTTGAGCCTCATACAGCTTCACAGCGGCTGTCGTGGCTCCGGTAGGAAAGCCAATAACTACACACACCTGCGATCGTTTGCCGTGGAGCCACTCCGCCGCCAGTCGCACATGGCAGGGAGCCACACACAGCGTTGCAAACCGAAAGCGATCGGCGATCTCACACCCTTGGCGAATATCCTCCGGGGTGGCAGCGGGGTGCAGGACAGCGTGGTCAATCAGGGGCGCAAGATCCAGGTCGGTAGGAAAGTCCATCGGCTAGAAGGCGTTTTGAGTTGTGCTCGTAGGGGCGGGTTGTGGGTTGATCCCGCTGGGAAACCAACACCCTCAATAAACCCGCCCGTTTTGAATTTTGCCGGGTTGGGGTGGGTTGTGTGCCCATCTTACCGAGTGACCAACCCTCTTGATAAACCCGCCCATTTTGAATTTTGAATTTTGAACGCTAGGGAACCCGGCTGGCAGCAGAGGAAACATCGCAGAGTATAGTAAACAGGTGTCTTCTGCGGTTAGGGTGCTGATGGGGCAACCTGACTCAGCATACTGGGTTTGGGGATAGTCATGCAACGGATTACGGGAACAACAAAACTGCTAGGGGTTATCGGTGATCCCATTGGCCACTCCCTTTCGCCTGTGATGCACAACCGGGCGATCGCGGAATTGGGGATGGACTATGTCTATGTCCCCTTCCCGATTAAGGCAGCGGATCTGGCGATCGCCATCCAAGGCTTGGCGGCGATCGGGGTGCAAGGGTTTAGTGTCACGATTCCCCATAAGCAGGCGATCGTGCCCCTGTTAGCGGAGGTGACGGCCCTTGCTCAGGCGGTGGGGGCAGTGAATACGGTGTGGTGGAATGGTGCGGGCTGGAGCGGCACCAACACGGATGTGGCGGGATTCCTGGCTCCCCTACAAGGGCGTTCGCCGGATTGGCGCAATACGAAGGTGGTGATCCTGGGCAATGGGGGGGCGGCACGGGCTGTAGTTGCGGGTTGTTACGAATTAGGGGTCGGCGCGATCCAAGTGGTGGGACGGCAATCGGCCAAGCTGGCCCAGTTTGAAGACAGTTGGCAGTCGGTGCCCTGGTCCTTGCCCTTGAGCGTTCATCCTTGGGAGGCATTGTCCGACCTGGTGGCCCAGGCGGATTTGTTGGTGAACACGACACCGATCGGGATGACGCCCCACCCGGATCAGTCCCCCCTAACGCCCGCGATCGCTGCCCAGATTAAACCCAGCGCGATCGTGTATGACCTGATTTATACGCCCCAACAAACCCAATTCCTTCAGCAGGCCCAACAACAAGGGGCAACCGCGATCGGGGGGTTGGAAATGCTGGTCCAACAGGGAGCCGTTGCCCTTGCTCAGTGGCTCCAGTGTCCTGTGCCCGTTGCCACTATGCGCCAAGCCCTACTTGAGGCCCTTGCCACCTAGGAAAACTTCAGATCCGCCTCAGAAGTGTTGAATCTTAAGATTTTATTTTCTAAAAATAGACACACTAATCCT
>JBBILC010000016.1:0-51419 GCA_037445115.1 Coleofasciculaceae cyanobacterium bin_20
AGCGACCGTAGAAGCCCTTCTCCCCCTGAAACTGGACCTCGACAAATACGATCGGCGATACCGTATCTCCCGCCGGGGGCGCAAACACCCCATCCATACGAAACGCCGTCTGCTTCAACTCCACCGACTGAAACCGATAGCCACTCGCCGAAGCCGGAACTTCCCCCAGCAACTCAAACAACAAACTGGGCCGCCGCTGGAACAGCCGATAAAATAAACTATCTGTCTTCAAGATTCACCCCAGTTTAGCCAATGACCCGAAAATCTTTGCTCCCCTTATAGGACATCTGACGGGCTTGACGGCGCGTAAACTCACCCACGGATGGGTTGCCACTGGGCTGGATCACCCCTTGCGCCTGTTGCCAGAGATCCTTCGGGGCCAGCCTAACCTCATAGTGTCGATCGCCCTGGCGATGAACGTGATACCACCGCGTCTCCCCACACTGATCACACCAAAACGCCTCCAGCCACTCCTGGCTGATGGGTACAGCGGTCTTCGTTGCAATGAGTAGTAATGACGCCCGCCGACCGATTCCCCGTGCCTGTAGTTGCCCCGGTCGATCGGCATACAAGGGATGTTTTTGGCTCACACTCTCCAGGTAACAAGCATGCGTGGGGCAGTAAATAGCCCGCCGCTTAGAACGCTTCCGATTTCGGTCACACCTTCTCCCCACTTCGGCCTCCTCTCACGGTACTTCTGACACAGCAAGTGGGAGGCTACGGGGGAGGGACTGAGATCTCTAGGACCGTCAAAGCCCAACTCCTTAAACCTATGGATCATTAAGTTGTCGATCAGTCTAGCCCACGATCGCCTGAGCGGCCAGGGAGGCTCGTGATCAGGACAGAGGCGATGTGTCACGCTTTTTCCCTCATTCCAGCAATTTTAACTGGCGTCAGGATAGCGCTCGCATTTGCCTCAGAGCAAATTCAGGGGATCGACATCGATCGTTAGGCTAACATTAGCCGGACAATGTTGGCGCAGATCAGGCAGTGACAGGGGAAACCGGGGGGGACGATCGCGGTTCAACTTCAGCAAAATCTGCCAACGATACCGACGAGCAACCCGCATCACCTGGGCCGGGGCCGGTCCCAGCACATCATAACCGGCTTGCTCGCGATCGTCAGGGGTGAGCAACCGCGCCAGGGACTCGGCAGCCGCCTGCACCGACTCTAGCTCAGGACTACTTAGGCGCAATAAGATTAATTGTCCCTGGGGCGGGTAGTGTAATTGGGCACGTTGCCGCAGTTCCGTTGCCAAGAATTCCGTAAACGTGTGTTGCTGAACCGATCGCACCACCGGATGCAAGGGGGTATAGGTTTGCAGCAGGACCCGCCCCAACTCTTCTCCCCGTCCGGCCCGACCCGCCACCTGGGTCAGGGTTTGCATCGCCCGCTCACTGGCCCGAAAGTCCGACAGGTACAGGAGACCATCAGCGGCGACAACCCCCACCAGGGTCACCTGGGGTAAATCAATCCCCTTCGTCAACATTTGCGTCCCAATGAGGAGATCGGCCCCACCCGTAGCAAATTGGGTCAACAGGGTCCGGTGGGCACCCTTCGTCCGGGTGGTATCACTATCAAACCGGAGGGCACGCAGGTCCGGGAACAGGCTAGCCAGTTCTTGCATCACCCGTTGGGTACCGCTGCCAAAGTGTTTGAGGTAGGGCGATCCACAGGTAGGACACTGGGGCGGCTGCGATCGCGTGTAATTGCAATAGTGACAGCGGAGCAAGGGCTGGGCGTGGGCATGGGGATGGTGGTAGGCCAGGGACACATCACAGTTGGGGCAGTCGATCACTGTGCCACAACTGCGGCAGGAAACAAAAGTACTATGCCCCCGACGGTGGATAAACAAAATCCCCTGTTGCTTCTGATCCTGGAGGGTCTGGAGGGCCGACTGGAGGGCACGGCTAAAGATCGATCGATTCCCCGCTGCCAACTCCTGGCGCATATCGATCACCTCGATCGCGGGCATGGGACGGGCCTGGATACGCTCTGGTAGGGAAAGATAGTGGTAGGGACCGGGGGCTTGGGGCGGGGGCGACTGCACCGCGCACCAGGTTTCGAGGGAAGGGGTGGCCGATCCCAGCAGCAAGGGGCAGTTTTCTAAATGCGATCGCCATTGGGCTACGGTACGGGCGTGGTAGCAGGGGGCAGGGGAATCCTGTTTGAAACTACTATCGTGTTCTTCGTCCAGGATAATCAGGCCCAATGGGGACAGGGGGAGAAACACCGCCGATCGCGTCCCAATCACCACCTGGGGGGGGCCACTCAGCAATTGTCGCCAAGTATCGTAGCGTTCCCCGTCACCGAGGGCACTGTGGTAGACACAGACCTGGCTGCCAAACCGTGCCCGGAAGCGATCGGTGAGTTGGGGAGTCAGGCCAATTTCCGGCACCAAGACCAGCGCCGATTTCCCCTGGGCTAACAGGGGCGCGATCACCTGCAAATACACCTCGGTCTTACCGGACCCCGTCACCCCATGCAGCAACACCTGGGCATGGCCCGTCAACCGCCCCATCACCGCCACTGCCTCGGCTTGGGCGGGAGTGAGGGTTTGGGGACGATCGCTGGCCACCGCATGGGGAGATGCCCGCAGCACTTCCCGTGATTGCAACACCACATACCCTTTGCTGGCTAAGGTTTTGACCACCGAACTTTGAACCCCGCAGATCTGGAGTAGCTCCCGTAGCCAAAGATCACCCCCATGACGGCGTAATTCCATCAGAACGTGTTGTTGCTTAGGGGTAACGTCCAGTTCCGCACTGGGGTCAGCCACCAAGGTCACCGCCTGCTGCACCTTGGGACGCGTATGCCGGGGGGGTTCTAGATAGCTCTCCACCCAGCCCCGTGCCAACAGTTCCCGCAGGCCGCGATCGGCCCCACGCACTTGGCGGCGCAGATGTTGCCAACTGTAGTCGTGGGTCTTGGCGGCCTGTAAATGATCGAGCAACTGGGTGGCCGGGGGACTCAGGGGTAAGCTGTGAGCGAGCAGGTCAGCGAGGGGAGCATCCGGCAGCGATCGCTGGACCAACCGCTGACATAATTCTGGTGTCAGGCGGATACGGCGCTGGGCACGCCCCAACAGGCCGGGGGGAAGGGCCGTGCGGATCACCTGGAGCAGGGGCGTATAGTAATAGGCCGCCACCCGCTGTAACAGTTCCCAATAGGTCGGGGAGAAAAAGCCACGGGCGACCACTTCCGTAATCGGACGCACTTGCGCCGGGGCCAAATCGACAGGCAGATGGCTGAGGAGCCGGACCGCGATCGCCCCCACCTGTTGACTACCAAAGGGCACACTCAAAATGTCCCCTGGCTGTACCCCTAGATCCGGCGGTACCCCATAGGTAAATAACCCAGCCGCTCCCGGACAATCCACCAGAGCCTCGACCCATCCCATTCCTGGATCTGGCAAGGAATAGATCGCGGGGGGATCAGCCGCTCCCACGGATGGGATTTTAGATTTTGGGATTTTAGATTTTAGATTTGATGGATGTTGTGGGGTAGGCATCCTGCCTGCTCCTGATCGTATCCTGCCTGCTCCTGATCGTATCCTGCCTGCTCCTGATCGTATCCTGCTTGCTTCTGAGCATATACTGCCTGCTCCTGAGTACCGCCCTAGTTCTGAGTACCGCCTTACCACGAAGACAGCCGCAACGGCCATCCCCTGTTCAATGGCACTCCTGCCGCAATGACTGAATTGAATAATAGCAGGATAGTTAGATTGTACTACAAGGGATTCGCACCTGACCGAGATTGTTGTTTGAGGGGGGACTAGTGGTCTGTCATGCCTAAAGTTATGGGTTGTAGGTTGGTGTCGTAGCTCTGCGAGACCCAACACGTTGGCTTTGTTGGGTCGCACGGTGTTTGACCCAACCTACCCAAATTACGTTTGACAGACCACTAGGGCACTGGCAGACTGAGCCGCTCACTGGCAGGTAATAGCCCTAAATCTCTTGGGCGGCATAGAGGGCTGCCCCTAGCAGGCCAACCTGGGGGTTTAGAACCACCTGTACCGAGATGCGTTCGAGCACTGAGCGAAACCGCCCCTTATCCTTAAACGAGGCCATAAACTCCCCGGCCTGCAAGAGGGGGAGAATCTTGGGGGCAATCCCACCCGCCACGTATAACCCACCGTAAGGTAGGAGTTTGAGGGCCAGGTTCCCCGCTTCCGCGCCATAGGCACTAACAAACAGGTGCATTGCCTCGACACACAGGGAATCGCCCCCCGCTAGGGCCGCCTGGGAAACCGCTGCCGACAGATCCGTGCCCTTTAGCCCTTGGGCCTGTTCCTGTTGCCAGGTGTGGAAAATTTTGGCCAAGGCTGGCGACTCCAACGCTGGCGATCGCTGGCGTAGGAACTGGTAGATCGACGCAATCCCCCGGCCAGAAACCACCCGCTCCACCGAAACCCGACTGATTTGGCGCTCTGCCTGGAGATAGATCCGCAACTCATCCTCTAGGGTTGAGCGGGGGGCAAAGTCGGCATGGGAACCTTCGGAGGCATAGACGTGATAGTGGCCCTGGCAAGGAATCAGGAAACACTCCCCTAACCCAGTCCCCGCCCCCAGCACGGCGATCGGTGCGGTAGGGTCCACCTCGGCGGCCTGCAAGGTCAATAACTCATCTGCCGTAAGGCCCAAAACCCCATAGCCGATCGCGGCAAAGTCATTGATGAGGGCTACCTTCGGGATCTGTAACGCCTGCTCTAGGCGATCGGCCGCCAGCGACCACTTGAGATTAGTCAGCTTGGAACTATTATCGATGACCGGTCCGGCGATGCCAAAACAGGCACGGGCCACCGGCAGAGATTGCCCCACCACGGTTTCCGCCGTTGCCAAAAACGTTTGTACCATCGGCACCAAGTCGGGGAAACTCTGGCTAGCATAGGTTTCTTGATATAGCGTTGTGGGGGTGGGGAGGTCCTCCACCTGTAGGGCAGAATCGACTAGGCGCAGAATCGTTTTCGTGCCGCCAATGTCACCCGCAAGGAGAATAGTCATGGTGGATTGACTCCCAGTTTCAAGATGATGGACCGGATGTGACAGCAATCTAACCCAACTTGCCCAGCCGTAATCTGCCCGACGGTCCTTCAGGCAAAACCCTACCACAAACAGGCGATTTTTCGCGGTATCATGGGGAATCAATGATACCAGGGGCGATCGTAATGGCTCCAGAGCTTACTCAGAAAATCGCTAAAAAACTACCCAAGATCTTTCAAATAAATTTAACAACCAAGCTATTAGGAGCCGTCTTTCTCATTATGGGAACAACGGTTATGGTAGTGCATATTCCTTGGCTGGTTACCTCTCGTCGCAACATTGATGATATTGTTAGTTACGTGAATAAACAGGTTACGCAAGGCACAGGAGCTGAAGTTGAACGTATTTTTAATAATGTTGCTCTTATTCATCACTTTATTGAACAATCCTTTCTGAGTCAAATCAGTTTAGACAATCCACATAAAAGAGAGCTTTTCTATTTGAAAATTTTAGAAGCAAATCCTGGTTTTTCCTGGTTACAATTTGGCTTTCCAAATGGTGATTTTTTTGGAACGAATCGAGTTTCTGATTCCTTAAGTGTTGTTAACCGTCGATGGAATGACATTGAGCAAATCGCCTTGAAGACATCAGACTTTTATACGATCGATGCTCAAGGAAATCTAAAAATTGGCCGCACAGAAATTGTCCGGGAGGATTTTTACTCACCCCAACGTCCTTGGTATAAAGCTGCCTTAGAAACACCGGGAGAAATTGCGTGGAGTGATGTATATATTTTTCGGACAAGTCGGACCCCTGGCGTTTCCTCTGGCTTAGTCCTGAAAGATCCGGATAGTGGCGATTTATTGGGAGTTGTCAGTATCGCTTTTGAATTAAAACAGGTCTCCACCTATTTACAAGATTATGATAAACATGGACAATTCATCTTTGTAACCAATCTCAAACAGGAGATTATTGCCTCTTCTAGCTCGGAAGAAGCGATGTATACAATTGGTGAAAATGACGAACTTATGCTAAAAAAATTGGCAGATGCAACCAATCCTAGTTTGCAAATTGCCAGTCAAGTCATCAAAGCAGAGGCACTTAGTTTTAATAACCTGTCAACACAACAGAGCTTTCGGTATCGGAATCCTGAGACAAAGGAAGATTTCTTCGTCTCATTTTCACCCCTAGGTTACCACCAGTGGATGATTGGTACCGTTATTCCTGAAGCACTTTATCTCAAGGAGATTCAGCGTAATCGTCAAACTTTAATCATCATGCTTATCAGCATGATTCTGATTATTTCTAGCCTGGTATTTCTCTTAGCAAAGTATTGGCTAGCCAAACCAATTTTGCAGATTACCAAAACTGCTGCTGCGATCGAACGGGGTGATTTTAAGGCGATCGCCCTTACCCCAGTAATGGAGCGGACGGATGAGTTGGGTCATTTGGCCCGTGTCTTCAACCGTATGGCTCAAGAGATCTATGGCCGGGAGAAGGAACTGAAACAACAGGTTACCCAACTCCAGGTTGAAATTGACGAAGCTAAGCGTGCGAAGGAAGTGAAAGATATTGTTGAAAGCGATTTCTTTAAAGACCTCCAGAAAAAAGCGCGAACAATCCGTCAACGGCGGTCCTCGTCGCCTAATACCTGAATACATCAGTCTCCAATGTGACGATCGATGTGACTATAATATACTCAAATATACTGAAGTCAGGGTAGGTAGTCCAGTTGATAATCAAACAGCGTTGTGGGGTCGGTATCCTGCCGGATTGAATTTTAGATTTTAGATTTTAGATTTTAGATTTGCTGGATGTTGTGGGGTAGGCATCCTGCCTGCCACTCAGACAGCCGAGGCTATCCCACACTAGACAGCCGAGACGGCTATCCCACAACTCATCAGCACAGCCGAGGCTATCCCACACTAGACAGTCGAGACGGCTATCCCACACTAGACAGCCGAGACGGCTATCACGTTTAATTTGTAAGTTTGCGATCGACGACGCTTTAATGACACTCCCCAAACCCGTTAAGGCAAACGTTATAAAGGTTATATGCGATAGGCGCTATTCATGCTACTAGATGAGACGAATGTAACCCATGACGATCGGGTGGCGGTTGCTCTGTTAACGGCCCCTTGGGTTGAGAATTGTGTGGTCCTACGGCGAACCAATCAGCACACCGCTAAACCGGAACGGGTCGCCTATGTGGTCCTCAGTGGCAACTTTTCCGAAGCACGGCTGCGCCAGCACCTCGCCAACACATTACCCGCTGACGCCCTGACGGATCTGGTGTTTGTGCCCATTTCCCAACTGCCCCTCACGGCAACGGGTGAGGTGGATCGGGAACAGTTGACACGGATCGGCGTGGTCGATGCCAACCTAGCTCAGGCGTGGGAAAAGACCCTCCGGGCTAGGGTAACCGACGCGGAGGTAGCTGCGGTCCTTAAGCCCTACACGCCGCCAACGCCCTACCTTCATCAGGCTGATTTGTTACCCCACGGGCAACCGTTACATCACCCCGCGATCGCAACAGCCCCGACGATCGCGCCATCTCCCACGATCGCGGAGACTGCTCCCCCTGTCGTCGATGCCTCACCCCGTAGGCCGATCGTCGCCCCGGACCGATCACCGGCCCTGAGTGCGGGAGCAATGGGAGATTGGGGGCCAGATCTCCCAACCCACCTAGGAGCCGTACTGGTACGAGCGGCCCAGCAGTTTCCCACCCACGGGGTAACCTATCTACAGGCGGACGGAACTGCGATCACCCAATCCTACCCGGACTTACTTGCCCAGGCGGAACGGCTATTGACGGGCCTGCGCCAACAGGGACTCCAGCCCCAGGATAAGGTGCTGTTCCAGTTTGAGAGCCACCCGGCGTTTATTACCGCCTTCTGGGCCTGTGTGTTGGGGGGGTTTGTACCTGTCCCAATCGCGGCAGCCCCGGTCTATGATCCCAACAACAGCGTGGTCAAAAAACTGCTCAGTGCTTGGCAGCGGTTTCAGTCCCCCCTAATCCTCACCGAGGGGCGGCTGAGGGACCCCATCCGGACCCTGGCGGCGGCGGTGGGTGCTGAACTGCGCTTGGCGGTGATCGCTGACTACGAGGGTTGTCCCCCCAGCCCCGATCACCATCCCAGCGAGGGAGAGGATTTAGCCCTCCTGTTACTCACGTCGGGCAGTACCGGTGTGCCTAAGGGCGTGACCTTGAGTCACCGCAATCTGATCCATAGTGTGGCGGCGACGGCGGAACAATGTGACTTTAGCAGCCGCGATCGCTTTCTCAACTGGTTGCCCCTGGATCATCCGGGGCCAATCATTCGCTGTGTCATCCGCCCAGCCTACTTGGGGGCGCAGGCGCTCCATGCCCCCACTTCTGCCGTGTTAGCCGATCCCCTACGCTGGTTGGACTGGATCGAAGCCCATCGGGTAACGAGTGCCTGGGCACCCAACTTTGCCTTGGCGTTGGTGAACGATCGAGCCGAGGCGATTCAGCAACGGCGGTGGGATCTGTCCTGTGTGCGATCGCTGCTGAATACGGCGGAACCGATCGTCCTCCCAACCGCCCGCCGTTTTTTGGAACTCATGGCCCCCCACGGTCTGGCCCCTACGGCGATGCACGCCTCCTGGGGAATGGCGGAAACCGCTTCTGGGGTTACCTTTAATCCCACCTACCTGGTTGATCCCCCTGGTCCCTATGGAGAGGCCTTTGCCAATTTAGGTGCGCCCATGCGGGGGATTACCCTCCGGATTGTGGATGAACACGGGCACGTGGTCCCAGAGGGGACGATCGGGGCGCTGCAAGTGCAGGGGGCATCGGTCACGGCTGGTTACGATGAAGCCCCGGACCTGAATCAGGAAGCCTTTGATGCGGGTTGGTTTAAGACGGGAGATCTGGGGTTTCTCGATCACGGCCAATTGACGATTACGGGCCGCAGCAAGGATGTCATTATCATCAACGGTAGCAACTACTACGCCCATGAGATTGAAGCCGTGGTTGATGCTATCCCAGGGGTGGTGGTTTCCTATACGGCGGCCTGTGCCAGCCGCCCCGTCGGCAGCGATACGGATCAACTGATCCTGTTTTTCCACACCCCCTTAACCGCCGAGGTCGATCTTAGAACCCTACTCAAAGCAATTCAGACCGCCGTCGTCCAAAAGTTAGGCATTGTGCCGGCGGCCCTCCTGCCCGTAGAACCAGCAGTGATTCCCAAAACCTCGATCGGCAAAATTCAGCGATCGCAACTGCGGGAACAATTTGAGGCCGGTGCGTTTGACCCCATCCGCAAGCGGGTGGATCTGCTCCTGGGCAACAACAATACCCTCCCCGATTGGTTCTATCGCCCCATCTGGCGGCCCTGTCGCTTGCTTAATCAGGGGCCGTGGCAACCGGTGGGGCACACCTTGCTGCTGGTGGATGAGGCCCAGAAGGTAGCGTGGTGCGATCGCCTCCAGCAGGCCGGACATCGCTGCATTACCGTCACCCCGGCAACGGCATTTTCCCAACGGGCGATCGATCACTATAGCCTTGACCCCCACCAGCCGGAACACTATGCCCAATTGATCACAGCGATCGCCGCCCAGGGGATGACCCTCGGTCAGATCATCCACACCTGGACCAATGCGGCTGATCCGCAGGCGGCGATCGATGCGGTGGATAGCCTCGAACACCTACAACAGATCCTGGCGATGGGGACCTATAGCCTCCTGGCGTTGGTGCAGGCGATCGCCCAGGCCCAATGCCACACGGAATCGGTGAAACTCGCCGTGGTTTCCAGTCAGGTCCAGGCCGTCACCCCCGGCGATCGCATTGCCTACGCCCACAGTCCGATGCTGGGGTTGCTCAAAACCTTTCCCCGTGAACTGCCCTGGCTTGACAGTTTCCACGTCGATGTTCCCGTTGGTCTGGGGATAGCCGCGATCGACCGGCTTCTGGCGGAGATGGCGGCCCTGCCCCGCGCCCGCGAGGTCGCCTACCGTCAGGGGGAGCGGTTGATCCCCCGCCTGGAACCGGCTGATCTCTTGCACCAGCCCACCCAGCCACTCCCGTTTCACACCGGGGGAATGTATGTCCTCAGTGGGGGCCTAGGCGGCATTGGGGTTGAGATTGCCCGCTATCTATTGACCCACTATCAGGCCAAGTTGCTCCTGTTGGGCCGCACCCCCTTACCCCCTGACGAGACATGGCCCCAGTTCATCGCCCAGGGGGGGAAACAGGCCGAGCGCCTCCAGGCCTACCAAGCCCTGCAATCACTGGGCGGCGCGATCGCCTATGCAGCGGTTGATATCGGGAATCCGATCACCCTCCAGGCCGTGGTCCAGCAGGCCATGCAGGATTGGCACTGTGAACTTAAGGGGGTGATCCACCTAGCCGGGGTTGCGCCTAACCGGTTATTGATGGAGGAAACCCGCACCAGCTTCGCCGCCACCCTCTACCCCAAAGTTCAGGGCACCTGGAGTCTTTACCAACTGGTTAAAGACGATCCCAACTGCCTGTTTATCAATTTTTCCTCCGTTATTAGCGTTTTTGCGGGGGCAACCGTGGGGGCCTACGCGGCGGCCAATACTTTTCTGAACAGTTTCAGTGCGTATCAGCGTCAACAGGGGTTTACCCAAAGTTTTGGCTTTTGCTCGAGCGCCTGGGATGAGGTGGGGGCCAGTCGGGGCAAGGAAGGGACACGGGCGCAGGGGTTTTATGGTATGTCGATCCCCCAGGGTCTCCTGTCTTTGCTGACGGCGCTGTATCACAATCAAGCCCAAATCCTGGCGGGCATCGATGGTCTTCACCCCTTAATTGCCCCCGTCATTGAGGCGGCCAGCTACCCAACCCAGGCACTCGCTGCCTACATCGCTCCCCCCAAGCCCGCCGATCGTCCCCCCCCCATTGCGTCGCCCCCATCCCTCCTGGATCGCTTTGGCACCTCGATCGTGGGTTCGATCCAAACGCTGCCAGAACTCCCCAAAACCGAGCAAGGGGACATCGATCGCGATCGTCTAGCCTCTGGTCGGGAGGTCGCGGCTGAGCGGGTGCCACCCCGCACGGCCATAGAACGCCGCCTAGTCGCTATTTGGCAGAGTATCCTGGGTACCACCAGCCTGGGCGTGACCGATAATTTCTTTGAGTTGGGGGGGAACTCCCTGATCGCCATTCAGTTGTTTGGCTTAATTGAGCAGGAATTTGGGTTAGCCCTGCCCCTGGCAACCCTCTTTGACGCCCCTACTATTGCCCAACTCGCCCACCTCCTGACCCCTGACCTTGGGACAGCCGATGCCGATCCGCAGGAAGCCGTTGTCCTGATTCGGCCCGGTGGGAAGAAGGAACCGGTATTTTTGATCCATGATGCCGATGGCGAAACCATTTTGTATCTCAATCTCGCCCGTCGCCTGGACCCCGATCGCCCGGTCTATGGCATTCGTCCCTACGGCACCGCTGAGTTTCCCATCCTGCACACCCGCATTACTGAGATGGTGAGCTACTACGTTGCCAAAATCCGCAGCCTCCAGCCGCAGGGTCCTTATATTGTGGGGGGACTCTGTGCCGGGGGGGCGATCGCCTTTGAGGTGGCCTGTCACCTGCAATCCCTAGGGGAATCTGTCCCCCTGGTAGCCCTGATTGATGCGGGAGATTTCCAGGCTCCCAGTCGCACCGGACGCGTGGCCAGTCAGCGCCTCCAGCGGTTTACCCAGGCGTTCCAAACGCCCCCCGCTCATCCCACCCTAACCAACGGGAAAACCGAGGGATCACCGCCGTCTTCCCTAGCGGCCAAACTCACCCGTTTGGGCACGATCGCCCCCATCCTGGGTCGCAAAGTCAAGAACCTGATCACCTATGAAGCCACCCGGACCTGGGATACCCTGCAAAATACCCTGAAAATTTGGCTCTACCGCTATTACCGCGATCGCCAACTGCCGCCCCCGGCTTCCCTAGGCGGAATTTCCGTCCGGACGATGTACCGCTTTGCCGCCAAGCAACACCGGGCCGCCCGCTATCAAGGCAAACTACTCTTGTTCCGGGCCACCGAAACCCTCTGGACCGATCATCCCCACATCGACGATACCCCCATGTCAGCCTTCACCCGTGATCCCCTCCTGGGCTGGGGGGCGCGATCGACCGCCGGCGTAGAAGTCTGTGATGTTCCAGGCGGCCACTCCAGCATGTTACAAGAACCCCATGTACAGGTCATTGCCGAGAAAATGCAAACCTGGCTAGACACCCTCAAGCAACCCTAACCAGGTGTCCCTTCCGATTCTTTGTGCCTTCCTGTCCTTTGTGGGGAAGTACTCGGTGAAGTATTCGGTGAATTACCCAGTTGGGGGCTAATCCGCGATCGCAAACTGCACCCAAAAGCGGGTCCCCTGCTCATTGCTTGCCACACCGATCTCCCCCCCTAGATAATCCACCAACTTCTTCACCAAAGCTAACCCTAAACCCGTCCCACCATGCTTCCAGGGGTCCTGGTGGGGAATCCGATAGAACTTCTCGAAAATGCGATCGTACTCCGTTGCCGGGATAGCAGTCCCCGTATTGTGGACCGTGATTTGCAATAAGCGGGTTGGCTGATCACCTTGGGACCGATCAGAGTAGCCGTGCTGCAATGGGGATGGCTCACTGCCAGGTGCCTGGCCGAGGGCATTCGGGATCACCTGGGCTGCCACGGTAATCCTGCTTCCAGGGGGGCTGTATTTACACGCATTAACCACCAATTCCGTCATAATCCGGTTGATGCTGGCGGCATCCGTGGCCAGCGTCGGTAAATCGGGGGGCAGGTGGAGGATCACCGTTTGTTGCTGGGATTGGGCCAGCGCCAGGGTCGGCTGGAGAATCATCGGCAACCATTGGGGCAACGCGAGCGGGATGATTTGCTGGGGGTAGGTGCCAGCCTCCAGAGTTTGCAGACTGAGTAAATCATCCACTAGGCGCAGTTCCCGCTGACAGGCTTCCTTTAAAACCTTGAGGTAGCGAACCAGTTTACTATCGGGCGGGATGGGGGTTGTTAGGCCCAGCATCTGGCTGATGAGGGGCGGGATCATGTCTGCCGCCAGACTGATCGTCGCTAGAGGCGTGCGCAATTCATGGGAAACCGTACTGAGGAAATTATCCTTGAGTTGGTTGAGGCGCTGGAGTTCTGCCACTTGTTGCTGGGCAGCTTCGTAGAGCCGAGCCTGCCGTAGGGCGATCGCGCACTGATTCGCCACTTGTTCTAGCAGGCGCAGTTCCTCCTCCCTAAAACTATCACTAGCAGGACGGAGCAGCCACAGAATACCGGCAATTCCAGTGTGCTCAACCCGATCGTCAAAGATCGGACAGGCGAGGACAGCCAGTCGCCAATCTTCAGGTTCCCAATTTGCTGTCCTCAAATTTTCTGATGCGGGTGAGAGCAGGCAAAAGGCAAACCC
Source organism: Coleofasciculaceae cyanobacterium bin_20 (assembly GCA_037445115.1). Lineage (GTDB taxonomy): Bacteria > Cyanobacteriota > Cyanobacteriia > B231 > B231 > Trichothermofontia. Next base: position 13,380 of record JBBILC010000016.1, read on the forward strand.
TTCCCCCCGTTGGAGTTGGGTCCTGAGCTGGGGTAGCGCCACCATCTGCTGGGCGAGGGGCTGGTGGTGGGGATAGCGTTCTGGTTTCGCGCACAGGTGCGTGATGGGGCGATCGTCTGCATAGAGGGTGGCATGGCAGCATTCAACCGCCAGAACTTGGGCGAGTTCGGCCAGCGCTGTTTGCATCACCTGTTGGGAGTCCAGGGAATCCCGAACCTTATCCGAAATGCGTTTGAGGGTTGCTTCAAAGTTGAGCGATTGTTGGAGAGCTTGGGTGCGTGCCCGGACTTGCACTTCCAGGATGCGATTGCAGTGTAGAAGTTGCTCATTGAGGCGGGCCACTTCTTTTTGCTGCTGAAGGAGTTTGAGTTGATATTCAATGCGGATGAGCACCTCCTCGATCTGGAAGGGCTTGGTAATGTAATCCACGGCCCCGATCGCAAACCCTTGGGCCTTATCAGCCGTTTCACTCAGGGCGCTCAAAAAAATCACAGGAATTTGGGCCGTTTGCGTCTGGCACTTCAGGGCCGCACAGACTTGGTAACCATCCATATTGGGCATCCGGACATCCAATAGGATCAAATCGGGGGGGAGGGCACACGCCGAGGCCAAGGCAGACTCGCCACTCAGACTTTTGCGGACTTTATAGCCCTCTTGCTGAAGGATAGCAGCCAGCGTTCGGATATTATCCGGCTGATCATCCACAATTAAAATTTCAGCAACCGCATGAGACACCGCATGAGACATAGCTAACGAACCACAGTGAATAAGACTCAGTCGATCACAAATTGAATGTGGGATAGCCGTCTCGGCTGTCTCAGGGTCAAGCAGAATGCCTACCCCACAATTGTTTGTCGAGCGACTGAGACTGGCAGTGGGGAAGGTCGCAACCTCTCCTGAGTCAATTCTCCCAATCCCTGTAGATTCACTCCTTAAGTACGAAACGTACAAACGCGAAAAGCTCATCGGGAAGATGAGCGGTGTTGCTGGAGGCATTCCTCAGCCGCTTGCTTGATCTGCTCAAACTGATAGTCGTGGCCTAGGCGCTCCAGTCCTTCGGCCAGGGTGGCATCTGGCAGCCGTTGGGCTAGGACCGCGATCGCTTCCTCATCGCCATATAAGGCCGCTTGATAGAGATCGGTGAGCCAAGCAACCGGCATCATGGCCAGATCCTCGGCGACCAGCGCGGGCGGCGGGGTAACCTCACTGGGGAGCGATCGCCCGTAAATAGGCAGAGCCAATGCTGGGGGGGTATCCGTAAGGGGCAGGAGGGGCAAGATCAGTTGAAAGGTGGTGCCCTCTTCCAGGCGGCTGGTGACTTGAATGCTACCCCCCAAGACCCCCGCCAGCTTACGACTGATGCTTAATCCCAATCCCGTTCCCTGCATAGACCTTCTCCCTGCTTGCGCCTGTGTAAAGGCGTCAAAAATCGTCGGTAACTCGTCTGGTGGAATCCCAACCCCCGTATCCTTAATTGTAAAAGTAAGGGTATGCAGTTCCTTAAGTATATTCACGGGATCAGTAGAGGAATTGGCGGTTGTGGGTGCATCAGCCGCGATCGGCACACCCGTAGCAGCAGTCTCAATGCTTAATTGAACACTACCCTGGTGGGTGAATTTGATCGCATTACTGAGTAAGTTAATCAGAATTTGGTTAAGTTTTTGGGGATCAGTGGCGATCGTGGCCGGGACAGTCGGAGCCACTTCAAAACTAAGCTGTAGGCCCTTGGCCTGGGCTTGGGGCATGAAGCTTTGGTACAGCGTGGTCAGTAAATCACTCAGATCACAGGCGTTTAAGGTTACCTGGACCCGATCGGCTTCAATTTTGCTGAGGTCAAGGATATCGTTAATCAGATTGAGCAGGTGTTCCCCGTTGCGGTGAATGATTTGGATTGATTCTTGCTGTGCTGGCGGCAGGTGAGGATCACGGGCCATGATTTGGGTAAAGCCGAGGATGGCATTCAGGGGGGTGCGTAGTTCGTGGCTCATGTTAGCGAGGAAAACTGTCTTGGCATGGCTGGCGGCTTCGGCAGCCTCCTTGGCCCGTTGCAATTCCAGTTCTGTTTGTTTGACTTCGGTAATATCAGTGGTAATCCCATCAACGCGGACCGGTTGGCCATGCTCGTTATAGATCAGCCAGCAGCGTTGGGAAATCCAGCGAATTTCCCCACTGGGACGAATAATGCGCTGTTCTACCACGAAGCCACCCTCTTCCAGCAATTTGGCCAGGGTTGCGAAGATCTGGGCTTGATCGTCGGGGTGGAGCACCTCCAGCCAGAGATTGGAATTGGTCTTGAACTCGGCAGCGGGACGCTGGTAAATCGTTTCGGCGCCCGGGCTGACGTAGAGGGTTGCAAAGTCCGGGTAGCTCGTAGACCAGATGGCGCTGTCGATCGAGGTGAGAATGCTCTCCAACCGTTCTTGGTACTGTCGAATCTGCTCTTGGGCTGCCTTGCGCTCAGTGATGTCGTACACCGAGGCTAACCAGGCGGTGGGTTTCCCTTGGGCATCGCACAGGGGGGCATCCAGCAGGAGGACATCAAACCGTTCGCCATTGCGCCGCATGAAGCGCAGTTCTAGCCCTTCGGGAGGGCGATTTCCCGTTAAACACTTGTGCAATGTTTGGGTGATGGTATCAATTTCTTCTGGGGGCCAGTAGGCAAAGGGTGGCGTTGCCCCGATCAGTTCGGCTTCGCTCCAGCCGACCATGCGACAAAAGGCTGGATTGACGTAGCTTTGCCGTCCGTCCAAATCCACCATCGCAATCCCTTCGACAATGGTGGCCTCGATCGCCCGCCGAAAATCAACCTCTGCCTGGAGTTGGGCTTCAGTTTGTTTACGCTCGGTAATGTCTCTGGCTGCTGCATAGATCAAGTCACCGACGGGGACCGATCGCCATTCCATCCACCGGTAGGAACCATCCCGGCAACAGTAGCGGTTGACAAAGTTAGACACCTCCTGCTGGACCGCTAAACTCGTTAATACTGTGAGTGTACTGTCCAGATCATCCGGATGCACGTAGTCCAGGAACCTAGCGCCTTCCAGTTCAGACAAATCATAACCGAGGGTGCGTTGCCACTGGGGATTCAGGCGCAGGAAGTAGCCATCGGTACTGGCAATACAGAACAGATCTAGGGCAACAGAAAAGAAGCGATCGAGTTCTTCCGTTTTGGCCTGTAAAGCCAGTTCAGTTTGTTTACTGTCGGTAATATCCAGTACCACCCCATACCAGGCTACCTCGCCGTTTTCGCGCTGCCGGGGTTGTGAATTAGCCCGCAGCCATTTGATCTGATGATCAGGACCCAAAATCCGCCACTCATACTTAAACGGCACTAGCGTTGCCTCGTTCTGGCGCACAGCGGCTTCATAAGCAGGCTGATCGTCGGGGTGGTGCCGATCGAGGACCGAACTGGCATCGGCCATCGCCTGCTCAACAGGGATGCCATGTATGGTCTCAATGGCGCGGCTGATGTGTTCAAAATAAAACGAACCGTCAATGCGTTTAACCAAGACATAAATGATGCCAGGAGAGACTTCGGAAATCGTCCGGAGGAGAGCTTGACTTTCCTGAAGCGCCAGTTCAACGGCTTTACGTTCGGTCACATCCAGGACAACACCATGCCAAGCCACATCGCCGTTGGCTCGCCGCCGAGGCTGGGAGGTCCCCTGTAACCATTTGATCCGACCGGAGGGGGTGATCACACGCCACTCATATTCAAAGGTTTCTAAGGTGTCCAAACTATGTTGAACCGCCGCTTCGTAGCCCGGTCGATCGTCGGGATGGATGCAATCTAGTAAAACACTGGCATCCGCTAAAATCTGCTCAACCGGAATTTCTTGAATCGTTTCGATCGCCCGACTGATGTGTTCAAAGTACCAGGAACCCTCCGCCCGCCGGACAATGATATAAATGTTGGCGGGAGAAGCATCGGAAATGGCTCGGAAGCGGGTTTCACTTTCCTGAAGTGCCAGTTCAGTTTGTTTGCGCTCCGTAATATCTCGAATTAGGATTAACACACGCGATCCCGGCATGGGGACACAGCGCACCTCTTCATATCTAACCTGTCCGTCTTTTTCGATCTCCTGTTCGTAAAGTCCTATTTGATTCGTGGTTAAAACAGAGTGCAACATTTCGGCTTTTCTCGCAATAATTTCTGGTGTACCCACGTCTAAAATGTTGCGATTGGGGGCCTGAAAATCACCCTGAAATAGATCGAGATCGGGCTTGATAGTTACCTGTTCGATGATTCTGCCATCCGCATCCACGGCAAAAATTAAGTCGGGCATGACGGATAAAATTGCCTGCTGCCGATCGCTAGTTTCCTGGAGGGCTAATTCCAGACGCTTGCGATCGGTGATATCAATCGACATACCAATAAGGCGTGTGGGCTGACCGACATTATCCAGCAGCACCTTGGCACTCACCTGTAACCAGCGCCAGTGCGATCGCTCTGAGGGGGAGGCTGGCGTAGAAATCGCGACCCGATGCTCAATCTGAAATTGACTGCGTTGGGCGATCGCGGTTGCATTGGCTTGGCGTACAGCGTCCCGATCGTCTGGATGGACGAACTCCAGCGCCACTGGATACGCAAGGCTTAGGGGATGGATAGGGGAAATCGTACTGCTAAATGTAATCTCATCAGTCTTCAGATCTCGCTCCCAGGCGATCGCTTGTGAGACTTCCAGGGCTAACCGTAACCGGGTTTCACTGGCTTGCAAGGCGGCTTGTACTTGCTTCAGTTCACTAATTTCCTTACTGATGCCGAGGATGTAGGGTTGACCTTGAAGCTGAATAATTTCGCAGGAGACGAGGGAAACTTTGACTTCCCCAGCTTTAGTACGCCAGTGTAGTTCTTGATTGAGGACGCGTCCTGTTGTCCGGAGGTGGGTCGCGATCGCGGCAACTTCCTCTGGATAGACAATCGCATTTAACGCCTCAGCCGTGCGATCAATGACTTCCTCCCGTTGATACCCTGTTAACTGAAGAAAACTCTCATTAACGTCAACCCAACGGCCATGCGCAAGACTGGTAATGAAAATGGGATCGGGACTGTTCCGAAATATGGTTGTATATTGAGCTTCTGATTCTCGCAGGGCAATTTCAGTACGTTCAAACGATTGCCGTACCTGATCGGCCATTTGCTCAAACGATCGTGCCATGACCTCTAGTTCGCTGATTCCCAACTGCGCGGGTATTGGCGGGGTGAGGTTCCCATTCGCTAGACCCTGCGAGGCTTGGCTGAGTTGACGGAGGGGACGGCTGACCCACTGGGCTGTGATAACCCCGATCGCGATCGAGCCGACAAGGGCAAATCCACAGATCCAGATAGTCCGAGAACGATTGGCCTCGATGTCTGCAAGGAACGTAGATTGGGGAACAACCGTAACAATTAGCCATGCCAAACCATAGCGATCACTGTAGGGAACAGCGCGTACAAAATAACGATCGTGCTGGATCTGAAGTGTCCTCGTTGCCGATGGCGTGATTGTCTTCATCCCATGCAACGGCACGGTTAGTTGTTGCGCCACAGCCCGCATCACGGCATTTTCACTTTCGTCAGCAGATAGCCGCTGAGACTGAACTTTCCCTGGCTCCGTCACGAAGGGTAAGGGCTGATTGGGCTGGGGAGGGCCTTGCCGGGAGACATAGACCGGTTCACCAATGGAATTGGCGATCATCGTGCCATCGCGCTCAACAATAAAGACCTGCCCATGCTCACTGATGGGTAGCTTTTCTAGAAATTCATTGATTTTCTGGAGGCTGATATTAACTGAAAAGACACCCTGAAGTTGCTGCGTATCGTTATACAGCGGCGCATAGGCACCGAGGGTCAAACGATTGCCTCGGCCAATTTGAAACGGTTTCGTCCAGCCCGGTTTACCAGTCTTAACGGCGGCTTGATACCAGGGGCGACTGCGAACATCAACATTCTTGATCACCTCAACATGGCGGTCAATCTGGCCCTGTTCATCGATCGTATAAAGGTGCAGGTTAGCCGGATCTTCCTCGCGGGCAATCCCCGCCTCAAAGGGCAAATCCCCGGCTGTGACATTAGTGTTACTGCCAATATCCTCCCCATGTAGTCGGTTAATCAGTCGGAAGTTACCCTGGGGGTCGCCAAAGACAAAACTACTAACGGCTTCCGTGTGTAAGAGTTCAAAAATTAGGTAACGATGCAGTTGATCGAGATCTGTCAGATTAATCACCCCCGATCGCAGCGCTGCAATGTGGGACTGATTGAAGAAATGCGCCGTTTGCAGATAGTCATTGAGCCGTTGGGTGACGCGATCGCTCACCTCCAGCATCAGTTCATCCGCCAGGGTGCTAACGGCCTGTTCCCCACTCTGGTAAGACCAATAGCCTACCAACCCCACAATGCCGATCGTTTGTGCCGCAAACGGCACGATCAAAACCCAATGCAGGGGGATATGCCAGTGAGTCCGAGACCAAAAGCAGCGCAGATACCGGGGGAAACGATGCATATTTAGGACGCTAAAGGACGCAGGCGGGTCAAATCAGGGCCGTAATCGCGGCAATGCTCGACTTCAAACCTCAAACAGGCAGTATAGAATGCAACACTTCTGCTATTTTGGATCGTCTGCTCTCCTAATTTTGACATAGCTGAGTTTGGTCCTCAGGACATTTCCCTGGGGGGATGCTGCGCGATTCTCCAGAGGGGGTGCTACAGCGAACACGGTAACAGCTTTTGGATGGCATCCAGGAGGACATCCACTGCCACAGGTTTCACCAGATAGGCATCGGCCCCCTGACGTAACCCCCAATAGCGACTCGCGGGATCAGCATTTGTGGAATACAGAAGCACATGAATCGCCTGGGTTTCCGGCTGAGCTTTGAGCCGCCGACAGACCTCAAATCCGCTCATATTGGGCATGACAACATCCAGAATTACTAAATCAGGATGGGCTTTTTGAATGTGGGCGATCGCGCTCAACCCATCTGGAGCCGTACTTACGTCATGCCCCTGCTGCCGCAGTAAGCCAGCCGTCATTTGGCGAAACAACTGACTATCGTCAACCACCAAAATCTTTGCCATGCGGGGATTTCCAAACTCGCTGCTTCCAGCCTAGAGGGTGCCATCGGTCTTGCCATGAGGCCCAAGTCCTGACTATCAATAGGACCAAAGTCCTACCCAAAATAGGACGATCGTGGCTTGTTGATCCCCGGCCCCAACGCTTACATTGGGATCGTTCACCCTCACGGTTTTCCCTCACTATGTCCATCCGGGTTCTGATTGTAGACGATCAATTGCTGATCCGTCGGGCATTGAAACTCCTGTTGGCAGATGTACCTGAAATCGCGATCGTTGGGGATGCCGAAAATGGCGAAGTGGCGATCGCCCAAGTCGCGGCCTTACAACCCGATGTGGTACTGATGGATATCCTCATGCCCGTCTGTGATGGCGTTGAGGCAACCCGGCAAATTTGCCAGCGGTTGCCTAATATCAAGGTATTGATTCTGAGTATCGATGATGACGATGAGTATGTCGCCCAAGCCCTACGGTATGGAGCCGTCGGTTATTTACAAAAAAATACGCCCCCGGAAGATCTCACCCTTGCTATTCAATCCGTATCCCGTGGGTACACTTATTTGGGACCTGGGATTGGTCAAAAAATTATTGCCCAAATTCCCGATCCCGTTGCGAGTTCCCTCCTCCCGTGGGAAAAGTTAACTGCCAGGGAACAAGAAATTGTCCAGTTAATTGCGAAAGGAGCCAATAACCGTGAAATCGCTGATGCCCTCTATATTTCCGAAAAGACCGTTAAAAATCATATTACCAGTATCCTCAGTCGTCTAAACTTACGTGATCGCACCCAGGTTGCCGTATTAGCCAACTCTAATTCGGTTGATTGATTCGTCCAGCCCTAGTCAAATCAAAAACCTAGGGATCTGTCAAGTCAAATTTGATAGGGTGGGTCAAATGCAGTGCGACAAAGCTAGTGAGCGGGTTGGATCTCGCAAGCTCGACACCTGTTTTTCGTTCGCGTAGCGTCTCCGCCGGAGAATCTACTGAGGCTAGAGCCATATTAGCTAACTCCTGGGATAACCATCTCGGCTGTCTTGCCGTCATATTACTGCCTTTCCCTCTCTAATGAAGTACTGTCAAGCCTTGTGAACAAGGGGCTTAAGCCCCTTGTCTGCACCTCACCCAGTATGGAAGGGCTGTAGCTGTCTTGTGGGATAGCTGTCCTGGCTGTCTCGCTAATTAGAGCCGTCACGCATCAATCCAAGACATCAGTGATCATGCATCAAATGATTGAAATACCCGAACCGCCTATTTTAGGCATCTTAGGGGGCATGGGACCCCTGGCCGGAGCTTCCTTCCTAACCCGCTTAACTTTGCTCACCACCGCTACTTGCGACCAGGAACATTTACATACGATTCTCTGGAGCGATCCCACCGTTCCCGATCGCACCGATGCCCTCCTCTCCCAAGGCCCTTCCCCGCTCCCCAAACTACTACAGGGTGCCCGACAACTGAAAACAATGGGTGCAGGCGCGATCGTGATTCCCTGTAATACGGCTCATCTTTGGTATAACGACCTGACTCAAGCCATACCGGTGCCAATTTTGCATATTGTTGAAGCGGTTGTTGCTAGCCTCAAAAGTTATGGTCTCTTTCGGGGAGCGATCGGGATTATGGGAACCTCCGCAACCCTGAAGCTAGGCTTATATCAGCAATTTCTGGAAAGGGAAGGCTATCGCTGCCTACTGCCAACGGGGGACGAAATGGAACGCTATTGTATGCCCTCAATTCGGATGGCAAAGGCCAATCGCCTGAGTGAAAGCTATCATCCAGTCGCCGAGGGAGCGACTCGGTTGAAACGGCGGGGCGCGATCGCCGTTATCCTGGGTTGCAGCGAACTGCCCCTAGCGATCCAGGCAGGTCCGGCCCATGAACTGGGATTGCCCCTCGTGAGTTCGATCGATGCCCTAGCCGAGGCAGCGATTCGCTGGGCTAGATATGGCAGCATTATCCCCAGGTAATAAAACATCCCTCCCAACCGTAAAATATGAGGCTGTGCTGGGTAAGGTTGTTGATGTTGAGCCAGCATTTCATGACCCGTTGCTGCCAACCTAATTACATCATAAACATCCGCCGATCGAGGCTCTTGGGATCATGGGTGGCCACAAAATGATCCAGGGTTTCGTCTGACTCCAGGCGGCCATCAATCAAGTTAATAATACGATCGGCTACATCTAGAATTCGATTATCGTGGGTTACCATTAAGATGGTACGCCCCTCCTCCTTGGCTAACCGTTGCATCAGCATCACCACATCCCGCCCAGACTTTTTATCTAGGGCTGCCGTTGGCTCATCCGCGAGGATCAGAGTGGGTTGATTGACTAGGGCACGGGCGATCGCTACCCGCTGTTTTTGGCCCCCGGAAAGGTTTTTGGGCTTATAGTCAATGCGATCGGCGAGGCCCACCTGCGTCAGCACTTCGACCGCCTTTAGCCGTTTATCTCGCCAGTTGCTAAATAACTCCACCGCCATTTCCACATTCTGCGATGCCGTTAGGGATTCAAACAGATTATGCATCTGGAAAATAAAGCCAATATTACGCCGGATATTGACCAGTTGGGATTTATTTAAGCCAACCAACTCCTGGGTCATGACCTGCAAACTACCCGCTTGGGCAGTACGCAGCCCCCCAATTAAACTCAAGAGCGTCGTTTTCCCGGAGCCTGAGGGTCCCGTCATGATCACAATTTGGCCCTTGGGTAGATCCAGATTGATGTCATATAACACCTGCTTGGCAAGATCACCGTGGCCGAAATAGTGATTGAGGTTGCGGATTTTAACGACGTGCGCATCCACAACGATCGTGGCCGTCGCCTTTGATGTCCTCTCGCCCATCAAGTCATCCCGTAAATCATCCACCAAAGTTACACCGCTCATTAGCCAAATACCTCCGCTGGATCAGCCGTTAGCACTTTGCGCACCGCGATCGTGCCGGAAATCAAGCACATCACTAGGGTAATCAAAAAAATATTAAACGATCGCTCCGGTGTCATTTGCATCAATAGACCCGTTGTATCACTTGCTAACTCATAAAGACCCAGACTGACGATCGTGCCCGGAATAAACCCCAAAATTGCTAGAATCACCGCTTCTTGGATCACCACCCCCAACAGGTGGAGCCGCGAATACCCCATTGCTTTAAGGGTGGCATATTCCGCCCAATGATCGGCAACGTCCGTATAGAGAATCTGATAGACGAGAATAATCCCCACCACAAAACTCATGGAGGTGAGGAGACCAAACACAAAGCCAATATTGGTATTTTCCTGCCAATAAGTGAGTTCCTGTTGGGCAAATTCCGCCTTAGTTAATACCCGCACATCCTTAGGCAATTGTTCCCGGAGGGTATTGACCAGGGTCACTACATCCGTGCCCGGTGTGACCTTAATGAGGCCAACATCAACCGTATTCAGGGTTCGACTGTCCTCCTCTGGCCCCAGCCGCGCAAAATAGCGCAAAAAGTTTTGATCGCTCATGATCACATTGCCATTCCCCGCCGCAAAATCGGTTCCCAGGCTAAAGGTACCAACCACTTGCACCTGCTGCTCCATCAATTCCGTCGTCATGCCAACCGTGATCGGTCCTACTTCCGGGCGGGCCTGCTGATCAATGAGGGCCGTCCAGGGTAATTGGAGCGCCTCGACATTTTCCAGAACCCCTGGCACCAGCAGCACCGGATCATGGGGATTAAACGCTAACACCCGCAGGGGCCGAATCTCCTTCGTAACTGGATTTTTCCAGTCAGCCGTATTGGTATACAGCGGATAGGCCGACTCTACGCCTGCAAAGGCGCGGGCCTGGTAGAGTCGCCGCAGGGCAAATTGCTCCGGCACAAACATATTGTCTTTAATACTATTGATGATCACGATATCCGCATTCAGGATCTTAATCAGTTGAATCTGGCTATCGTAGAGAGCGTTCTTAAAGCCTAAAAAAATAAACATCAACAGCACCGCAAACGCAACCCCAGCCAAGGCTGTCACCAACCGACGGGGTTCGTGGGTAAGATTAAACCAGGCGAGGAAGGTATAGCGGGGAGGAAGCATGGGCGTTACAATTCAAAATTTAAAATTCAAAATTCCAGTCGTAACTTTTTTGTGGGATAGCCGTCTCGGCTGTCAGTTCAGTTGGCAAAATTCAAAATTCCAGTCGTAACTTTTTTGTGGGATAGCCGTCTCGGCTGTCAGTTCAGTTCAATAAACCTCCGCCGGATCAGCCGACACCGCCTTTTGCACCGAAATCAGACCCGACACGGTACACATGCCCAAGGTGAGCAGGAAAACGAGAATCGCCCGTTGGACATCCATCATGATCGGGAGAGTGCCAGCGGTAGCTTTGTAGGCCATATCATAGAGACCCAGGGAAATGGCGAAGCCGGGGATATAGCCCAGACAGGCAAGGATGAGGGCTTCTTGCAGGACAAGACTAAAAAGGAAGGTGCTGCGGTAGCCCATTGCTTTAAGGGTGGCATATTGGACCCGGTGTTTAGTGATGTCAGTGTATAGGATTTGATAGACAATCACGGTGCCAACGATCAGGGAGACGACAACGCCCATCCCGAAGATGAAACCGGTGGAGGTCGTGGCAATCCAAAAGGTGCGATCGCGATCCATGATTTCCTGGCGGGTGAAGACGCGCACATCAGCGGGCAAGACTAGCCGCAGTTTTTCGGCCACGCGATCGGCATCGGTACCCGGTTCCAGTTGAATCAGGCCAAGGTCAATCAAATCCAGGGGCCGGGGATGGAAGTAGCGGCGAAAGTTCTGGTCGCTCATGACCAGGGTGCCATCAGCGGAGAACCCCCCCCCAGTTCATAGTGGCCGCCGATCGTGGCAGCGCGGCGATCGAGTTCGGTTTCTGTGCCGATCGCGGTGGGGCCAAATTCTGGACGGGAACGCCTGTCAATGAGGACCGTATTCGGGCGGCGCAGGGCGGCTTGTAATTCCGGGCTTTGCAGTTCCGGTACCAGGAAGGCGGGGTCGTTGGGGTTAAAACCATAAACAAAAATCGCCCGCATTTTGCGGGTTTCAGCATTGCGCCACTGGGCCATGCCCAAATACAGGGGCATTGTGCGCTCGACCCCCGCAATCCCCGCCGCCTGATAGAGCCGCTTCAAGGGGAACGGTTTACTGGACCCAATTTCCAGGGTTTTAGGCGAACTGAGGACAATATCGGCGTTGAGCTTGGCGTAAATTGCACTGGCGGCAGTTCCTAGGGCACCGAGAAACCCCAGGTTCATGAAAATAATCATGACGGCGAAGGCTACCCCCGCGATCGCCACCACTAGGCGGGTTTTCTCATGCACCAAGTTGAGCCAAGCTAGGGGCGTTCTCATGACCGTCTTCTCATGACACGTCGATCTTCACATCCACTTGCAAATTGGTCAGGGCTTCCACGGGTTTGCTGTCGTCCAGCCGCACCTTCACTTCCACCACACGGGCATCGGCATTGGCTGCCGGATCATCGTCTAGGACATCGTTCTTAAACACCTGCCAACCCACTTCAATCACTTCCCCCTGTAAACTGCCGGGGAAGGCCCCATTGCGGCTGGTGATCGTGGCCCGTTGCCCGACTTTGACCAGGCTAACATCGGTTTCATAGACCTCCGCCACCACGTTCATTTGTCGAGTATCGCCGAGATCAACAATGCCGCTATTCCCGATCGCTTCCCCCGCTTTGGTCAAAATGCGTAGGACCCGGCCATCCTGGGGGGCGCGGATCAGGGTGCGATCGAGGCGGGCTTCGGCCAGTCTCAAGTTTTGACGAGCGGAATCGACGGCTGTTTGCACCTGGGCTAGGGGGATATTGGCTTGGGCGACCTGGAGTTGGGCCTGGGCGTTGCGGGTGTCCATCTGGCGGGCTTCGCGCAGTTGCACCAGGGTCGATCGGGCATTGCGTAGTTGTTCTTCGATTCGCCGCACGTCCGTTTCCTGGCGATCGAGTTCCTGTTGGGCGATCGCCCCTTCCCGGTGAAGATTAGCGGCCCGATCACGATCGGCTTGGGCTAGGGCTAAATTCGCCTCCAGTTCTCGTACCCGTGCCTGTTGCGCCTCCACTTCAAATGCCCTTGGCTGGGCCACCTGTTGAATTCGGGTTTGAGCCTCCTGGACTTGGGCTTGCCGGAATTGGGTTTCCGCCTGGAGCCGCCGCTCCGCCTCCGCCAATTGGCTGGCGCTGAGATTCCGTTCTGCCAAGCGTTCGTTATAGCTTTCCAACACGGCCAGCACCTGACCCGCCTGAACCAGATCCCCCTTGGCTACTCGCAATTGCCCAATCCGCTCCCCCGTAGGACCACTCACCCGAATCACCTCGTTTTGTGGCTCAAGGCGACCCAATGCGGCTACGGTTACCCGTTGCGGGAGGGGCGTCGCCACCATCTCCGGTGCTTCCCTTTGGGCCTGGAGCAAGGGCAGAATCCGGGTCAAGCCCACCCCTAGGATCACCAGGGTTAATAGGCCACCCGCAATCATCCAGTTACGGTTAGGGACATTGGGCTGAAATCGCTGGCCGATGGTCATGGTGATTGACTCACAAAGAAGGGAGAAAATGCCAAGGCTAATCAGTTTGTCGTGACGACTTGAGTCATCAAAGCGCCCGTATCTGGATGCTGCAAGCAACCTCCCAGGGAACTGAGTTGCCTATCCGGATCACAATTAGATCGGCACAACGCCCTCACGAACCCCAGCCATAACGGGACCTGATTCCTAGTCTAAACAAATCTTAAGAATTCACAAGCCAGTTACCCAGTTATTGGGTCTACTCATGCTGTCTAGCATAGGCTGGCGGCCTGGATAAACCTTCCTCTGGCTGGTTCATCCGATCGGGTGAGCGAGACAAGGCCGTGCTGTGGAACCAGACCGACTGTTGCGGTACGCCGATCGCAATCCCCTCGCGATCGAAGGCCAACTTCAGCCGCCGTCGATATTCCCGTGCCACTTCCCATTGCTTCAGGGGTAAGGTTTTGATCCAGAGGCGGATCGTTGCGCCAGCATAATCGAGTTGCTCCACCCCCAGCAGTTGGGGCGGCTCCAGAATCAAGGTTTGCCAGGGATAGACCGATCGCATCTCCTGGGCCACCTGCTGAATCACCTGTAACGCCTTGTCCAGATCCGCCGTCAGGGCAACCGTAATCCGTAAATCAACCCGGGACCATTCCTTTGTCAGGTTTTGGACGATCGTGATCGAACTATTGGGCACTGTAATTAACCGCCCATCCGTATCCCGCAATTGGGTCATGCGCAGGCCCATGTATTCCACCAGACCCGACACCTCCCCCACCTTAATCACATCGCCAACCCCATACTGGTCCTCCATCAGGATCAGGCAACCGTTGATCACATCGCGGATCAGGTTTTGGGCAGCGAGGGAAATCCCTAACCCGACAATCCCCGCCCCAGCCAAGAGGGGCGCAACCTCCACATGGACACTGGCCAGCGCCACAATCACGCCGATCGTCGCCAGTAGGCCAACGGCAACCCCCTTCAACACACTGGCAAAGGTCGAAAACCGCAGGGCACGGCGTTGGGATTGCTCCAGGGACCAGTCGGAACTGTTTTGCAATAGGGCAAAGAAGCGATCGACCAGCAGGGCGGTTAAGCGCATCAGTAGATAGAACAGGGTCGCGATCGCCAGCAATCGCCCCGGAATATTAACCAGACGCAACAGGAGGGGTTGCAACCAACGGGTATAGGGGAAAAGCCCCAAAATCAGGAACAGACTGCTAAACCACAGCACCACCTGCCCCGCGATCGTGAATAGGGTTTTAATTGCAATCAGATGGCGCTGCTGCCGGGTTGCCAGTTGCTGCTGGAGGAGGGCGGTAGTAACCTGCGAAGTCGTCCCATCAGAGGGGGTGGCCAGTTGGGTGGCCTGGGATTGGGCATCAGCTAACAGGTGATCGCGGTGTCGATTCAGTCGATGTTGCCAATAGCGCAGGAGCAAACTCAGGAGCGCGGCGATCGTCCAGATCAGGGCAGCCATGATTAACCGTTGCTTGAGAAAGGCCGGTTGACGTTCCCGTTGAAAGCGCAACAGCGCCGTTTCCACCGTAACCGCCCACTCCTGGGCCAGGGTTTCCATGTCGGTTTCATGCAAGCGGGCGTCCAGATCGGTCACCGTCAGTAGCGTGTCCTGGTAAGACCGCCCATCCACAACGGTGTTCACCAGCAAAACCGGCTGCTGATTCTCCCAGGTAATTTGTACATCCAAGGTATCGGGATCAAAGCCACGGGTGGCGATCCGCTTCAGACGCGACTCGATGAGCTGCACCCGTGCCTGCACTGAAAGCATTTCCGCCGCATCACCGCCCGCAGCATTGCCGGCGGGAGCCGCCACCTGAAACAGGGGTTGGCCATCTAGCCCCACTGCCGCTTGACTGGTAGACGACCGATCGCTAAAAAAGCGATCGAGTTCTGGCGGTAAGCTAAGACCCGACGGTAACTGTGAAAACGTCCGAGGGCTATCCGGTTCCGGTGGGGTATCCGGGGCCGCTTCTGAGGCTTGGGGGCTAACCGGCACAGGCACAACGGGAGCCATTTGGGCATTGACAGTGGGCATCCCCCCTGGGATCAGGCTGGGTACACCCACCCAGGTGAGCCAAAAGCCCAACGCCGCTGCCAACAGGGACCCAACCCAACGCTGCCGCCCCTGTTGCCGCCAAAGCAGCGTACACCTTGAGGTAAACCGGGACGTAAACAGGGACGTAAGCCGAGGGAATCGCCAACGATAACGCATCTTGCTCCTTGCTAATTCGTCGTGCCGATCACCGCCGCCGCTAGGACCGATCGCCGGGAACCGACATGAACAAATGTAACGGATTCAGGCTAGCGCAAATTCCTGGAGGGCGGGCCAGAAGTTACGATTTTCATGGCTGGAACGGCTGAGTTTGATCAGGGCAAACCGTTGCAGGGGCGTGAGGCTGGCCCATTGGCTGGGGGCGATTGTCACCTGGAATTCCGCTGCCTTGGCTTGCACGCTGTCCGGTACCGTCTCAGCTTGTAACCAAGCCGGGTAGGGGGCGATCGCCAATTCTCCTGCCGGAGTCCCTGTGGCCTCGGTCACCCACTGCTGTAGCTGCTGGCGATAGGCCGCGATTGCCGCCGCCGTGTCGCAGGGGAGGACCACCAATTGCTGCCGAATCTCAGGACGGAACTGGTGCCAATGTTGCAGCTTGAGCTTCACACCACAGGTATCCAGCTTATAGCGCACCTGCATGGGAATGCAGCGTAATGATTCGACAAATTCGGCCTCAAAGTTAAAAAACATTGTCATGAAAACCTAACGCTGAGTGTGGGGTGAGAATTCAAGCAGAGTGATTGGGGACCCCCGCGACACATCCGCTTCCTGTTGTCCTTTTCCCTATCCGCCAGCCACCTTAATCAAGTATTTTTAGATAGATTAAATTAAAATAAATCTGTCTTTTAGGATACCTTTTGTAAAGGCAAATCGTATTTTACGCTACGCTTCCTCCATTTTTTTTTAGAATGTGCATAGAGAGAGCGGGTGGTCCAGGGAATACTCTAGATATTAGGGAAGAATGGGGGAGCCATCCACGCCATAACGACACTGCATGATCCAGGGCAGAAGGCACGTTACCCGTCTGGTGGTAAACAGGGCACTGTCACTACGGAGGTTAGCTAACACAGGGGACGTAGCAAGGAGTGCTTATGAATACGGAAGAATTGAGGAAAATCGAGGCATTTCGGCAACGCTTAGAAGTTCGTTTTCAGCACGAGCGGCGAGTCAAGCGGCTCAAGGTGGTCATGGGTGTTTTGGTGGCCTCTGCTTTAGCTGTCTCGCTACCGCTTGTCATCAATGCCCAGCTTAGCCACGGGACTCCCGAAGCAGCCCCAGTGACGCCGGAAACCCAGCCAGAAACTCCGCCGAAAACCTCTCGAACTACCGCCACGACGGCTACGGACTCACCGCCAGCGGTGCGGCAATGAGGGCGGGAGTGGCCCCAGCGGGAATTCGCTCCGGCTCAACGCTTGGCTCCATCAGCTTAGCCTTGGGGGGCACCAGGGGACTGAGGTGGACAGCACAGGCTTTGACCTCCGGTTCCAGGGAATGGGGACAGGCTGCGGGATGGGTCAGGGCATTGACTTCTGCTTGGTCGGCCCAGAGGGCACCCCAGTGCATGGGCATAAACACAGTGGCACGGGCGATCGCGGGGGTCACCTTGGCAGGCAGGCAGGCATAGCCCCGGCGCGATCGCACTTCTACCCAATCCCCCTCCGCAATCCCCAACTTTTCGGCATCATGGGGATGGATTTCCAGGAAGGGTTGGGGATACATTTTCGTAATTTTAGCAATCCGCCCGGTGCGGGTTTGGGTATGCCAGTGGCCATAGAGGCGTCCCGTAGTCAGCACCCAGGGGTAGGCCGGATCGGGCGGTTCGGCCAGTCCTCGGCTGTGGTACGGGGCAAACAGGGCACGGCCATCGGGGGTCGCAAAGCGGCGATCCAGGTACAGGCGTTTGGCGGTTGCCTCCTGATTGGCAGGGTTCGCTGGCGGATAGTCGGGATTGCTGGCGGGACAGGGCCATTGGATCGGTCCCTGTTGCAAATGTGCATGGCTGATCCCGCTCATGTCGCAAACGCGATCGCGGGTGAGTTGGACAAATTCGGCATGGACCTCTGCCGGGGTCATAAATCGGAACTGGTCGGCAAAGCCAAGGCGGCGGCCCACTTCGGCAAAAATCTCCCAATCAGCCCTGGCTTCCCCCGGCGGCGCTCGAAAGGCTTGGGCCAGGGTGACCATGCGCTCGGAGTTGGTCATCGTTCCGGTTTTTTCACCCCATTGGGCGGCAGGCAGCAGCAGATGGGCGTAGGCGGTGGTTTCCGTGGGGTAGTAGGCATCCTGGTAAACCGTGAAGGGCGATCGCGCTAGGGCGGCTTTAACCCGTTCCAGATCGGGCAGGCTAACTGCTGGATTTGTCGCCGCGATCCACAGGCACTGCACCTCGCCCGTTTCCAAGCCTGTAATGATCTCCCAAGCTGTGCGGCCCGGTTGGGCCGGAATCCGGCCCGCTGGCACCTGCCAAAATTGCTCGACTTCAGCGCGATCGCGGCCATTGGTCACCGATCGATACCCCGGCAGCAACTTCGCCAGGCCCCCAGCTTCCCGTCCCCCCATCGCATTGGGTTGCCCAGTCAGGGAAAAGGGACCCGCCCCTGGTTGGCCAATCTGGCCCGTCATCAGGTGCAGGTTAATCAGGGTTTGAACTTTGGCCGTGCCTTCGCTGGACTGGTTCACCCCCATCGACCAGAGGGATAACACCCGTTGGGAACTGGCCCAGTAACGGGCAGCCTGCTCAATTGCCTCGACAGTAAGACCACAACGCGGCGCGACTTTCGCTGGCGTATAGGACTGGATCAGGACTTCAAAGGCGGCAAAGTTATGGGTGTGGGCATTAATGAAGGGCCGATCGATCACCCGCCAGGACCAGAGCAGGTAAGCCATACTATTGAGCAGATCGATATCGGTGCCGGGGGCGATCGCCAAGTGCAAATCTGCCGCTTCCGCCGTTTGAGTCCGCCGGGGATCGATCACGATCATTTTGACGTGGGGATTTTGCTTGCGATAGCGCAGAAAACGGTTAAAGACGATCGGGTGACATTCGGCAGCATTGGTGCCAATCCAAATCGCGCAATCCGTTAACTCTAAGTCCTCGTAACAGCAGGGGGGACCATCCGATCCCAAACTGCGTTGATAGCCCGCCACCGCCGAAGACATACACAGCCGCGAATTAGAGTCAAAATTATTCGTCCCCAGGCACCCCCGCAGCAGCTTTTGGGCCACGTAGTAATCCTCGGTTTGAAACTGGCCGGACCCATACATACAAATGGCATCGGGACCTACCGTCGCCACCACCTGTTGCAGGCGATCGACCAGGCGATCGAGGGCTTCGTCCCAGCTAAGGCGTTGGAAGGGCTGATCCAGACGATCACGGCCCATCGGGTAGAGCAGGCGATCGTGATCGAGGCTTTCCGCAACGGTAGCCCCCTTCACACACACATAGCCCTGGCTAGAGGGATGGGCGCGATCGCCTTTAACTTTGGGCAGGGGGGGAGTTGCCCGATCCGAGGGGTTCAGCACCACCTCTAGACCACAACCAACACCGCAATAGGGACATAGGGTTTTAATGGATTTAGACACGGGGGTTAGGAGTTCAACATTCAAAATTCAAACAGATAACCGAATCAGTTGTAGGGGCAGGTTGCCCAAGAGTTTTGCGGGAAAAACGACCATTGCCATCAACCTGCCCCCGGAGAATTAGCGGGAAAAACGACCATCTCTATAAACCTGCCTGGTTGGGGTTAGCGGGTAGGGGCAGGTTGCCCAAGAGTTTTGCGGGAAAAACGACCATTCCCATAAACCTGCCCCCATAGAATTGGCGAAAAAAACGACCATTTCCATAAACCTGACCCCGTAGATACCTAGAAGGGCGGGTTTATTAAGGCTATTAATTGCCGGGGGAGATTTGGGTGCAACCCGCCCCTACGAATCAATGGTTAATCTATCCGTTCATCCATCAATAAATCATCCATATTGTCTAGTCCACATCGTCGTGAGCGAAGCGTCGATAGAGGAAATCAAGGGCATAATTGCGCAATTCGTAATAGAGCGGATCTTCCGTCACCTGCGATCGCACCCGAGGCCGTTCAAATGGGATATCCAAAATCTCGCCGATATGGGCCGCCGGACCATTGGTCATCATCACCAGGCGATCGGCCAGAAAGAGTGCCTCGTCAATATCATGGGTAATCATCAACACCGTTGTGCGATGTTCCCGCCAAATAGTCAGCAACTCTTCCTGGAGTTCTTCCTTTGTAATCGCATCCAATGCCCCAAAAGGTTCATCCAAAATTAGAACCTGGGGCCGGATAGCCAGGGCACGGGCGATCGCTACCCGTTGCTTCATCCCCCCCGAAAGTTGATGGGGATATTTATTCGCCGCTTCCGTCAAGCCCACCATGTCCAAATGTTCCCGCACAATTGCCCGTTTCTCGGCCTTGGATTGGTTAGGGAAAGCCGCATTAACCGCCAGGTAAATATTGTCAAAGGCAGTTTTCCAGGGCAGCAAAGCATAGTTTTGAAACACCACCATGCGATCGCGACCAGGACGGGTAATGCGCTTTGTTTGGAGGCGGACTTCGCCTTCGGTGGGTTTGGCAAAGCCAGACACCATATTGAGCAAGGTGGTTTTGCCGCAGCCAGAGTGGCCAATCAGGCAAACAAATTCCCCCTCATAGATGGTGAGGTTAATGCGATCGAGCACGGGGTACGGACCCTGGGGTGTGGGGTAGACCTTGGACAGGTCGGTAATAGTTAAGAAGGGATCGGCCTTCAGGGGCGGTTGTAGGTGCAAGCGACGGTCTTCCAACGTGGGCATAGGACTTGATTTAACCATGCGGATACTCAACTGCGTCGAGAACGTCTAGGAATTGACAGCTAGGGATTTGCTAGCGAGGAATTGGCTAGCGAAGAGTTAGCGTTTGGCTAATGGTGCTAGGCAACCTCAGCCGTGGGGAGGTCAACGGTGATCATCTGCCCTGCATTCGGGTGCTTGATGGCAAAGGATTCGATATAGGCCAGGGGGTGATCGGGGGTAAAGGCGGGACCACTGAACAGTTGGATGGTGGCATCGGGGGGCATCCCCGCATGGCCTAGGGGGTCATGCCCCAATTCCTGCATGGCCTGATTGAACACATCCTGATACACCAGACGATCGAGCACATCCGACCAATTGCTGGGGAAGGGGGTAATCCCCCACCGATTGAGTTGGGTCAGTATCCACAGCATTTCCAGGCGATCGGGCCGGTTAGCCTGCCCCTGGAAGAAACGGTTAAAACCGGGCAGGGGCTGCGGTGGATCGCCAGTGCCGTAGTCGTAGGCGTCGAGGAAGCCCAGTCGTGTATAGTCCGGAGCTGCGCCAACGTATTTGGGTTGACAGAGCAGGGTTAAAATTTCCTCCCGATGCTCGTGGTTATCGCAATACTCGCAGGCTTGGATCAGCGCCTTCACTAGGGCAACGTGGGTTTTCGGATGACGGTTGGCCCAGTCTTCCCGTACCCCCAATACCTTTTCCGGATGCCCATCCCACAGATCCAGGTCCGTCGCTACCACATAACCCGTACCCTCATAGACCGCCCGTGCATTCCACGGTTCGCCCACACAATAGCCATCCAGTTTGCCGGATTTGAGGTTAACGGCCATTTGCGGGGGTGGCAGGATCGACATCCGCACATCCCAATCGGGGTCAATCCCCCCTTCTGCTAACCAGTAGCGCAGGAGCAGATTGTGCATAGAGGCCGGATGCACAACCCCCAACCCATAGCCGCGACTGCTATCGCGCCCGATCGCAACCTTGAGATCGGCTAGGGTGCGAACCCCTGCCGCTAGGAGGTGCTTACCCAAGGTAATCGCATTTCCGTTACGCGAAAGGGTCAAGGCTGTCACAATCGGGACAGGGGCGGTTCCGATGTGCTCAAGCGTCAGGGCGAGGGGCATCCCGGCCACCATTTGGGCCGCATCTAATTCGCCATTGATGACCCCCTGGGCGATCGCCCGCCAATTGGGTTTGCGATGGAGGGTCACCTCAAGACCCTGCTGGGCAAAGAAGCCCTTTTCCTGGGCCACAACGATCGGCGCACAGTCAGTCAGTGGGATAAAGCCGAGATCCAGGCTGTTTTTCTCTAAAGACATACTGGTGGCTATCTGAAGGGTCGCCTGCGATCGTACCGCTTCGGCCCCGGTGCCTGTCTGTATCACTTGCCCCCGTCGTTGGCGACGACTGGCCCGCTTTTGCTGGTCCAGGAAATAGACCATATCGCTGCGCAGGCTGTAATAGCTGGGATGCTCGACCACCTCTAGGCGATGGCGGGGGCGAGGAATGTCTACCTCCAGGATTTGGCCAATGTGGGCACTGGGACCATTGGTCAGCATGATGACCCGATCGGACAGGAGCAATGCCTCATCCACATCGTGGGTCACCATCAGGCAGGTTACCTGGGACTCCTGACAGATCTGCATTAATTGGGCTTGCAGGTTGCCACGGGTGAGGGCATCCAATGCCCCAAAGGGTTCATCCAACAGCAATACCTTGGGCCGCAACGCTAGGGCGCGGGCGATCGCCACCCGCTGCTTCATCCCGCCGGATAGCTGGGCGGGGTATTTATCGGCAGCCGGACGCAAATGCACCAGATCCAAGGCTTGCTCGACCACCCCCCGCCGTTCCCCCTTGGGCAGATGACGCATGACGGCATTCACCGCCAGGGCAATATTTTGGCGCACCGTTTTCCAGGGCAGAAGTGAGTAGTTTTGGAAGACCACCATGCGATCGGGACCGGGTTTCCGGACCTCACGGCCTTCCAGAATGACTCCACCAACCGTGGGGCGTTCGAGACCTGCCACCATGTTCAATAGGGTGGATTTACCGCAACCGGAGTGACCAATGAGGGAGACAAATTCACCCTGCTTGATCTTGAAGCTGATATTTTCGATCGCCACATAGCGCCCCCCATCCGCCAGGGGAAAAATCTTATCAACGTGATCAATTTCGAGAAACGCAACCATAATTACTGCTGTCCTCCCGGCGTGAAAAGTTTGCCAATGAAGTCCACCACCTTATCCAGCAAGAGGCCAACAATCCCCACATAAAGCAGGGCAATAATGATCTCGCTAATCAGCGAACTGTTCCAGGCATCCCAAATAAAGAAGCCAATGCCAACACCACCAATGAGCATTTCCGCCGCCACGATCGCCAGCCAAGATAAGCCAATGCCAATCCGCAGGCCAGTAAAGACATAGGGAACCGTCGCGGGCAACAGGATATTGCTCATGTACTCCATACGAGAGAGTTGCAAGACCCGCGAGACATTTTTATAGTCCTGGGGCACCTGTTGGACACCCACGGCTGTATTGATAATGATGGGCCAAATTGCCGTAATGAAAATGACAAAAATTGCTGCTGGTTCGTTATCCTTCAAGGCAGCAAGTGAAATCGGCAACCAGGCCAGGGGAGGCACGGTCCGTAATACCTGAAAAATCGGATCAACGGCTCCATACAGCAGCTTATTACTGCCAATCAAAACTCCGACACTAATCCCCACGACTGCCGATAGGGTAAAGCCAATCGCCACCCGTCGTAAACTCGCCAAGATTTGCCAGAAGAGACCCTTATCGGTGCCACCATTATCGAAAAACGGATCAATAAT
Source organism: Coleofasciculaceae cyanobacterium bin_20 (assembly GCA_037445115.1). GTDB lineage: Bacteria > Cyanobacteriota > Cyanobacteriia > B231 > B231 > Trichothermofontia. Next base: position 36,642 of record JBBILC010000016.1, read on the forward strand.
TAAATCCCAGGTTTCTTCAAGCACCTTTGTGGGAGGCGGCAGCGGCGGATTATCTCCCGCACAGATGATTTGCCAGATCAGCAAGAAAAGAAAAATGGCACTGGCAGACAGGAGCCATTGTTTACTGCGTTTTTGCAGATTAATGAGTATCCGGGTTAACCAACGTGGCAGGGTAGGTTGCGATCGGGAAGTGCTAATAGCCATAGGTAGAAGTTAGGAGATAGGAGATAGGAGTTAGGAGTTAGGAGACAGGAGACAGGTTGAACTGGGTATCGCGATCGAACATCTGTAGGGGCGGGTTGCACCAAAATCTTGGCCGAAAATCGAGAATCTCTCTAAACCCGCCCCATCCCTAGGTCAGGATTTATCGGGGCAGGTTGCACCAAAATCTTGGCCGAAAACCGAGAATCTCTCTAAACCCGCCCCATCCCAAAGGAAACCATCCTAGGGGCGGGTTACACCAAAGTTTTGGTAGAAACCGGAGAAGATCTCTAAACCCGCCCAGCCCCAGGAAAATCTCAAAGGCTAGATCAAAACGGAGAACTTAGACCTTCTTAATCTTGAGGCTGTCCAGATACGCCTTGGGGTTTTCCGGGTCAAATTGCACCCCGTCAAAGAAGGTTTCCACCCCACGAGAAGAGCTACTGGGAATGTCGGACGCCGGAATATTCAACGCTTGCGCCGCTTCCCGCCACAGTTCCTCCCGGTTTACCGCATCCACCAGCGCCTTCGTGTCCGTATCCGGCGGCAGATACCCCCAGCGAATATCCTCCGTCACAAACCAGAGATCATGACTCTTGAAGGGATAGGAAGTATAGTCAGACCAGAACTTCATCAGATAGGGGCTGTTTTCCACTACCTTGCCATTGCCGTAGTCAAACGTCCCTTGGGCGCGACCCAGGATTTCGTCCTTGGGCACCTTAAACCATTCCCGCTTGGAGAGAATTTCACACATTTCATCCTTATTTGCCGCCTGGTCACACCACTGCTGGGCTTCCAACACCGCCATCAACAGGGCCTTCGCCGCCTTGGGGTTCTTGTCTACCCAATCGGCCCGCATCCCCAAAGCTTTTTCCGGATGGTTCTGCCACAGTTCACCCGTCGTCAAGGCCGTGTACCCCAAATTCTGGGCAACCAACTGGGCATTCCAGGGTTCACCGACGCAGAAGGCTTCCATACTGCCCACCTTCATGTTGGCTACCATCTGGGGGGGAGGAACCACGATCGTCGAGACATCCTTATCGGGATCAATACCCCCTGCCGCTAGCCAATAGCGCATCCACAGGTCATGGGTACCCCCTGGGAACGTCACTGCGCATTTGACATCCTTCCCCTCAGACTTGGCCTTTGCAAAAGCATCTTTCAGGCTCGCACTCTTGGTATCTACCTTGAGATCCTTGTAGGTATTAGCCACCGAAATACACTGACCGTTGGTGTTCAACCGCGCCAGGATGTACATGGGCACCTTGTTGCCATTGGTGACAGTTCCCGTCGAAATCAGGTAGGGCATGGGGGTCAGAATGTGGGCACCATCAATGCCCCCGCCCTGGGACCCCAGGACCAGGTTATCGCGGGTGGCTCCCCAGGAAGCCTGTTTCGCTACTTCAACATCGGGCATCCCATACTTGGCAAACAGCCCCTTTTCCTTGGCAATGATCAAGGGGGCCGCATCCGTCAGGGCGATAAAGCCGAGTTTTGCCGTCGTGACTTCTGGGGTGTCGGTGGCCGCGACATTGACGGCAGGGGAAGCATCGGTGGCGGGGGAGGCAGCAGTATCAGGGGCCGATGTGTTGCTAGCGCTGTTGGAGCTACAACTGTGCATCAGAAAGGTGCCCAGGGTGGTTGCGCCAGCCGTAACCAAAAATTTGCGACGAGAATACTGTGACATAGTGAGTAGTTCGCAATGGAATTGAATAATGAGTAATCTGGGTAGGGAATAGGCGCGAATATGTGAGTGAAGCGGCGTTAGCGCGGGGTCGCGCCGAAGTGTTCGATCAGGAGCGATCGCAGCACGGGTTGGAGATCCTCGCAGGCAATCCCTTTCATGACGAGTTCACCGAGATGGGCATCCTTACCCACCTTGCCACCCATGAAAATATCCACCCCTTCCAGAGTTTGGCCATTTTTGCGGACCTTGGTGCCCATCAGGCCAATATCGGCCACCTGGGGCTGGCCACAGGAGTTGGGGCAACCGGTCCAGTGAATGCGGATCGATCGGGGGATATTTAACTCAGCTTCAAGGGACTGCATCAGACCGAGGGCGCGATTCTTCGTTTCAATCAGGGCAAAGTTGCAAAATTGTGCCCCTGTGCAGGACACCAAGCTGCGGGTCAGTGGTGCCGGTTGCACTGAAAACCGTTGCAGCAGGGGTTCCTCAAGGAAGACCGAGACGCTGGATTCAGGGATATTGGGAATAATCACATTCTGTTCCACCGTCAGCCGCACTTCACCACTGCCGTAGACTTCCGCCAACCGGGCCAGTTCAAAAAACGCCTCGGCATCCAAACGCCCAACGGGTACATGTAGACCGACGTAGACCAAACCCGCTTGCTTTTGGGGATACACCCCCAAGTGATCGCGCTTGTCCCAGTCGATTTCATCTTTGGGGGCAGCGCTCAGCAGGGGCCGCTGGAGCCAGCATTCCACTTCGGCCCGGAAGCGATCGATGCCCCATTCATCAATCAACCACATGAGCCGCGCCTTTTGACGATTGGCCCGTAGCCCGTGGTCACGATAGACACTGAGGATCGCCCGACAGACTTCCACGACTTCCTGATCCGGATACACCCAGGCATTGAGGGGAATGGCGGCTTCACACCGCTTGGCGGAGAAGAACCCACCCACAAGGATGTTGAACCCCAGGATGCCTTCCCGATAGGCTGGGACAAAGGCCACATCGTTAATCTCGGCATGGACGGAATTATCCCGTCCTCCTTCGATCGCGATATTAAATTTGCGCGGTAGGTTAGTAAATTCCGGATTGCCTTGACCCTGATTGGTGATCATGTCTTGAACTTGCTGGATCAGCGATCGCGTATCGATCAACTCATCCGCATCTAATCCGGCAACAGGCGATCCTGTAATGTTGCGCACATTATCCATGCCTGACTGCACACTGGTCAAGCCGACGCGATCGAAGCGCTGAAAAATATCCGGAATATCTTCAATACGAATCCCGCGTAATTGAATATTTTGTCGGGTGGTGATGTCGGCACTGCCCTCATCACCATAGCGTTGAATAATGTCGCCAAAGGCACGCAATTGTGGACTCGTTAAGATGCCACTGGGTGTGCGCATCCGTAACATAAATTGGCCGGGGGTAACCGGGCGAAAGAAAATGCCCAGCCATTTCAAACGTTGTTCCCGATCGGTGGGGTCGATCGCTTCCCAACCAATTTGGGCAAAGTGGCCCAATTCAGCCTTAACCGCAAGGCCATCCTTTTCCGCTTTAAAGCGTTCAAATTTATTTTGGGTGACGGGTTGTGTCACCTGGGGAATAGTAGTTTGGGTCACGAAAGTTTCCCCCTTAAAGAGGCCATTAGCAATTGACAGCGGTGCTGCCCTCACCCCTCGGGGTGATGTCGTTACCCTAGGCGGGATCAAAAGGGCTTTAGGTAGCCTTGGTTACAAAAAGATACAATTTATGATTGAACTGCATTGAAGTAATGCAAAGGTTGCATACGGAGCGTTGGTTATTCCCACGTTGCCTTGATAAGTTGGGGGAACTCCATCCCGCGCTGCCATGACTCAGCTTGCCGATTTGCGCGAATTCCCCCAGGGATTCTTCTCCGGAGACACGACCCCAACGCTACGCGAATTGCCCCCCACGGCGAATGATTGCCATCGTCTCTATCAACAACTGTGTTACCTCGCTGCATCGATGCGAACCAGTTCACCGCCCCCGGAGCGAGAGGCTGTCGCGGCGATCGCGCAACCCACGCCTGCGGCGGTGATTGACCTAGCGCTGAAACTGCTGGATCACGGTGATTTCCAAGCCCGTTGGCAGGTGGCCAAATTAATCCCAGAACTGGGAACGGCGGCAATTGCGCCCTTAGTACAGCGGCTAGCCAATCTGGAACTTGCCGATGACGATGAGGCTGATTGGGATTTGCCCTGGTTTATTGCTCGTATTTTGGGCGATATGCAACATCCCTCGGCGGTGGTGGCTTTGGTGAACCTGCTGCAAACCACTCCCCATCCGGATGTGGCCAGTATGGCGGCCCTGGCCTTGGCGAATATGGGCGCGATCGTCTTGCCCCGGATCGCGGAGTTACTGCGATTACCCGCCACCCGTCGCTATGCCGTCCAAACCCTGGCCCATCTGCAAACCCCCGCCGCGATCGATCTCCTGATCCAGGTAACGGCTGATCCCGATCCCCAGATTCGGGCGATGGCGATCGATGCCTTGGGGCGACTGCCGGTTCCTAATCTAGCTGCGGTCCTCCTCCCGGCCCTTCGTGATTCCAATGGGCAGGTGCGACGGGTGGCCATCATTGCTGCCGGATTACAGTCAACCCAATTGCCGGAAGTTCCCTTAGTCGAGGCGCTGCGCACCTGCCTGCTGACGGGTGAGCCAGATGTGGCCCCACAAGCGGCGATCGCCCTGGGACGCATGGCCACCCCTGCTGCTGTCACTGTCCTAGCGGCGGGTCTCTTGGCCCCTGTGCCTCTGGCCCTCAGCCTCGTCATTGTCCGGGAGTTAGCCCGGATTGGCAGCGAGTCGGCCCTAGCGGTTTTGGAAACCTATTTATTCGATGGGGCTATTCCTGTCGCTATCCCTACCCTCGATCGGATTGCCGTCAGTCAGGAAATTGCCCGCTTGCTGGGTCAGGTGGAACCCGAAACGGCCCGCTCCCAAGCAGCTGCCCTCTTGCTACGCCTGCTAGCGACACCGGATCATCCCACTCGGCAGCCCCCCTACGATCAGGAAGTTCTGCCCGTGATCGCCCTGAGTTTGGCTCACCTGGGATACACGCCCGCGATCGCGCCCCTGTATCAGCAGTTAGCCCAGGCCAACGATCGCTGCCGTTTGCATCTTCTCACTGCCTTGAAGCAGTTGGAGCGGGCTAATCTGTATCCCTCTGGCAGCTAGCTGCTGCGTCACCACGGCCAAGCTTGTCGTACCGGCAATTTACCTCTGGCGGCGGCTCTGCATCCGGAGGTGGGTAAGGGGACTGGCCTAGAATTAGCAATTAGCTATAAAATTATTCGAGAAAAGCATAAAAGTACCCGTATCTGCTCTTCCTTGCCTAGTAAGGGAACAAGTTTCCAAATTCAGATCCCAATTCGTCATGATGTTTAGATGAAGTTATTGGGTTTGAATTCGACTTCGCCAATATACAGGCGAACCCTACAGCGGACTTGACAAGGAATCCCTTGGGCATTGATATAACTCATCCGAGACGTGCGAATGTTTTATCTATGAGCAGTCGCTCCGTAGCAAACCACACACTTGATATGCTGAGCGGGGTGGCATGACAATGATGCAGATACAGCCGTTCCCTCTCTAATGAAGTACTGTCAAGCCTTTTGAACAAGGGGCTTAAGCCCCTTGTCTGTACCTCACCAAGTATGGAAGTGCTGTAGCAACTGATAAACTGTTTAGCTTTGATTTCGGCTTGTCGATCTAATACGATCGCAACCAGCATAACCAGGATGGCTAGCACAATAAAAACAATAAGAAATATGTAATTTGCCATTGCTGCGCTCTATAATTCTGCCATTTCTACGCTATCTGGTTCACCCACTCCCCCCGTCTTGATATCAACGCTTGGGCTTCTACCCTATAATGGCGTTCTCTGGCTTAAATTTGAAACGGTTGCCCTCCGTTCTGACTTTCTCCCCTAACCGCCCGTGGAAGCAACACCAACCGAATCTGCCCGTCCGCCCCTGAAGCCGATCGTGCCCATTGTCCTCGGCGCGATCGCCCTAGGGGTCGGTCTTACTGTCTGGCGGGTGTGGCCGCGCCCGGTGGCGACGACCCTACAGCTAAGCGGACGGTTAGAGGGCTATCCCACCCAAGTGGCCGCACGGGTGGCGGGTCGCGTCAAGGCGGTGGCAGTTCGTGAGGGGGATGCGGTTACGGCTGGGGCCGTGATTGTCCAATTAGATGATGATGAACTGGAGGCCCAAATCCGAGGGGCTGCGGCCCGATTACAGGCTGCCCAAACCCAGGTGGTGCAAGCTCAACGTCAGATCCAGGGGGTCCAGGCTCAGATCGCCGAAGCCGAGCTAGGACGGGAGCAGAGCAAAGGGGATACGACGGGCCGGGTGGCCCAGGCGGAGGCGAATGTGGCGGCAGCGATGGCCCAACTGAGTCAGGCTGAAGCGCAACAGGTCCAAGCTCAGGCCGAGTTAGATTTAGCCCAACTGGATCGCGATCGCAGTCAACAACTCGTCAGCCAGGGCGCAATCCCCCAGCAACAGTTTGACCAGGCCCAAACCCGGGTTAGCACGGCTAAAGCCACAGTGGCCAGTCGCAAGGCCGTCGTTGCTGCCGCCCAACGTCAGGTCGCTGCTGCCCAAGCCGTTCTCATCCAGGCCAAAACCAGCCGTCTTAACCCAGAAATTCGCACCGCCCAAATTACGGCCCTAACCCAACAGCTAGCCGTGGCCCAGGCTCAGGTTCAAGCGGCCCAGGCAGAGGTCGCCAATGCCCAAGCTGCCCAACAGCAACTCTTGGCCCAACGGCAGTATCTCAACATTGTCAGTCCCCTGACGGGGGTGGTGGAAACCCGCAGTGTGGAGCCAGGGGAGGTGGTAACAACGGGGAAGACTGTCATGACCGTGATTGATTTGGATCGAATCTATTTACGCGGGTTTATCCCAGAGGGGGAGATCGGCAAGGTTCGGGTGGGGCAATCCGCCCAGGTTTTTCTCGACTCGGCTCCCCAGGAACCCCTAGCGGCCACGGTCACGGCGATCGATACCCAAGCGTCGTTCACCCCGGAAAATATCTACTTCCAGGACGATCGGGTCAAGCAGGTCTTTGGGGTCAAGCTGAGTTTGGCCTCGCCCCAGGGCTACGCAAAGCCAGGGATGCCAGCAGATGCGCTCATTCAACTGGATCAGCACCAGCTTAACTAAACAAAACCCATCCCCTATGTCTTGAGATTCCCTCCGTGTCTCCCATGCCTCTGGAGTGAATTAGGAACCCCGGAGACACAGAGATCACAGAGAGGAGGCCATCAACTCAATTTCAGTGCCCAGTAGCATCAGAAATCCCCGACCAAAATGCTGAATTTCGAGGAAGCTAGCCTGCTGGGGCACGGATTTATACACCCGAAATGTTTTCATAATCCCCAGAGTCGCGGCACTTTCCAGTGGCCCTATAAAACGGGTATCCCGATCGAGAAAATAGGGTTGGCTAACCCAATGCTCCATCTGGATTTGATTCAAAAAATAGCAGCCAGAGTGGGGATTGCAGGCACGGTGAAAGGTCAATGGCCTACCAAGGAAAAACGCCTGGACGTGAGGGATTTCATCAACATTTTGAAAAGCGGCGGTTGCCGTTGGCGATAGGTTGCCATCAAGATACACTTTGCTCATCAAGGTTTGGATCGCTGCTTCATAGCGATTCGGCTGGAGTAGGCTGAGGGGACCAGCCTGTTGCGTAAACCAATCTAGTTTGATAAAAAACCAGGGATCATGGAGGATCAAGTCATCTTCCAAAAAGCAGTAATAATCATACTGACCGAGGCAATCGCGTAGGACTGCCTGACACTCAAATCCTAAGAGGCGGGGGTTAACCTGGGTGGGGTGATGGCGATAGAAATGGTCGGGCAGGGACAGGACATCGAGAAGATGATGACCTTGGGTTGTGCAAATAACCACGTCAATATCATTGACGTGAATATGGTTGGCGGGATGGGCTGCCCGCTGGTTCACGTCAATCATTGCCTGAGATTTACTAAATAGCTGATGTAAGGCCGCAAGGCTTAGGGTTAAGGCTTGTAAGCGGGGCCTAGCATGTTGCCTTTGGGAGCCGTGGCGGCCACTGTCGTCCGCATTGAAGTAATGGGGAATGGTGAACAGGATTCGCATTCAGGTTGCAACCGGATCACGACCATTTAAAAGACTATCCGCTCTTGCCAGATGTCAAAACTCCTGGGGAATTTTCACAGGGCAAGAGCGGTGTAGCGGGTCTTCAGGTTATCGGCTGCCGGGAGGAACTAGAAGTTCCGCCTTCCCAGAAAGTCTAGGACTTCCAAGAACGGACAACGAACTTAGAGAACAGCCCCGGCGCACAGCCGGACTAGATTAACCTGATGACCCATGAATTTACTACTATCTTGCATGGGCATCACCTCCTTTTCGCCTCAGCGGCTTGGTATCTCAAGCGTGGATTGTTCCGAGTGTAGCACACCCAATCGCTTAACGCAGCGATCAACGCAAGGCCCCGGCTCGACAATCCCGTAACCACAGGCGGACTGCTTCGGCCACAATCCCCTGGCTGCTGTCCTGGGGTGGGGTGGGTGGGTGGGTGAGGGGGTGCCCGCCGGTACGACTAAAGCTCATCACCAGCCACCAGCCTTGATCGTTACGGCTGAGCAAGAGCCAGTGGAACTGTTGCAGGGTGATGAGTTTACCCAGGGTATGACTGCGGCTCAGGGTGGTCAGGAAGATCTGCTGGGTGGCGTCGATCGCGGGGGAAGGCGAAAGGGTCGATCCCCCACTGATCCCCCCTAATGGCAATGGCTCCAGTTCCGGGCGACTGGCGATGAGCATGGTGCTGGGGGGGATATCGGGTAAAAGCCGCGAACGCTGGCTGACCCGATTGGCATAGGCGGGTAAATCTTGGGCAAGGTGATCGGCCAGGGTTTCCAGATCCAGTGGGCAAGTGCTGGAAACCAATCGCACATTCCCAACCGGTCCAAGTGGAGCAGCCAGCCCAACTCCAGCCCATAGCATGACCCCGCTGACAATCCCGTGGCTGAGCGATCGCTGCCACCCTGATCGGGAAACCCCTGGAAACCGCGATCGCACCTCGTTACACCACCGTTGCCAGTTCATCACAGATTCGCTGAAACGCCGCCGCCGGATCGGGCGCTTGGGTGATCGGACGACCAATCACCAGATAATCGGCCCCCGCCTGCACCGCCATCGCGGGGGTGAGGGTTCGCCCTTGATCACCTTTCTCGGCCCAGGCTGGGCGTACCCCCGGACACACGAGCCGGAAATCGGGACCGCAGACTTGACGCAGTTGGGCCACTTCCTGGGGGGAGCAGACGGCTCCGGGGATGCCCTGTTCCTGGGCCATCAAGGCCATGTGCAGCGCGTATTCTGGCAACTCGATGGGGATTTTCAGATCCAGGGCTAGCGATCGTGCCGTCAGGCTGGTCAACACGGTAATGGCGAGCAGTTGGGGGGGAGATTGGCCCGCCGCGATCGCGGCTTCAACGGCAGCAGTTTGGGCCGCTTTGAGGGCGGCGGGACCAGCCGTGGCGTGGAGGGTGAGCAAATCAACCCCATAGATGGCTGCTGATCGACAGGCTCCAGCAACCGTATTGGGAATATCGTGGAATTTGAGATCCAGAAAAATACGTTTCTGCCGTTGTTTGAGTTCGGTCAAAATAGCAGGGCCACTGCTGACAAACAATTCCAACCCCACTTTCCAGAAGCGCACCTGGGGTAAACGGTCTACCCACGCGATCGCGGCTGGCAAATTGGGGACATCGAGGGGCACGATGATGCGATCGACAATAACAGTCATCCTATTTCCCGTTAATTTGAACCACGAAGGCCCAAAGACCACAAAGGTAACACAAAGATCTGGGTGGATCTTGGTGAACTTAGGGTCTTACAGCCCTTCCATACTTGGTGAGGTACAGGCAAGGGGCTTAAGCCCCTTGTTCACAAGGCTTGACAGTACTTCATTAGAGAGGGAAGGGCTGTATTCCTCATCACTTCCCCACCTTAACCGACCAAGCGAATAAATTTCTTCTTGCCCACTTGTAACACCTTACCCACCAGATCGGCAGGGGCCGCGATCGTCAGATCTACACTTTCGACCCGATCGCCGGCCAACCGCACTGCACCGCCCTGAATTTGCCGGCGGGCATCTCCACTGCTACCACAGAGACCACTGGCACTCAAGATATAGAACAACTTGGCCGGAAACTGGATCTCAGCCAGCGAGAACTCTGGTACCGCATCGGCCTCGGCTTGTCCCCCAGCCACCAAAGATTGGGCGGCTTGCTGGGCTTGTAGGGCCGCATCTTGACCGTGAAATTGGCTCACCACCGTCAGCGCCAGTAATTTTTGACGATCGCGGGGATTTTCGGGTAGCTGATCTAGAGGTAAATTGGTCAGTAGCTCAAAGTAGTCCTGGATAATGCTATCCGGTGTTTTCTCCAGCTTGGAATACATACTCAGGGCATCTTCAGAAAGACCGACATAATTACCCAGAGACTTGGACATTTTTTGCACCCCATCGGTGCCCAACAGAATGGGCATGAGTAGACCAAACTGGGGCGATTGACCAAAATGCCGTTGTAAATCCCGGCCTACGGCTAGATTAAACTTCTGGTCAGTCCCCCCTAGCTCCACATCGGCCTGAACTGCAACGGAATCAAAGCCCTGCATGAGCGGGTAGAGAAATTCGTGCAAATAGACGGGGTTCCCCTGTTTGTAGCGTTCGGCAAACCCTTCCTTGGCTAACATCTGGCCCACGGTCATCGTTCCCAAGAGTTCCAGAATTTTGGACAGATCCAGGGCCGCCAACCACTCCGAGTTATAGCGAATTTCCAAGCGGCTAGGGGTGTGGAAATCTAAAATAGGTCGCAGTTGTTTGAGGTAGGTTTCGGCGTTGGCCGCCACTTCGGCGGCGGTGAGTTGTCGCCGGACTTCGGATTTTCCTGTGGGGTCGCCAATCCGGGCCGTGAAATCACCAATAATCAGCACCGCCGTATGGCCCGCATCCTGGAACGCCCGCAGTTTGCGAAAAACAATACCATGCCCCAAGTGAATATCGGTGCCCGTGGGATCAATGCCTAGTTTCACCCGCAGGGGGCGATCGGCTTGGTGCAGGCGATAGACCAAGCTCTCGTTCGGGTCCTGGGTGGTGGGGTTGTCAGGGAAGATTTCGCAAATGCCCCGATAGAGCCAGTCGGGAGCGGGAAGGGTTGGGGTAGGTTCAGCGGCCATTGGAAGACAGGAGACACGTTGCAGTAAGCCAACTTCAATACGATACTGCAATACGGCAATCCGTTCCTGTATTTGAGCCTAGGGGGCTGTAACTCCGAGATGGGCCGGATATCGCACAATCAAGTGGCGGCTGGCATCGATCGTTAACCAACGTTCCCGCCGTAGTTGCCCAATCAAGCGAGTGACCGTGACCCGTGTGGTGCCGATCGCGTTGGCGAGGTGCTGATGGGTAAGGCGTACCATAAGTCGCAGCCCGTCAGCGGTAGGTTGCCCCATTTCCTGGGCCAGGAGGAGCAGCAATTGCCGCAGGCGTTCTTCCACTCGCCGGTAACCACCTAGGGCTAATAGGGCCTCGGTTTGTCGTAACCGCCGGGCCAGTTGACGATCGATTTCATGGCGTAGGGCTGGGGAAGACTCAATCTCGACCATCGTCAGGCGCATCACATCGACATCGGTGAGGGCGGTGGCCTGGTAGGGCGCGATCGCGGTCAGCGGCAAGCCAAAGGGCATGGCGGGGGCTGCTAACCCCAACAGGGCTTCATCTCCCGACTGGTACAGCGTACTCAACACCACTACCCCCCGCCCCACAAGCCAGACTTCATCCGGTTTTAGGGAAATCATCTGACCAGCCTGGTATGGGATTAGGGTCTGCTCCTGGTAGTATTCTTCCAGGAGTTGGCGCAAGTCCTGCGGGGCCAGGGCTTCAGAAATTGCAGTGGGCGGCATCAGTAATCCCCAATACAGTTCGTTGCCGCTATTCTAGAAGCCTAGCCTCAGCAATAGGTAATCATCACCTTAGCGCCAGGTTAAGCTCTGGCAAAGGTTTTGGCGGGAGCTTTGCGGGTGTGTTGTGGTTAGTTGTGATCACCGTCCGTCTTAAGGTTAACCAGCGTTCGGTCTAAGGAAGTATTTGTTGGGGTTGATACAGCACTTCCATACTTGGTGAGGTACAGACAAGGGGCTTAAGCCCCTTGTTCACAAGGCTTGCCAGTACTTCATTAGAGAGGGAAGGGCTGTAGGGCGGGTTCACAGTCTAGCAATGTGGCCGCAATCCGCTGGGCAGCCCCCGGTGGCCCCAAACGGCGGCGACCATTTTCAGCAATGAGGTGGAGTTGATCGGGATCGGCTAGCAAGGACTGGACGATCGCGACGGCTTCTTCTGGACGCTCAATCAGACGGACCGAAGGTCCCAGATGGCGGCTTTGGGCTTCGGCAAAGGCGGGCGTAAATTGAGGGCCTTCCCCCGCGATCGTGATGGCCGGTTTCCCTAACCCCACAAACTGCTCGGTGGCTGTTCCCGCCATTGCGATCGCAAAGTCGGCCTGGTGCAGGCAATCATTAAAGGCCGATTGGGTTAGGCAAAGGGTCGTAGGATAGGGTCCATCCCTGCGGGTAAACAGCATCACGGTCGGATTGGGGGCGGTTTGTAATTGCCAGCCCTGATCCAGAAGTGTCTGGTGGAAGGGCGCAAGGTCCAGGTTAGGCGCGATCGCCGCGAGAAAACAGAGCGATCGTCGCTGGGCAAAGGTGGTACTGAGGGCCAGGACAATGGGTAACATCACCAGCCAATTACACTGGGCTTCCGGCGATCGGGAACCCGGTAGGAGGACCAACGTTAAGGGGGGAGCAGCCTCGGTGGGGGCTGCGATCGCGGACGCTTCTGCCAACGCATCGCGAACCACTAGGGTTCCAGACGGTTCCAGGCCATCCATCATCGGGTTCCCCAAATCCAGGGCGGGAATACCCCATTGCTGCAAAATCGAGGTGGTTAGCGCATCCCTGGGGAAAACAGCACGACAACGGCGACGGCGCATCAACCAGCGCTCCCAGGGTAAATAGACCGAACCTGACCAGCTTTCCAGGCGTTCAAACCAAGTGCGACGAGGCAATAGACCCGCCTCATCCCGCAGGTAGTATTCTGACTTGGCGGTTCCCACAAAGGCATAGGGTGCGCCACTCCACCAGGCAAACAGCAGCGGCACAATATCCCCTACCGCCAAAATACATCCCCCCTGCTTGGCCCAGCGACGCGCTGCCCGCAGTTGCTGCCAGGTCAGTTTCACCAGCCCACCTTGCAGATCACGGACCAGTTGACGACTATCCATGTAGATAAATCCGCCCGATGGCATCACTTTCGTCGGGGCAATTCGGGGAATTCCCGCTTGGGCGTAGGCACTCCCCTCGCCGACTAGGGGCAAGGCGACCACTTCAGGCGCTTGGGGATGTTGTTGCAGGGCTTGTAGGATGCGGACTGCAATCACATCTTCGCCATGACCGTTACTAATACAAAGTAGTTGCATCCTGGCCGCTCGGTTCTCACTGCCTCCTAAGCATACGCTGATGTTGTCGGGACTGGCTAACCACTAGATGGCTGTTGCCATCTCACCGTTTGCGAAGATTGGCATTTTTCGAGGTACCCTAATCAGTAAATGGGTGAGTATAATGATAACAGTTGTGGCAAAGATTCGGTTGGGCAAGGTGTTGCAAGGGGCGATCATCGAACAGTTTTGGCTAACAACGTGATGCTGTGGATTAACCCGCGACTCTTGTGTTGTATTGAAGATTCCTGTAATTATTGACCATAACTGTTAGGTATCATCAGGAGCGGATATGGAACCAGAGAGTCAAAAGGCAATATGTCCGATTTGCAACCAAGAACTAAGCAAATCATTTACGGCCTCGTGTGATTATCGAAAGCCTGTATCTAATAAATCCTATAATGTTTATTGGTGTAGCGCTTGCGATTACGGCCAAGTCTGGCCAAGGCCAACAAAGAACGAAGTCTCCGGCTTTTACGATCTTGCCGACTATTACACTCATAAAGCAAATACAAATAGCAAGGTAGGAGGAAAGAGGGATGAGTCATTTCTTGAACGACTGCGTCTATATATTGCTTATCGGCTGGATAATGGCGAAGATCTTTCACCAAACGATGCTATTTCGTTATTGCAACGCAGCTCTTTATCTATGCTAGAGATTGGCTGTGGGAATGGTGAAACCATGTCCCGTTTTCTTGCTCAAGGATTCTCTGTTGTCGGTGTTGAACCAGATCCAAAAGCTAGGGAAGCGGCAAAGGACTCTGAGCTTATTATCTACAAGGGGACAGCAGAAGAATTACCAGAGACGATCCTAGGTAGCAAATACGATGTCATCCTCATGTCTCACGTTCTGGAACATTGCATAGACATAAATTCTGCTGTAATAAATGCCAAAAATCTTTTGAAGGATGAAGGGTGTTTTATCATTGAGACACCAAATTGTGCATCTTTTGGCTTCAAGGAGCAACAAGAGACATGGCCGTGGTCGGATATTCCTCGACACCTCAACTTTTTCACGCTTTCTAGTTTGCGTGCGATCTTATCAAAACATGGACTTAGTGTAGTTGTAGTGAAACATCGGGGATTTTGTCGTCAATTTTCTAACGCTTGGCTTGACACAGAAAAAGAGATATGGCGTGCACTTCGAGGGGATGGCGAGTCGTGGCGGACGGAACCCAACTATCAGCTCCGATCCTGGAAATTTTTGATTAGAGCCTTGTTCTTATCAAGAAATGCCAAATACGATAGTGTACGAGTGATCGCAGAAGTGTTGAATGATAGGAAATGTGTTAAAAAATAGCCTCTAATCGTGTAA
>JBBILC010000017.1:0-49973 GCA_037445115.1 Coleofasciculaceae cyanobacterium bin_20
CCTCACCTCTGTCGCACTGCGCGTCAGTGCTAAAAACAACACACACAGCTTCACTCGTCGCTACCCACATCCAATCATTCTGGCCATTGAGCCGATAACTCGTCTCATCCACACAGCGAATGCCCGGTTGCTGTATCCATGTCCACTATTGTTCATACACCCCTTGCAAACTTTGGTAAAACCATTGATGTATTTTCGCTAGACTCCCCTACCCAGCCAAAGCCATGGCGCGTTTTGCCCGCATGGTTATACTTCGGTCTCCGTTTGCGCGATCCTGTATCCCCACTCTTGGCTGGCTTGTCGCCATCTTGGGACGACGGTTGGGAGCTATTGGCGCTAATGCGGCTCTGGAATTTATGCAGCTTCTCTTCGAGGTCCAATACTCGCTGCTGCAACTCGACAACCTGTTGCTGCTGCTTAACAAATTCGTCATACCAAAATCTCGCACCCCATTGCTCTGGCGCAAAGTCGGATGCCTGGAGAATTGCGGCTAAATCGACGGGTTGCTCTGCCATACTTGCCACCATACCGCTAAATCTACAGATTCTCAACTACTGCCACTATTGCGGTGACTAATTACACTTTATGTTTACTGTATTAGCCTACCTATGTCCCAGGTAATTATTATTGGTGCTGGCATCATCGGCGCGACGATCGCCTACGAATTGAGCCGCATTCCTGACCTTCAGGTTACCGTCCTGGAACAGGAACCGGAAAGCACTTTTTTCCCGATCGCCGAGACAGTTGCGGAAGGTCATGCGTTTGCCCATCGACGTGTTGCCAGCCATGCAGCCCTAGGCATCCTGGTGGGGGTGAGCAGCCAAAAACGGACAGGCCGAGCTTGGAACCTGCGACAGGCCAGTATCCGCCGTTACCACAGCCTGCTCCCGGAATTAACCACCCTCACGGGACAGGCGATCGCCCACAATCCCCAGGGCCTCCTGCACCTCCTCACCGCCGACGCGAACCTGACCCATTGGCAACAATTGTGCGAGTACCGTACCCGTCAAGGGTTTCAGCTAGTTTGGCTTAGCCCTGAGCAATTGCGCGATCGCTACCCGGAGCTGAACCTCGCCCCGATCGTGGCGGGCGTCCACTCGCCCCAAGACCTCCAGATTCAACCCGCCTCCCTACTGCGGGCACTGATCACGGCGGCCCGTCGGCAAGGTGTCCAGTTCCACTTTGCCACGCCCGTGACCGGGTTTAGCCCCCTTCGCCCGGAAGATGCGGCCATTCCTCCGGACATGATTCTGGCGGCCCTGGCCCAAAAACGATCCCTGAGCGCCCTAGCAGCGGCGGCAGGCGGCCTGCTGACCACAAGCAAGGCGCAAACCGTGACTACGGTTCATACCCAGACAAACACCTTCACGGCTGACTGGATCATTCTGGCTACTGGTCTAGGGTCCAATCGCCTCACTGCCCACCTGTGCCAATACCCTCCCCTGCCTCAATCGAATCTGGGCGATCGCCGGATAGATTGGCGCGGCAGTGAGTGGCAGAGCGTTGCCCTGCAACCCGTCTTAGGGCAAGCGATCCAAGTTCACTGTGGGCAGCCCCTCACTTCCCCAACGCCGTGGCCAGCGATCACCCAGGATGATGTCCACATTGTGCCCCTCAGCGCGAATGATTTTGCCATTGGGGCCACGGTGGAATTTCGCCATCCCAGGGGACTGGTCATGCCCAATAGCACCGCATTAGAGCGGGTTTGGGAACAGGCGATCGCGATCCTGCCCGCTCTGGCTGATGCCCTTTGGGTGAATGCCTGGTATGGCCTTCGCCCCCGCCCCGAACATCAACCGGCCCCGATCATTGAGAAATTGGTGGGCTATACCAACGTCATCCTGGCTACTGGCCACTATCGCAATGGCCTGCTTCTGGCTCCTGCCACGGCTCAACAGGTGAGCATCTTGCTGGGGGTGAGTTTGCCTATCCCCGATACCCAGGGAAGTTCTTGATTCAGGCCATGACTCAGGCGAGATTCAGGTAATTGCTCCGATAATTAACGAAGGGGATTCCTAACTATTTGCTACCGAATGTCCCGGAACATCCCCGATCGGACAATTTCCCGCTAAATTTGGGGAGTTAAGTCTGATCACACCCGTTACCCTTTCCCCCATCCCCCGCACTGTCTATGACCATTCAACGATTTCCCCTTGCCTCTTTACAAAAGGTCAGGCAAATCATTAAAAGTAGTTTGCTGTTGCCAGAGACCGAGGATAGCCCGGAGTCGATCGCGTCCCTGGATGAGATTGATGACACGCCTGAACCAGAATCCCTGGATGATCTGAGCGGCTTTTTCCAATCCGCCAGCATTCAGGAGGAGGATAATTATGGCCCGAATGTGGAGGGGCGCTGGTTTGTCAGCACCTTAAACCCCGGTGCAGCGTTGATCCGCTTGCCGGGAGTCCGCATCCAATTGGATTGGCGGTTAGTCACCTACCTCTACCGGGTTCCTGGGGATGGGATTGGCATTACCTGGGCGGTGCCGGAAGCCCTTTCCACCACAGCCCAATTGGAATCGGTTCTGGAGGCCAGCAGCGATCGTCAGCATCCCCCCCACCCGAAGGGAGCCTTAGCGGACTTTATGGAGGCGCTGGAGGGCGATCGCTCCCCGGCCTCGTTCCTGGTGGCCTCTCTCTTTCGGCGTGAAATTCAGGATTTGGGAGCCACGGGTAAGTCCAAAAATTGGGCGAACCACCGGTTGATCGACACGCTACCGACCCAAGCCCAATGGGAGTGGGCCAGCGATCCGATCGCCGACCTATCCCCCAAGGTACGCCTCCTGCCCGATGGCAAGGCCGCGATTGAATTCTTCAGTTGCCGGATTACCCCACCCGTGGCGATTCATCGTCATATTGATCAGTATCCCGCCGCCCAATATCGCTCCCTCTCCCGTGATAGTGCCATTGCCAAGCCCAAGCGCTGAGGGATACCCCCAAGGACTTCTCTCAATAAAGCCGTCTCACAGTAAAACACCTGCCAGTAGCGAGGGGAAAGGCTACCAACAGGTGTCTTATGCATCAATCAGGGATTAGGAGTGTGATCGCCGCCCTGAAAACGAGCGATCACAGACTGTTCACAGGGGAATTACATCAAACCGAGCTGGGAGAGAATGCCTTGACCGGTTAACAATTCAGTGGCAAGGCCAATTGCGAAACCTAACATTGCCAAACGGCCATTCCAGGTTTCTGCAAAGGCAGTAAATCCAAGTTTGCTTTCTTGCTCTTGCATGGGGTGTGTCTCCTGAAATCTGAACCTGTTACAAACCTTAACACATCTACCAGTAAAATCGCAATATTTGTTTACATTGTGTTGTGATCCGTTGACTTGGGGGCTGGGGCAGAGGGATGTCCATCCCGGTCAGGGTAGTCGTTATGGATAGTCAACGTTGCCGCTCGTTGGGGGGTATCACGTTGAAAGTGAATCTCTTGGGCGGGGAAATAGATCCGCCGGTACACAGCGATCGTCGTCTCCGGGGATAGGCCCTCTTGGGAGCGAATAATGGCTCGGTGGAGAGCCGTATCAAAGCTACACTCAATCCAGAACGCGAGATCGTAGTATTCCTGAAATTCACGCTTTAACAGATAGATGCCTTCCAACAGGATGACGTCGATGGCCTCGAACTCATAGAGATGTTGGCGGTATGCCGTCGCTGTTTCTTCGGTGTAATTTGCCTTAAGGCTGATCGCTCGCTGATTGCGCAGGGGCAGCACCAGTTCTGCAAACAGCGCCTCAAAGCGAAACGCATGTTGGTAGAAATGCTCGGCGGGGTTATGGTCGCTAAAGCGCACGGGGGGGAGGTTCAGCCAGCCGTCGATGCCGATCGAGGCAATCCGTAAACCTTGGGCTTCCAGGGCCTCAACCATTTGCCGGGTGATGTAGCCTTTCCCACAGCCATCAATACCCGTCAACGCCACGAGTAGACTGCGATCGGTGAGCAGCGAAAGGCGCGTTTCGATGATCGTGGTAATAGCCGTGTCAAGATCAGGCTGCATCATTCCAACTGACATAGGGGGAGATAAACGATCTTCCGTTGACTCGATCGACTCATGATACCTTGCGATCGATTACCTCATAGAGTTGATAAATTTCCGATTTTCCCTTGAGACCTGTCGTGAACTCTTGGCCAATTTTTATCTGTGCCGCCACTTGTTGGTACACATCAGCAGAGATGAGAAAGTCAGTCCCGATCGCCTTATTGGCCGATTCGATCCGACTGGCTACATTCACCGCATCCCCAATCACGGCTAGCCGATTATGTTGATTAACAACAGTGTTGCCCACAATCACAGGGCCATAGTGGATACCAATCCGAATCTGGAAAGTTTTCTGATACATTTCGCATAGATAAGTATTTAGACCTTCCAGGGCTTGAAACATACTCAACCCCGCCGCGATCGCATCTAGGCAACAGTTGGGGCGATCGACCTCTAGGCCAAAGACTGCAAAAAGACCATCTCCGATCGTATCCACGATCGTACCGTGATGTGTGCTAATCACCTCTCCCATGATCTTAAAGTAACGACTGAGAACGTGAATCACGTCATACGGCAACAGGGAAGCGGTAAAGGGTGTATAGTCGGCAATATCAGCAAATAATAATGCAACCGTTTTTTCTTCACCAATTTGACGAACACAAGATCCACCAATAACTTCAATTTTGATAATCTCGTGATCAATCGCATCAATCACTGGACGAACTAGCTCTACCTGCTGCTGAATATGGGTTTGGCAGGCTAGCCGAACAGGATCGGGAAAACCCAATTGTGTTGCGAGTTCCTGTTCTATTGGCTGACGGGGTTCGCAATTTTCTAGCCCCGCTGTCACAATCACCCGGCAGGTGGAGCAGCGTCCCTGCCCCCCACAGGCATGGGCATGGGGAATCCCCGCCTTGAGGCTAGCCACGAGAATGGTCTCGTCGGCTTGGACAGGAATGGTCTGGCGATCGGTCAGGGAGGTAATTGTGGCCATTGTCCTAGAAGCCAATGTCAAGGTCCTGATACGGGTACTGAGACGACTAAGGTCGTCACTACAAACTTAGCGGATCTGAGCGAACGGTCAGAGCATCGTTGTTTGCACTCAAGGGCTTCTTCGCTACGGATTAGGGCGTGAGGGTGGCGCGTTGGGCGGCCTCCGTGGCCTGTTCTAATGCTGCGAGAAAACTGGTTGCCTCGGCAATTCCCTGACCGACAATGTCAAAGGCCGTACCGTGATCCGGCGAAGTGCGAATGAAGGGGAGGCCGATCGTGGTGTTGACCGCCCGATCGAAGGCTAATAATTTCACGGGGATTAACCCCTGATCGTGATAGAGGGCCAGGTAGGCATCGGGCACCTCCGCGCTCGCACTGGTTCCATACCAGGCTTGTCCTGCTTTAACCCACAGCGTATCGGGTGGGATGGGTCCCTGTAAACGTACCGCCGGATACTGTTGCTGGGCTGCCTTTAGCCAGGGGATCAGCCAGGTTTGTTCTTCCTGACCCAATTGCCCCTGTTCGCCACTGTGGGGGTTGAGGCCAGCGATGGCAATGTGGGGATGGGCAAGACCCACCTCTCGTTGGAGATAGGCAATCAGGAGATCGAGTTTAGCCTGCATCTGCGTCGGCGTCAGGCAGGTTGGGACTTGGGCGAGGGGAATGTGGGTGGTGGCCAGCAGCGTGCGCAGGGTCCAACCGGTGTGGGGCGATCGGGCCACAAACAACATACCGGATTGGGATGATTGACCCAGTTCCGCCAGCAGTTCGGTTTGGCCGGGATACGGATGACCAGCGGCTTGCCATGCGGCCTTGGCGATCGGGGCCGTGACTATGCCGCGAAAGTCCCCCGCTAGGGTACGCAAAATTGCTGCCTTGAGGTAGGCGAAACTGGCGGTGCCACTGGCTGCATTCCCAATCCCCGGTTGAATCTGGGCTAGGACGTTCGGTGCTAGGTCCACCTCTAGGACATTGAGGGTCTCTGGTTGGACAAGGGCCAGCGGTTGGGTTGAACCGGTATCGAGAGTCTGCAAATGGTCATAGCATTGCTGGAGCAAGTGGCGATTACCGACGATCGTCAGGGCGGCCACTTGGGCAGGGGGTAGGGTGGCCAAGGCTTTCAAAATGACCTCCGGGCCGATACCCGCCGGATCGCCCAGGGTAATGGCTAGGGGGGGATAGGTCGGACGCAGGGCGTTTACCACGTTTTACGGTCACCACGTTTTACAATGGGGGCTAGTCATGGGGGCGAATTCAGTGACCCCTTCGTTCTATCTTTAACGTCTGTTAGGAGTAATCTCAATGGGTGGCGAAATTTTTAATACGGCGATTTTGTCAGCAACGATCGTCATGATTGGCTTAGGTCTAGGTTTTCTGCTGCTGAAGATCCAGGGCGGCGAAGAGTAATCCGGCTAGCTCCCCCCGGTGGGAGCATGGCCCTAGTTTGGGTTGGGCTACGTTTGATTTTGGAGGACTCACCATGCAGGATGCACTGACCTTGGTCTTTGATGTTACGGCTGTCGCTGCCGTTGCCTACCTTTCAACTGAGTTTTGCCTGGGCTTAACGGAGCGGGCGAGCCATCCCAAGCCAGCCACCGCCCCCCTGCCCGCTGCCAGCAGTGCCGCCGCCACAGTTACCCCAAACCCCATTGCCACGGCCCCCGCCGCTGCCCCCATCGCCGCTGCCCCCATCGCCGCTGCCCCCATCGCCGCTGCAACGCCAGCTCCCCTGCCTGGCGTTGTTCAACCCCTGCCTAATCTTAGTGCTGTTCCCAAGGCAGAGCCAGAATATGTTCCCCTGGAACCCGTGCGACCGATCGCTCGACCGAACTCAGCTTCCCCCCGCTCTGCGGATGACTAGGCAATTGGGGCCATGCGTCTGAGACATTTACCGTGGTTACCTCTCATCCAGATCGCAGCCCTGACGGTTTTCTTTGCCATCCTCCTGGATTTTCTGGTGGTCTTAGCCCTGACCGAAATCGGCTTCCTGCGATCGCTGTTGCTTCCCTGGTTGAACTTTGCACCGCCGATCACCCAATGTCTGGTCGGGGCGGGGATGGGGGTGTTGGCCGTATACCTATTTGAGCGTCTTCATCCCGGCACCTGGCTGACGGCAGCCTCCCTGTGGGCATTGGTGCTGTGTACCGCCCTCTGTCTCTGGCTGAGGACCTTGCTTCCCCTACCGGGTTTCCTGGTGGGCCTTAACTATGCCCAGTTTGTTGGCCTTTTGGTTGGGATTTCCTACCAAGGGCGCCGTTACTGGCGCTGAGACAAACCGGATAGCTGGGGCTAGAAGATTGAGTGTTGGCGATATAACTAGTAATCGTGTGGGGTCTCGCAGACTCGACGCCAATCTACACCCCCTCCTTTTACACGTGCCAGAATACTACAGCCCATCCTTTTAAGTCTGAAGCTTAAGTCTGGCAGTCTACTCACTACCTATAACCAGTCCCCTAGCGGTCCTCAACATCCAGCCATCTGGGGTGGTTTAGGTTAGAGTGGAGATGCATAGCGTCTGCTCCTTGGGGTGAGGAGCAATTGCTGGGTATTCTGTCTGCTGGACGGTCCCTACTGGTAGTCAGTCACTATTCCCCTAGCTTCTGCCCCCCTGCATCCCCACCGGGAGAGTCACAGACGCGCAATCGCGGATTTCCCAGAAGTACAGGCTACTAGGGTTGCCTTGGGTCTCCCCTGCCTGTCTTCCGGGGCTAACGGTCATGCCCCTTGCCCAGCTTCCCCTGTACTCCCAACACGCTATGATTGCTGCCCCCCGCTCCCCTCAATCCCCCGTGATCACGCCTGTGATCGCCCAGGTACCGCCCAATGTGACGGCGATCGTGCAATCGCCCCAATTGTGGATGATGACCTCTGGCGTGCTGCTGTTGGCTTTACTGGGGGGCGGTATTTGGTTCCGGATACAGGCCAGCGATTGGACAAAGCGCCTGAAGTTTGAAGCCTTTAAAAATAAGGAACTTCAGAAAAAGTATAAGTTGGCGCTGAAAACCATTAATAAGATGGAGACCAACCCCGATCTGGTTCACTCGCGGGAATTCAATTTGGACTATTTGAAAATGCGCATGGAGGAGGAAATTTTCCACTTTGCGATTCTCAACCAAATCAAAATTCGCATGAAAGATAAAATCTCCGCTGCCCTACGGCCCAACCAGGCTGAACAAGGGCTTGTGGGGATTGCCAGTACCGGGGGGCACCAAATTGACGAAACCTTTGATGTTGAGTATCAAACCTCTGAACTGCCTAATGCCAAGCGGGGGATTCTCTTCCGTGTCCAGGTGCGGTTAACCCGACTACCGACTCAGACCACCAATGCCACGATCGAAGAACTCATTAACTGTATCGAAGCCTATCTCGATCCCGAAACCGACGAACACTGGCAACCCACCCTCCAGGGCCGCGTGGTCTATATGCACTGGGACCAAAAGGCTAAGCCCACGCCCCTACTGGTGTTGGAACAATCTAATGAGGGCGTCAATGTCACCTTCCGTACCAATCGGAATGTCGCGACGCCCCCAACCCCCCTCCCCAGTTCCCCCAGTTCTGCTACGCGGCGATCGTCCACCGCCAAAACCGCCGCCAGTCCGCCCCAAGTTGCCGGGACGCCTAAAGCGTCCCCACCTCCCGCTAAACCGGGTGCAGCCCCCGCCCGCCCACGATCTGCCCCCAAACCGCCCACCAAATCTTAAGGCTGCGGTTGCTTCGGTTTTAGGCTGGCAAGCCCGGTGAGGGCAATGGCCCACTGCTCGAATTCACCGTCCCCTTAGCGAATTTGGCTCAACTGAATCCGATAGGGGTGGTAGTCCCGATCTTGATAGGAGCCGATCCAAATTTCATAGGTGCCTGCTAACCACTGGCCAGCCACGCCAGGGTTTTTAGTGCCCGCATAATCATCGTTGCACCAACTGCCGCCGGGTCCCCGCACCACTAGGGTGGTATCCCTGGGGCTAATCACCTGGAGGCTAAGGTAGTCAAAAAAGTCCGTCAGGGTTAGGGTCAAATCCGGTGCCCGCTCGACGAACCCCAGGCAGGCTCCCGTTGGTGTATCTCGCCGCCCAGCGACCTGGCGGGCTGGGATCGATCCCCCACTGACGCCGTCCAGAATGATCGGATCCCCCATCACGGCAAGATCCGGGCTGAGGGTCAAATGCTCAAAAATAGGCGTCGTGGGTGGGAACTGGGCCATTCCAGGCTGGGGGGTGATGCCGACCCCAAGGACCCCGATCGCCCCCCATAGCCAACCTCGCCAGCGGTCTTGCGAACGTCCTTCTACCTGGCCCATGGTCATTTCCCCTTCTCACCGTGCCTTCTGTGCTGGATTATGGCACGAGTCGCCCCAGATGGCTAATGCAGGTTCAGGTCAAGCAGACGGTGACCTAAGGTGGGTACGATCGCCCTGAAGCAGGGGGAAAAAATGCCCCACAGGTCCCTGCCCTCGCCCGATCGCTAGGGCGTACTTGAGGGCTGTGGTGACATAGTGCTTAGCCCGCCGGGTAGCCGTAAGGGGGTCATAACCCAGGACGAGATTAGCAGCGATTGCTGCCGAAAGAGTACAGCCCGTCCCGTGGGTATGGAGCGTATCGACCACTTCGGTGCTGAGGGTGTGCAGGCGATCGCCGTCGTACCACACATCGATCGCCTTGAGATCCCCCGCCATGCCGCCTCCCTTCACCAAGACTCGCTTTGGCCCCAATTGCTGAATGTGCCGGGCTGCTCGTTCCATATCGGCATGGGTTTGAATCGTTTGTCCCGCCAGAATTTGGGCCTCGTAGCGATTCGGGGTTAACACCTGGGCCAAGGGCAGCAGCACTTGTCTTAGGGTTTGCACTGCCGTGTCATCGATGAGGGGTACCCCCGCCCGTGACACCATCACCGGGTCCACCACGAGGGCATGGGTTAGGGATAGCCGCACTAATGACTCGGCCACGGCCTTGATAATGTCAGCATTTAACAACATTCCGGTTTTCACAGCCCCGATCGTCATATCCTGACTGACGGCCTCAATCTGGGCTACCACCGCCTCTGGCGACAGGGCATCAACGCGACTGACCCCGATCGTATTTTGGGCCGTGACACAGGTCAGGGCACTGGTTCCATGCACACAGTGACAGGCAAAGGTCCGCAGGTCAGCCTGAATCCCGGCCCCACCCCCACTATCCGACCCCGCGATCGTGAGCACGATCGGAATGGTTAAAGCGGTCATGGGTTCCTCAAGCTAGCGGGGGGGACGACGGCGTTGCAAAAATTCCGGAATATCAGGGTCATTCGGGACTTGGCCCCGACTGGGTTCCGGCGGCTTCGGTGGCATGGACGGCGCGGGCCGACTGACCGGGGGGGCGACCACTTGGCGCTTCACCGCTCCCTTCACGGGGGGTGCCGCCACCTGGGGATCACCACTAAAGCCCGTGGCAATCACCGTAATCCGAATTTCACCCTGGAGACGCTCGTCAATGACCGCCCCAAAAATAATATTGGCGTTGGGATCGACCACTTTGTAAATGACCTCTGCCGCCGCATTCACCTCATGGAGCGTTAAATCATCGCCCCCGGTGATGTTGAAGACGACCCCCTTGGCCCCATCGACGGAGGAGTCGAGTAAGGGGGAGGAAATGGCCGCCATCGCGGCTTCGCGGGCGCGGGATTTACCCGATCCCATCCCAATCCCCATGAGGGCCGAGCCAGCATCCGCCATCACCGCTCGGACATCGGCAAAGTCTACGTTGACTAAACCAGGAATTGTAATGATATCGGAAATGCCCTGGACCCCTTGTCGCAGAACATCATCTGCCGTGCGGAAAGCTTCCTGGACTGGGGTTTGCTCGGAAATGACCGACAAGAGGCGATCGTTGGGAATCACAATCAAGGTATCGACCCGACCCTGGAGAGCGGCAATCCCTTCTTCTGCCTGGGTGGTGCGCCGACGCCCCTCAAAGGTAAAGGGGCGGGTGACCACGCCCACAGTCAATGCCCCTATTTCCTTAGCCACTTCCGCGACGATCGGGGCAGCCCCCGTCCCCGTTCCCCCGCCCATCCCAGCGGTAATAAAGACCAAATCAGCGTCTTCGAGGGCACTGGCAATGTCATCACGGGACTCTTCTGCGGCTTTCTGGCCGATCGCCGGATTACCGCCAGCCCCTAACCCCCGCGTTAGCTTTTGGCCAATTTGGATATGTTGGGGAGCATTGGACTGCATTAACGCCTGGGCATCTGTATTCACGACCCAAAACTCAACCCCTAACAGGTCACTGGCAATCATGCGGTTGACGGCATTACTCCCCCCGCCTCCAACGCCCACCACCTTAATACGGGCGACACTACTCGGCACAATACTATATTCACCGCTCTCGCGGGGATCAGATGCTGCATCGTAGGCATGGCGACGATGCCCTGAGTTGCCAAACGGATTAGAAGAGTTCATGGTTGGCGAAGAGATAGATTGCGGCTCAGCATGGCTAGAGCTGTTGTGAATGGACACCTGCTCCATATCAAGGCTCATTGATGGGGGGAAGTGCTTTTATCTATAAACAGTTGTTAAAGGCTGGACAACTCTAGACAACTATAGGGTAAATCGCTAGAAAAACCAAACTTATTCTGGACCACGGTCTTGCAAATGACGAGGGGCTAAATATTAAGCAGCCTTTTAAGGAGCTTGGGTACCGGGTTGGCAGCTATTTTCATCAACATTCCCTCAAAAAAGAACATATATACTGTCATGCGCCCTAGCTGGGACTAGGAACTGGGAGGTGACGGGGGGGTGACGGGGGGGGTGGCTGCATCTGGAGGACAGGAACCTCTGGATTGCGCAGATCAATGTATCTAATTTGACTACTTTTCACTTTTTTGGGGAGGGTCTGCATCCGTTTTAGCATCTCTAATTGTTGGGGAAAACGATAACTATAGGGACCAAAATGGGCAACGCCGATCTCGGTTTTCAGAATCAGGTTGGCGGGATTACGCCAATCAATTTCGCTCACCTTCACGCCACTCGCTAGGAGGGTTTGATAGAACGCGGGCCACTGGCTGCGGTGCTGCTCTTGCAGCCCCAACACCTTGAGGGTAGGTAGTTCAATCTGACGATCGAGGTCCGCATAACTGGCTAGGGGCATCCAGACGCCACTGGCATCAATTAACCCAGCCGGAAGCACCCGACGATCGTTCGGGGCCGTCGCTGCCATTGGACTGGCCACGGTTTGGGCAACGGGATGGCGCTCCCATACCACCACGGTCAAGCCAGGGGGATCGAGCCGCCGGGTCACCACCGCTTGGGCGATCGGGCCGTGGGACTCCAGGGTTTGTACCAAGTCCTCCGGCTTTAGGCGCACCAGGGATTGGGGATAGTCCAAATCCAACAGGGAACGAATGGCCGCTTCGGATAGGTAGCGATTACCGCTAATGGTGACTTGTTCCGGGGACCGCAGCACCCAGATGGGCAGGGTGGTTATCCACACGACACTGCCCGCGATCGCCCCGATCGCCAGCGCCCGCCACACAGATTGAAAGCCACGCACCCGCCGTTGACGGCGCAACTCCCGCCGCCGTTGGATCAGTTCGGTGGCGGAGGTGGTACCGAGGTCAGAAGCGGGCAGATCCGAGGGGGGTTGACTCATGACCCTGCTCCTGACTCAGGGGCGGCTATCAGGAGGCTCGCAATCAGGTTAGCAAAGGTGGGATCGGCCCCCAGGGCAGGCTCCAGGTGTAGGTGCAGCCCCGGAAAGTGGGGGGCTAATTGGTCGATCAATTGGGCGATCGCGGTGGTCATCCGGCCTTCAAAGAGGGCATAGGGGAGGATACGAACGGGGCCACGCACCCCAGGGGCCAGGGTTTGTAAACCGTCGGCCAGGGTTGGGGTTCCCGTCAGATAGGTTGGTATTGCCTGTAACGCTTGGGCCACTGCTGCCACCCGCTG
This sequence comes from Coleofasciculaceae cyanobacterium bin_20, assembly GCA_037445115.1. Taxonomy (GTDB): domain Bacteria; phylum Cyanobacteriota; class Cyanobacteriia; order B231; family B231; genus Trichothermofontia. The sequence goes on from JBBILC010000017.1 coordinate 12,889, forward strand.
CTGGGCACCGGGTAAACGGCTACCGTGGGCCAGCAGAATGCGCGGTAGGCCAACAGTCCCTACTCGCTGGTTGTGCAGCCAATGGATTAACCCGGAATACGCGCCCAAATAGGGCCGAAGCTCAAGCATTACGTCCTTACCCAAAACTGCTTGGGCTTGCCGGAGGGCGGCTGGAATGTCTTCCATAACATGCACGCCGGGGAGCAGAAACAGGGGAAAAAGTTGCAGACGATTATAGCCAGCCTGGGTCGCCACCGCACCAAATTGGCAAATTTGTTCATAGAGGGGGGACTCCCCCTGTTCCAGGGAGGCCAATCCCACCCAAGGAATCGGCTTCCCCAACGTTAAAGTACTGCCAGGGGCGATCGCCTGTTGGACCTGGTGAGTCAGGTGTTGGACCGCCCTTTGGGCACGGGAATCTGGGCTACCGTGGGTAATCAGCAGGATGGCATCACCCCGCTTCGGGTGAGAGTGTGTCCTGTCCAAGCAATGTACCGATAGGGAAATATCAAGCATCAGCGGCAAGTGGCGAAGGGGGCAGCCTGACCACGGGTACTCTAGCCCTCAATGCCCTAGGAGGTGGGTGCCGTCGCGTACAATCAAGCACAGAGTGTTCTCGATCACCCGCCCATCATGCCCATCAACCATGTCAGCTAACCCTCCTTCGATCGCTGAGTATTACCATGAGCGCACTAAGTACGCCCCAGAGACGATTGCGGCCCACAGCCAGGGCTTAGACTGGGAAAAACAGCCCATCCCTTTTAAAGAGTATAAATTGGGGACCGACTATCCCCTGAAACCCTATTTAGTTGAGCGATCGCCCCAGATCATCCCTCCCCATCCCGATAGCGACGCCTTCCAAGCTGCCTGGTGGCAACGGCTATCCCGTCTCTTCTTCTGTAGCTATGGCCTCACCGCCCGCATCCCCACCCTTACCGGGGAGCCGGTTTATCTCCGGGCTGCCCCCTCCGCTGGTGGATTGTATCCCGCTGAGATCTACGTGATCGCGCGGGGAACGGCCCCCCTACCACCAGGGTTATATAACTACCAGCCCCGCAGCCATTCCCTCCTCTGTTTTTGGGAGAGCCGGCCCTGGCCTGATCTGCGATCGGCCTGTTTTTGGCATCCGGCCCTGGAGGCGGTTGATCTGGCCCTGGTGATCACCAGTGTCTTTTACCGTTCGGTCTGGCGGTACCAGGACCGGGCCTATCGACGCATTTGCCTGGATACGGGGCATCTCTTGGGCAATCTGGAGTTGGCAGCGGCCTGTAATGACTGGCGGCCCCACGTCCTGGCGGGCTTTGCCGACGACACCCTGAACCAATTGCTCTACCTTGATCCCACCCAGGAAGGTGCCCTGGCGGTGATCCTGTTGGCCGATCGCCTGCGGGTCGAACAGAACTTGCCTATGACCCGCGTTACCCAACCCTCCGCCCGTCACCTCCAGGAGACCGATCTGCCCCACGGTACCCTCCTGACCGCCCTGCACCAGGCCAGCCAAATCCCTGCCGATGCTGAGGCGGTTCAACCCTGGAATTACGATGCTCCCCCCCCTACTGACAAATACAATTTCCCCTTCTGTACGCGACTGACCTGCCAGACTCAGCCGATCGCCTGGGGGGAGGCCCTCCAAGGGCTAGAGCAAACCCTCCTCAAGCGACGATCGACCCGTGCCTATACGGGCGGCAGCCTCACCTACCAGCAATTGATCGCCCTACTGGATTTTACCTACCAACCCCAGCACTACGTGGAACAGGGCTTGGACGGGACACCGGACTACTGCGATCTGCAACTGATCGAGAGCTTTGTTGTGGTGACGGCGGTGGAGGGACTGGAACCGGGTTGCTATTACTACGCCCCCCAAGCTCAGGAATTACGGCAAATTCGCTTTAAAAACTTTCGCCGCGAATTACACTATCTCTGCCTGGGCCAAGAACTGGGGCGGGATGCGGCAGCCGTCGTCTTTCACACGGCGGATTTGTCAGCTGCGGTCGATCGGTATGGCGATCGGGCCTATCGCTATCTGCACCTGGATGCGGGCCACTTGGGCCAACGGCTGAATCTGGCCGCCATTTACCTCGACTTGGGCGTCAGTGGGATTGGGGGCTTCTTTGATGATCAAGTGAATGAAGTCCTGGGCATTCCCGTTGAAGAAGCAGTTCTCTACATCACCACCCTGGGACAACCTCGTTAAATTTCACGTTTCCTTTCTGTCAATGGTGCATCGCGTAGGTTTTAATAGGGACTTACGATCAAGCGGGTTAGGAGAGCAACCTAGGGAATAGGCAAAGTCAATTAGACACACCGCTTAATCCCAAACTTTTTGTTTTCTTAAGATAGAAAGCAGGTAAAAGCCCATAAACTCACTCGATCAGGCGCGATTGTCCCCGCCTGTTCCGGTTTAGTTTTGGCCTGGATTGGGTTCCCAAATCATAAAGAAATATTGCGCTAACTTGGAACCAGTCAATTCAGATTTATTTAAGATTTGAGGTGATCGCTAATGAGTGAAAACAACAAGAGGGAACTGCGGAATGTTGCCATCGTGGGTCCCTATTCCAGTGGCAAAACGACCTTGCTGGAAAGCTTACTTTTTGTAACGGGTGCCACTTCCCGCAAGGGGCGTATTCAAGATCAAAATACTGTTGGGGACTATACGCCAGAAGCCCGTGCCCGCCAAATGACGACGGAAGTATCCCTGGCCAGCACGGACTACGGGGATATTCACTTCACTTTCCTCGACTGTCCCGGGTCGATCGAATTGGCCCAACAAGCCTATGATGCCCTGGTGGGGGTGGATGCGGCGATCGTGGTTTGTGAGGCGAACAGTGAGCGGGTTCTAACCCTCTCTCCCCTGTTTAAGTTTCTGGACGACTGGGAAATTCCCCACCTGGTGTTTATCAACAAGCTAGACCAGGTCTGCACCGACGAAGATCGGTGCTATGTCAACTTTAACCAGGTCCTCACGGCGCTGAAAAGCGTCTCTAGTCGGCCCCTGGTTCCCTGCCAGTATCCGATTGGCAAGGGCGCACAACTGGTTGGGTACATTGACCTGATCACGGAAGCGGCCTATCAGTATCATCCGGGGGCTGCCGCCGATGTCGTTCCCCTGCCCCCCGAGTTAAGGGATCAGGAACAGGCTGCCCGATTGGAATTATTGGAAACCCTCGCGGAATTTGATGATCATTTACTCGAAGAACTTCTGGATGAGGTTGAGCCACCCACCGACGAAATTCTCAAGGATCTTAAACAGGATCTCAGCGCTGATTTGGTGGTCCCGGTCTTTATTGGGATTGCCACTGATGACTTTGGGGTGCGTCCGCTCCTGCAAGCCCTAGTGGCAGAAACGCCCAACCCCGCTGAAACGGCCCAACGGCGCGGGATACCGGCTTCGGAAACCACAGTTATTGCCCAAGTTCTCAAAAATGCCTATACCCCCCAGGGGGGCAAGTTGTCCCTAGTGCGCGTATGGTGTGGCACCCTGACCGATGGCATGACCCTCAATGGCCTGCGGATGGGGGGACTTTATGCCCTGATGGGTGCCCAAAGTACAAGCCTGAACACGGCTCCGGCTGGCTCAGTGATTGCCATCAGCCGCTTGGATGGCCTCACGACGGGGGAAACCCTCAGCCCCGACAGTGATTTGAAACTCGATCGCGTGGAGCCGTTGACGCCTGTCTACGCCTTAGCGATCGCGCCGGAGAACCGCAACGATGAAGTCAAACTCAGTAGTGCCTTGAGCAAATTGGTGGAAGAAGATCCCTCCCTGCAATGGGAACAACACGGCGATACCCATGAGGTCATCCTGTGGGGCCAGGGGGACATTCACCTGAAAGTGGCGTTGGACTGGCTTGCCCGCAAGTACAACCTACCCATGACAGCCAATCCGCCCCAAATCCCCTATAAGGAAACGATCCGCAAGCCGATCAGCGCGGTCCACGGGCGGTATAAGCGCCAGAGCGGTGGGCATGGCCAATTTGGCGATGTCTATCTCGACATCAAACCCTTGGAACGGGGCGAAGGTTTCAGTTTCTCGGAAACGATCGTCGGTGGGGTCGTGCCCAAGCAATATATTCCAGGGGTGGAAACGGGTGTGCGTGAATACCTCAGCCACGGTCCCCTGGGGTTCCCCGTTGTGGATATTGCCGTCACCTTAACCAATGGTTCGTACCACTCGGTCGATAGCTCGGAGCAAGCCTTTAAGCAGGCCGCTCGGTTGGCCATGCAGGAGGGCATGAGCCGCTGTGAACCGACCTTGCTCGAACCCATCCTGACGGTGACAATTTCCGTGCCCAACGATTTTACGGCCGGCGTCCTGCGCCTAGTTAGCGGTCACCGGGGCCAGATTCTCGGCTATGAAGCCAAGGCAGGCTGGAAAAGTTGGGATGATATTTCGGCCTACCTTCCCCAGGCGGAAATCCAGAACCTCATCGTCGAACTGCGATCGCTCACCCTTGGTGTGGGCACCTTTAGCTGGCAGTACGATCACCTGCAAATTGTCCCAGACAAACTGGTTGAGCAAATTCTCCAGCAGCAGCAAGCCTAGTACAGCAAACATAAAGTTTCGCAACGTTGGTAGTAACGACCTTAGTCGTTGCAGGCTAAAGCCAGCACTACGAACATTGCAGAACTTACTTTTCGAGCTACTAGTGGTCTATCAAGTTTGATTTTGTAGGTTGGGTCAAACGCAGTGCGACCCAACAAAGCCCTTGAAGGTGTTGGGTCTCGCACACTCGACACCACCCAACAAGTCCCCATTTTATTGGGGTGGTGTCTTGTTGTTAGCAAGGCTGTTGATTCATGGCTTGGCGTTGCCTGACCGATCGTGCTTGGTTGGCAAACCAAGGCTAGGCGCAGAACGTTGGCATTCTCAGGATGAACAACGTTTTTGGTGTTGGAAAGATTACAGCCTGTCCATGCCCAAGGGACTACCGATTACCCACCTTCCGACCAAGGGATCAGCCTAATCCGCAGAGCCATGCAGCGACAATCTGGTTCTCCAGTCGTTTCAGGCTCGGGTTGGCTTGATCTCGCCATCGTATTTTCCCTAGGAAGTTGCTCAATTCTTCACAAAGATTTTTCTAGGGGTGAATTATGAAGTCTGTTTATCCTAAGAAATGTATCGAGCTTGCCGATTTGCTTGATTAAACTAAAAAAAAATGGAAGTTAATCCCTAAATATCGAGATGCTGCCTACAATAAAAACACCGTGGATAACCTGTCATGATTAATCATGGGTCAATGATAGGAATTCATGCTGAAGCAAACTGATGCGGACGCCAATTGACAGCACTTCTAGACCAAGTGGGGTACAGGTACGGTGCTCCAGCCCCTTGTTTGCAAGGATAGAAGGTACTTTATTACATAGAGGACGGCTGTATGCAGCAGCAAACTGGTCAGGCATCACCCTCGGCTACGATATGAAGTGACGAAAGGCAGTGACGAAAGGCAGTGACGAAAGATTAGTGACGAAAGATTAGTGACGAAAGATAGTGACCAGAGGCCGAAATATCATGCTCCCCATCAATGGGGCCGCTCGATGAAACACCCGCTCATGTTTTCAAAGAATGACTTCACCTAACCAATAGGTTACTCAAAATGGGGGACTTACAGAGCTATATCTTGGTTTTAGGGCAATCAGCAGAGGATTTCCAGTGGCTGTATGGACTTCCAGAGGGGATGGTGCAGTGTTCAGTCATTATGGTTTCTTCCCTGGAAGACGCGGTGAAGCACGTTAATCACGCCGTTCCCTGTTTGCTGATCCTGGCCAGTGGCCAATCGGTTTGGCATACCTCGATCGTCCAGCGCTTCCGTAATCTGACTGACGACTGTGGCATGACGATCGTCGTGGTGAGTGAATCCCATGCCCCCCGTTGGTCACGTCAGGAGCATAACCTAGGCGTGGATGGTTACCTTGTCAAGCCCATTACTGGTGAGATTTTAAACTCCTTAATCCAATCCGCCTGGGCACGTCAGGTTTGCTGTGCGCTCCAACGCCCCTGCACGATCGCGGCGGCTGAGGCAAATCTTGCCGTGGCAAAACAACGGTCTACCCGCGCCGCCCATGCCTACACCTTGCCCTCGGCCTAGGGATTAGGCTGGGGTTGACAATATCAGAACCATCAAGGGGACACCTTCTTCACCCTTTTCCTAAGACCCTATGCACTTTGCCCCCCTTTATGGGCCACTTTACCGCCTTCTGAGTCCCTGTTTTCCCCAGTGCCTGTGGGCCGGGTCTACCGAGCAGCCGATCGTGGCCCTGACTTTTGATGATGGTCCCCACCCCACCTATACCCCCGATCTCCTCGCCGTACTGGATCACTATCAGGTACCGGCTAGTTTTTTCTGGTTGGGGGCCTGTGTGGCCCGTGCCCCCCAGGTGGCCCGTCAGGTCTATGCCGCCCAGCATTGGCTCGGGTTACATGGCTATAGCCACCGCCTGTTCCCGCGCCTGGGCATGGTGGGTCTCCGGCAAGAACTCCAGGCCACCCAGCACCAAATTGCGATCGCCTGTGACTTGCCCCCCCTCTTTGTCCAACAAACGATCCGGGATGTGCGTCCCCCCAATGGTGTCTTCACCCCCTACACGTTGCAATTGCTGCGATCGTGGCAGTATCGCCCGGTGATGTGGAGCGTTGTCCCGGAGGATTGGACCGAGCCAGGGGTCGCCATTATTGCCGATCGCATCCTTCGTCAAGTCCAAAATGGTTCCCTGATCGTTCTCCATGATGGTTACTATGGCGGACGACACGTGGCCCAAGTCGTAGCTGAGATCCTACCGATTCTCCAGCAACGCGGGTTTGAGTGCGTCACCGTGGACCAACTTTGGCAACAACACGTGACCACAAGGATTGCCGGTTGAACCCCTTCTAGCACACAATAGGAAGTAGGCAGGCATCGTGCCGATCGCGGCACAGGTATAGCAGCGCGGTTGTCTTCCCTGTGCTAGCAGCAGAAAGATAAGAAACACTTATTTGTTCTGAAGCCAGCCAGAGGGATGTGCAAGGCTTTAAAGACCTCAGGACAACCCAAGAATTAAGCGTCTGTAAAGAATTCATAAGGGTGCATCAAGCAAACACTGTCATGGTAGTCCCCCCAAGGAGGCGTTCCGTGCTGCCTCTGATTGCTGAGCACGACCAAGTTTTTACGTTTCGCTTCTGGCGCGATGACCGCATCCATGAAGGGTTGCACTATCGTGGTGAACTCTTCTGTCACGTTCAGTCGTTTCCCATTCACCAACGGGTACGCGTTTATCATCTTGCCTGTAAACTTGAGCACCAAGGTAGTCCCACCCTGGTGTTACTCTCCCCAGAACAGTGCAGTCTTTGGCTGAGTCTGCGGGGGGCGATGGTGGAAAAAATCCTCCTCCGCCACCTCCCCCTAGAGTTACTGCCCCCGCCGCCGGCCTTGCCAGCCGCCCTACCCACAGCCCTAGAGGCAATGCTACCTATCCCTGCCCCACCCGGTAATCTGCATCCGACAATCGATGAGTTGGGCCGATCACCCCAATCCGTACCCCACCATACCAGCCCAGTCGAAGGTGCTAGCGCCCTTTACTCACCCTAGTACAGCGAACATAAAGTTTCGTTCGCAGCGTTGCTAGTCACGACTTCAGTCATGGCGAGCTAGAGTCGGCACGACAAACGCTCCATCCGTAAATTAGGAATGAGGCGCTGCACGAGGGGCCGGTCTGAGCGTCCATTGCGATCGGAGGAGGCACTCGCCCATACGAGCTGGCCTATTCTCCTCTCCTAGGCACAGGTCGTCCATCTAGTCTCTACCCCCGTGCAGTGAGGGCTGATCACCTGTGATCAGGTTGTTGAACTGGGTCGCTTCACTTAAACTTTATCAAGGGAACCCTAATTAATCCGTTATGAATCCGCCAAAGGGACATGCGTCTTCTGTGAGACAGGCTACAATCGGAGAGACCTTGTGTTTTAAGGGCAATCATTTGATGAGAAACCATCAGGGTTCATTTAACCAGAGACAAGCTCTGGGAAAGCTGTACACCCACGCTTGCGGCTAGCAGGCGATTGAGGTCAATCCATTCATGTCCGGGCGATTGCTGGCATGATCTCCCTAGATATTGATCAGCTATTGATCAACCGTCGGGGTTGGATAACGGTTTATTTATAGTATTAGGTTCTTGCAAGAAAGGAGCATGAGGAACGCGGCATGACCCAGGCTAAAACCCTACTTGAGGTAATGACTCCAGCAGTAGAGGATGACACCCTCCAAGAGGAGCATTTATACGCTACCGATGGGGTAGTTGATCTCTTAACCGATGAGGATGAGGACAACGATCAGGAGCTAGCCAACGCCTTGCCCAACTCGGACGGCGATAAAGGCGCGAAAGGCCGTTCTAGCCGCCGCAAGGCACAGGTCAAGAAGAAACACTACACGGAAGACTCTATCCGCCTTTATTTGCAGGAGATTGGTCGGATTCGTTTACTCCGGGCCGACGAGGAAATTGAGCTAGCACGGGAAATTTCTCGCCTGCTGTATTACTACCAGGTCCAGGAAGATCTTCACGAGCGCCTGGAGGAACCTCCCACCCATGTGGAGTGGGCACAGGAGGTGTGGAAGCGCGATCGCGTCCGGGAAATCCTGCGGGAAGCCGCCGGGAAGGAGCCGTCCGATAAGCAGGTGGAGGAAAAACGGCGGGCACTAGACGCCCAACTGGCCCAGGAATGGGAGGAGCGCGGTAATGGCTGGTTGCCGGAATTCCGCCGCAATCTGTACCTAGGGCAGCGAGCTAAGGACAAGATGGTGCAGTCGAACCTACGGTTGGTGGTTTCGATCGCCAAAAAATACATGAACCGGGGCCTCTCCTTCCAAGACCTGATCCAGGAAGGCAGCCTGGGGCTGATCCGCGCTGCTGAAAAGTTTGATCACGAGAAGGGCTACAAGTTCTCGACCTACGCCACCTGGTGGATTCGACAGGCCATTACGCGGGCGATCGCTGATCAGTCGCGCACCATTCGCCTACCAGTGCATCTCTACGAAACCATTTCACGCATCAAGAAGACCACGAAACTCCTGTCCCAGGAGATGGGTCGCAAGCCTACGGAAGAAGAGATCGCGACCCGCATGGAGATGACGATCGAGAAATTGCGCTTTATCGCCAAGTCCGCCCAGTTGCCGATATCCCTAGAAACCCCGATCGGGAAGGAAGAGGATTCGCGCCTGGGCGATTTTATTGAGTCCGATGGGGAAACCCCGGAAGATCAAGTCTCCAAGAGCCTCCTGCGGGAGGATTTGGAAGGTGTCCTCGGCACCCTCAGCCCCAAGGAACGGGATGTACTGCGCCTGCGCTATGGCCTGGATGATGGCCGGATGAAAACCCTGGAGGAAATTGGCCAGATCTTCAACGTTACCCGCGAACGCATTCGCCAGATCGAAGCCAAGGCCCTACGGAAGTTGCGTCATCCCAATCGCAATAGTGTCCTGAAGGAATATATCCGTTAAGGCAGCCACCCCTGGTTGACTGACAAATCTTTTTCCCTCATCCCTAAATCCCTTCTCCCACTAGGGGCGAAGGGACTGCCATCCCAAAACCGGCTTCAAAAGCCCCTCGCCCGCTCTGGGAGAGGGGTTGGGGTGAGGGCAGTTCGAGTTTTGTCAGCCAATCAGGCAGCCACCCTTATCCAGCACTCCGGCAACGGGGTGCTTTTTGTCACAAAGGCACTTTGTTGGGGCAGGGAATGGCGAGTGTGCTTTCAGCCCTTAAGCTTGACGCTGTACTTGCATACGGGTCCTGCTAGGACCGGACAGCATCGGCAGGAGGGCAGAAAAAAGCACTCCACTGTGGGAGTGCCTAGGGGTATCCAAGGGAAAATTAGTTAAAAGTAATTGTTAAATCTATATAAATTCCTGGGCATTAAATTAACAGAAATAGGCGTAAATGCCTAGTCCCTGTCCGCCTGTTTGTAACAAAAACTTGACATTAGGCGGGGGCTTTGGGCTAGGCGAGGGGGTATAGTCCTGGCGAAACCTCCGATCGCGCCCGGTGAGCCTGACCGTGGAGCGGGGTGACCGTTCTTGAACGCGGCCATCCTCCAGGGGAGGCAAGGCACGATCGTTTGACCCTATCATGGCTGAACCCCCTGGCTGTGCCCGAATTCCGGTTCAACCCTGACCACCGAAACCCAGGCAACTCCCTACCCCGCGATCGGGAATTTTCAGTGACAATAGAAACAGTATTGCTGCTGGGTGGGATTAACGCTGGACCCCGATGGACATTCCCCGTCTGCATCCGGATACCATTGACCAGGTGAAACAGCGGGCCGACATTGTGGATGTCGTCTCGGAACACGTGGTGCTAAAAAAACGGGGTAAGGATTTCGTTGGGCTGTGTCCCTTCCACGATGACAAATCCCCCAGCTTTACCGTCAGTCCCGGCAAACAGTTTTACTACTGCTTTAGCTGCGGTGCCGGGGGCAATGCGATCAAGTTCCTGATGGAACTGGGCAAGCAATCATTCAGCGATGTTGTCCTGGATTTGGCCCGCCGCTACCAGGTGCCCGTCACCACCCTGGAACCAGAGCAACGCCAGGAGTTGCAGCGGCAGTTGACGGTCCGGGAGCAACTCTACGAGATCTTGGCCCTGACGGCCCGCTTTTATGAACACGCCCTCCACCAACCCCAGGGGCAGCAGGCCCTTGCCTATTTGTATGAACAGCGCCGCTTGCGCCCGGAGACGATTCAGCAGTTTCAATTAGGCTATGCCCCGGCGGGTTGGGAGACGCTCTACGGGTATCTGGTGACGCAAAAACACTATCCCGTCGATCTGGTGGAGCAGGCTGGGTTAGTTGTGCCCCGTAAAAGTGGCGGGGGCTATTACGATCGCTTCCGCGATCGCCTGATGATTCCCATCCATGACCTGCAGTCGCGGGTGATTGGTTTTGGGGGACGGGCACTGGGGGACGAACAGCCCAAGTACTTGAATTCCCCGGATACGGATCTGTTCGATAAGGGACGCACCCTGTTTGCCCTGGATAAGGCACGGGCGGCGATCGCCAAAACGGATCAGGCCGTCGTGGTGGAAGGCTATTTTGACGTGATTGCCCTCCATGCGGCGGGGATCACCCAGGTAGTAGCCTCCCTCGGCACAGCCCTAAGTACGCCCCAGATTCACCAACTCCTGCGCTACACCGAGTCAAAGCAGATTATTCTGAATTTCGATGCCGATCGCGCGGGGACCCAGGCAGCCCAACGGGCGATCGGCGAAGTGGAAGATCTCGCCTACCAGGGGCAAGTCCAACTGCGGGTGCTGACGATCCCCGATGGCAAGGACCCGGATGAGTTTCTCAAGCGCCAAACTGCCGACGACTATCAGGAACTATTACGTCAGGCTCCTCTCTGGCTCGACTGGCAAATTCAGCAGATCCTGGCCGACAAGGATCTAACGCAGGCGGACCAGTTCCAGAGCAGTGTTCAGGCGATCGTGCAATTACTGGGTAAACTCCCCAACGCCACGCTCCGCACCCACTACATCCACCACTGCGCTGAACGATTGAGCCAAGGGGATGCGCGTCTAACTCTGCGCTATGAAAATGATCTCCGCACCCAAGTCCGGGGCCAACGCTGGCATGGTCGGTCCCACAAGTGGGAGCGATCGGCGGATTTCAGCCTCCGTGAGGCGGCGGAAGCCCAACTGCTGTTGATTTACCTCCACTGTCCCAACTACCGACCAATGCTCCGCACGACAATGGCGGAGCGGGAGCTGGAATTGAGTCTCTCCCACCACCGGCTGCTCTGGCGGGAAATTCTGGCGCTCGAAGACACGGCGATCGCCCTACCGCCCGACGCCTCTCCCACCGATGCCTATCCCTACTTAGCCAGCATCGATCTAGTCACTGCCCTGCGCGATCGGGGGAGCCAGGAACCAGACCTCCTCAAGGCAATCCAACCATTCCTACAACTGGATGAGAAGGCCGCCCTCGATCTCTATCGGCCAGCCCTGGTGATTCGCACCGCCTCGGCGAGTTTGGAGCGGATCATGTGTGAAAAGCGTTGCCGTCATTTATTGAAAATGTGGGAAGAGGTGAGTCAAGCCGTGACCCACCCCCAAGTTCTGCGAGATGCCCAGGCCCACATTGACTCTCTGCAAACCGCACTGGCAACCGCTGCTGATCCAGTGGGCAATCCCAGCGAGCAAGCCCTCCAACACTTGAAGCAGGTGGCTAACCGTGAACTCCACCACATCCAAGCCGTCCTCAATCAAGAACTGGCCGCTGTCCTCCCCACTGCCGATCTTCCCACCGATGCTGATCCGCGCGCCGCGATCGACTCAGCCACCGCCGCAACTGGGTCAGGCCCCGATCCGGATGGCACCGCCGAAGCGTCCCGTCGTCAGGCCTTTTATCAGGAGGAGTACTACAAAGAAAAGCGCTATCTCCAGCAATTGGATCAGCAACGCTGGGTTACTCCCCGTGATTTAATCCGAACGCCCCTAGGATAGAGGGATCTCCGGGTATGATGGGGAGGCGTGATGGTACAAACGGCTAGAATCTGGGTATCCTAGGCAAGAACTGGGTTAAACAAGCGGGAGGCTGGCTTTCCCAAACTGGGATGCTCCCGACCGTATCGAGCCTGCTGCTTGTATTAGGATTTGCTGTCTAGTGCCACTGGAGCTAATGCCAAAGCCCGATTCCCCTCTACCCGAAGTGGTCTATACCCCAGACAGTCGTCTGCAACACCCCCTTGCTCTCCTGAAAGCAATGGGCCAGGATTTATTAGCCTCGCGGGAGTTGGCTTGGCGGCTCATGGTGCGGGATATGAGTGCCCAATATCGTCAATCGCTTTTGGGTTTTGCGTGGGCCTTTGTTCCCCCGATCGTGACGGCGATCGGGCTGACCCTTGCTAACAATGCCAATGTCCTCAATGTGGGGGTGACGGAACTGCCCTATCCGGCCTATGTGATGTTCAGTGTCTCCCTATGGCAAACCTTTACGGAGGCCCTCACCGGTCCCCTCCAGGCGATCACGACAGCCAAACCCATGTTGGTTCGGATTAACTTCCCCCGCGAAGCTATTATTCTTTCTAAACTAGGTCAAATTTTTGTTAATTTTGGCATCAAGTTAATTTTAATTGTTGGGTTATTCATCTGGTTTAAGATATCCGTCCCCTGGACGATTGTGCTGGCTCCGGTTGCTTTAATTCACTTGATTGCTTTAGGGACAGGCATTGGATTGATTTTGGCCCCGATCGGGGGCCTGTATGAGGATGTTTCTAAAGGATTAACCCTGCTGATTGGCATCTGGTTATTTTTCACGCCCGTCATTTTCCCCGTCCCCCAGTCTGGCCTGTTTGCCACCCTCGTCCAGTTGAATCCGGTGACCCCCCTCTTGGTGAGTGCCCGCGATCTGGCCACGGTGGGTATGGTGCCCGACAGTACCCATTTCGGGATTGCCAGTCTATTAGCGATCGCTAGTCTCCTGTTGGGCTGGCTGATTTATCGCCTATCACTCCCTTTTGTTATTGAACGGATGAGTGCTTAATTCTGATGGATAGTGCGATTGAAACGGTCGATCAATCCTTGGCCAGTAAGGAGGTTGTCCTAACGGTAGATCAAGTGTCTAAGAAATTTTGCCGTAGCTTAAAGCGATCGTTGATGTATGGCATCCAGGACATTGGCAGTGAAATTTTGGGCCTAGGACGCCACAGTGATACCCTCCGCAAGGGAGAGTTTTGGGCACTCCAGCAGGTGAGTCTGACCCTGAACAAGGGGGAAGCTCTGGGCTTAGTCGGCAGCAATGGTAGTGGCAAAACCACGCTACTCCGAATCATCAGTGGCCTCATTAAGCCTGATACGGGTAACGTCAAAGTCAAAGGCCATGTTGCGCCCCTCATTGCATTGGGGGCTGGGTTTAATCCGGTTTTGACGGGTCGCGAAAATATTTATGCCAATATGTCAATTTTGGGGTTAAGTAATCGAGAGATTCATCAACAGTTTGATCAGGTTGTTGACTTTGCCGAGATTGGTGAAGCGATTGATGCTCCGGTGCATAGCTATAGTTCTGGGATGGCTGCCCGCCTTGGGTTTGCCTGTGCTGTCCATGCCAAGCCGAATATTTTGCTCATTGATGAGGTGCTGGCCGTTGGCGACGTTAAGTTTCGTCTAAAGTGCGATCGTAAGTTGCGGGAACTCAAAGACCAGGGAACCTCCTTTATTTTGGTCAGCCACAATGCCTATACCATTCTGGCTATTTGTTCCTCAGCTATCTACCTAAAAAAGGGTGAAGCTCTATTTTGGGGTGACACCCATACGGCCATGCAGCGCTATGAAGAAGACTTATTTATTCAGGATTCACAAAAAATAACTGGCCAATTTTTCCGATCAGAGAAAGATCTAAAAAATAGTAATGGCCTAGATATTACGGGGTTGTTTTTTCGTGAAGATGGACACATCCTAGAAACTTCCCCCTTCAGTGGTCAATCGATTGATTTCTGTATCCGATGTCGGGTGAGAGAGGCGATTAGCAGGGTCAGTGTTCGGATTGCGATTCGTGATCTCAGTCAGGAAGAAGGTGATCCCCTACTTTTTTTCAATAGCTATGATGATCAGGTCTACCTTGATCTGCCCGCAGGAGAACACGAGGTTCGTGTCAGGATGCTATATTTGGGATTAGGAATGGGAACCTATACCATGCGAGTTTTTGTGGCCCAGGGTGATCCGCCCGCCTACACCCTCGATCGGGTCGATTATTTTAGATTTGCAGTTCGTAAACAACCGGGTCAAGGTAAGGCACAGTTTTATCAACCCCATTCCTGGTCTTTGCAAAGTGAGCAATAATTGTCAATGCCTAAATTGCTATATGTGACTGAACGTACTTTTTATCCAGACTCGATCGGGGGCGCGGTTCGCTCAACCCTCTTTCTTTTGCAAGCCCTAGTAGAGCAAGGATGGCAAGTAGAAGTTCTCTGCACACGACGCATTCGATCGCCCCATTTTAGGACTAAACTTTGGCAATCGCTCCGACAAGGTCGTATTCCCTTTCCGACTGTTCGCGATGATGATTTGGGGTATCCCTGTTGGCGTCTAATTGCCAAGTTCGCCAGTCAGAATCGTTTTCTCAAGGTTTTAGATAAGCATCTCAATACCTATCAACCTGATGTTGTCCTGGGTGATAATGATCCCCGTTGTTGTCTACTGAATCATGCAGTTAATCGGGGGTATTTAACCGTCTACTTTGCACGAGTGGCGGAATACTTTGAACGTGAAAATCCCATCGCAAAAGGGATACATGTTATTGCCAATTCCCCTTTTGTGGCGTCGATCGCTTCAAAGATTACTGGCCAAGAAGTTGAGGCGATTTTACCCTTTGTTGATCGCTCACAGTACGAGGTCCGCGATCGCCAGCGTCAGTACATCGTCTTTATTAACCCGGTTCCCCAGAAGGGGCTAGAGGTGGCAAATCAAATTGTGCGTCAACTCCCAGAGGAAAACTTTCTTTTTGTCAAGGGTAAGTGGTTTCGGTATCTGGGTAAAGAAGATGAGTTTTTAGCCGACGTTCGTGACCTGCCTAATGTCACTATCTGGGAAAACCAATCAGATATGCGACGTGTCTACGAAGTCACGGATATCCTACTGGTTCCTTCCCATTTCAAAGAAACTTTTGGTCGTGTGATTGTGGAAGCTCATATCAATGGTATTCCGGTCGTCGCAGCTAAGGTTGGCGGTATTCCCTTTACCCTAGGTGAAGGCGGTATTTTAGTGGAATCTCCCCATGATCCAGCCGAGTATGTTGCGGCGTTGCAGCGTCTACGCCACGACCCAGATCTTTATGCCGCCCTATCTGCCAAGGCTTATAAGAATAGTCAGCGGCCAGAATTTGATCCCCACGATCAGGTCAATCGGTTTTTACAGATCGTCGCAAAATATCGTACCCCATGATGCCACCAACGGTTTCTGTTGCCATGTCTGTGTATAACTCTCAATCGTTCCTTAAAGCTGCGATCGAGAGCATTCTGCACCAAACTTTTGAGGATTTTGAGTTCATTATTATTGACGATGGTTCCACCGATCGCTCCCTCAAAATACTCCAGCACTATGCTGCTCAAGATCCCCGAATTCGCTTATCCAGTCGTGAAAATCGGGGTGTTCCTGCCACCCGCAATGAAATCCTTGCCCAGGCCCAGGGCGAATTACTGGCCGTCATGGATGCCGATGACGTTGCTTTACCCGATCGTCTACAGCGCCAGGTAGACTTTTTGCACCATCATCCCAATTGTGTTTGGCTTGGGGGAGCCTTTACCTTAATTGACGAGCGTGATCGCATCTTAACCACTATTCGGATGGCCGAGGATAACGAAACGATCCAACGAATTTTACTGGAAGGGCATACCAGCTTTCTCCATTCCAGCGCCATGATCCGTAAATCCGCCTTACGGCAGGTGAACGGTTATGATGAACGATTTAAGACGGGTTCAGACCTAGATTTGTGGCTAAAATTGACTGAAATCGGCGAGGTCTCTAATCTACCAGAAGTCGTTGTTAAATATCGCATCCATACCCAATCGATTAGCTCCGATCAGCAAGCCAGTCAATGGCAAAATGCCCAACTGATCTTTGATGCCGCCTGCCAGCGGCGCGGCTTATCCTACCGCATCCCGGCCACGGGGTGTCGTTTCCGTCCAACCGCCGATCGGGCCTCCCAACTAGACTATATGCTGAAATACGGTTGGTGGGCCTTTAATAGCGCCCAACGTTGGACCGCCCTATTCTATGGCTGGCGGGCACTCATGCTCAGTCCCCTCACACTGGCAGCCTGGAAACTCTTGATCTGTTCCCTCAGTAAACCATTACCCCAATCAGCCACCCGATGAGTCAATCGCCGATCGTCTCCGTTATTATGCCAGTTTTCAATGGTCAGGAATATGTGGCGGCGGCCATTGAAAGTGTTCTCGCCCAAACCTATCCCGATTTTGAGCTACTGATTACGGACGATGGTTCAACCGATGCCTCTCTGAAACTATTGCGATCGTATGCCTCTCAAGACCCTCGCATCCACCTGAACACCCAGAAAAATCGTGGTCTGACCCCCACCCTCAACGCCCTGTGGCAGCGGGCTAGGGGCACCTTTATCGCCGTCCTAGAGCAGGATGATGTGGCGATGCCCGATCGCCTTGCCCGACAGGTCAGTTTTTTAGAGCAACATCCCCAGGTTGTCGGGGTGAGTGGTGCCCAGATCCTCATTGATCACCAGGGACGCTTACTGACCTGCCTCAGCTTGCCCTTGGACAATTCTGAGATCCAAGCCGCCGCCCTAGCGGGCCACAGTAGTCTGTGTCATCCCGGTGTTATGCTGCGCCGTACCGCCCTAGCGGCCATTGGCGGTTATGATGAAACCCTAGGTCTGGCCCACGACCTCGATCTGTGGTTACGTTTGGGCGAAATCGGGGAACTCGCGAATCTGGCCCAACCCGTAGTTAAGTACCGATTACATAACCGATCCTTAAGTGAATTGTATTGTCAGCAGCAACGGCAAGAAGGACGGTTAGTGTGTGAACGGGCTTGGCAACGACGGGGCATTGAGGGCCATTTTGAGGCCACTGCCCTGTGGCGACCGGGACCCGATCGCGCCTCCCAACATCACTTCATGTTGAAGTATGGCTGGTGGGCCTTTAATAGTCAGCAACGTCAAACTGCCATTATCTACGGCTTGAAAGCAATTCAGAAATTACCCTGGACGATCGCGGGCTGGAAACTGCTCCTGGCGGCTTTACTTAAACCCCTACCCAGAACATAGATCTTGCCATTGCTGCTCCCTGAGCAACGCATAAAATTGAAACTAAAAAAATTTAGATTTTTCCTTAATTTCCCATCTATTTGTTGCTTCCTGATGAACCCCCGATTCCTATGTCACTAGTGAGTATTGTCGTCCCCATGCGTAATGCCGAGGCGTTTATCACACCAGCCTTGAGTTCCCTATTACAAGCACAAAACGTTCCCCTAGAAGTTCTTGTCATTAATGATGGTTCAACTGATCGGTCATTAGAAAAAGTTCAGGCCCTACAGGACACCCGTATTCGTACTCTTGAAAGCCAAGCACGGAATGCGGCGGCGACCTTTAATCTTGGCCTTGCTGCGGCTCAAGGTGAAATCATTATGCGTTGTGATGCTGATGATTACTATCCCCCCCAACGCATTCAACAACAAGTTACTTGGTTATTAGAACATCCAGAATTTGGCGCGGTCTGTGGTCGCTTTGCCACAATTGATCCACGGGGTGCGATCGTGAGCACGCTAGACACTGGCGACGAAGCCGAAGACATTACCCAGGAACTATGCCAGGGGAAAGTCCGTACCCATTTGGGAACCTTCGCAATTCGTACCGCCATCCTGAAGAAGCTGGGGGGGTCTCGTCCCTACTTTGTCACCTGTGATGATATTGACCTCCAACTCCGTTTGGGTGAAGTTTGTCGGGTTTGGTATCAACCCGAAACTCGCTATTACTATCGGCTGCACGATACCTCTTTAACCCACACTCACTCCACCAAAGCGTGTGAACAATGTGAAGCGATCGCCCGCCAACTGCAACAACAACGCCTCACGCGGGGCCAAGATGACCTCCAACTGGGCAAACCCCTCCCTCCCCTCGACGCTACCCCGACTGAAGGCCAACAGAGCGCGATCGCCCACCTCCAAGGCCAACTCATCGGACAGGCCTGGCGAGACCACCAGTCGGGACAAAAGTGGGCAGCGTTAAAGGCGGGGTGGCGCTGTTTACGCCTGAATCCTTGGCGATGGGACTATTGGCGTAGTGTACTGGCCCTATTACTGAAGCCAGCAGGCCACCCGGCCACCCCTAAGCGCTGAATCTTGCGATCGGGCCTAGGGGGCTGGGGCGGGGAAAAGGGCCTGAAGTCCCGAATGGCGATCGGCGACTGGCTCCGGCGCGTAGGTCAACAGACTTTCATAGTAGAAGAACGCTACGCCCAAATTGCGCTCCCGCACCGCCCGGACTTGAGATTGAATCTGAGATAACGGGATGGGATTATTCCGCATCCCCGTGAGAATGCCAATCCCAGTGGGGATTTTTTGGCGGGCTTCCTGGACCTCTGGCCGACTGATTTGCTCCACAAAACTGGTGAGATCGGGACGATAAACCTGCATAATCAGTTCATCAACCGCGCCACGTCGTATCCAGGCCAACCAATCTTGTAGGTGGAGTTTGTAGGCAAAGTCATAGTAGTTGGGGGAAACGGAGAAAATCACGTTGGGCTTATTCGCCTTCACCGCCTCGTGCAACTTCACCATAAAGGCCGTGATCTTATCGGCCCGCCATTTCACCCAGGCGGGATTGCTCGGCTGCGGGGCGGCATTGCCCGTTTCCCGTTGATAGAGCGAAAGGGTATAGGAATCGTAGCCAAACTCGTGGGGCAGGCTGGTGTGGTCATCAAACTGGATGCCATCCACGTCATATTTGGTCACAATTTCTAGGACGAGATCCGTAATAAACTGCTGCACCTCAGGGCGGAAGGGGTTTAACCACATGACCTCGCCAGCGGCACTCATCGAGGTATACCCCCCATCGATTTTCTGGGTTAACCATTGGGCGTATTTCGTCGCCAATTCCGAACTGGGGGGAGCCATAAAGCCAAACTCAAACCAGGGAATCACTAGCATTCCCTGCCGATGTCCCTGCTCCACGAGGTCAGCCAGGGTATCTTGCCCATCAATGCCCCGATAGGCAAAGGACTGAATCCCGCGATCCTGCACCACCTGGCTGGGGTACATGGCATAGCCCGCATTCCAGACCACTGGATAGATCGTGTTCAGGTTTAATTGCTTAAGTTGCTGAAGGGCCGTTTGTAGCTTGAGTCGATCGCGCACCACCGGGGCATCATTGGTCGTGATCCACACGCCTCGGATTTCCGATCGCGGCAGTTGGGTAATGGCGGGCGTGGGGGTCGCCACCAAAAACGTCGCACAGAACGAAAGGGTAAAGAGCAGCGGTAGCAAACGACGGCGGCAGTACCTTAGGGCAACGCGTCGCCAGCGGAGAATGGGCCACCCGTGCGGAAGCGCGAAGGGAATATTCATGGTCGGGCGTGTTGAGTGAGCGTTAGGGACCTATCCTATGGCTTTCAGCCAGAATTGACTACCCATTCGGATTACAAAACTTTACCAGAAGTTCCCTGGTCTATCCGTACAGGTCAGTTGCGGGACCCCCAATTTTAGGTAGAGTCAATCTTAGGTGATGCCTTCTGGGCGACAGATAAGGGGGGGCGGCTGATGATCGAGCACAATTGGGAAAACTTTCTCAAAAACCTGGGCGAATGGCAAGGGTCATTTACGTCCGTTGCCAACACGGGGGAATTGGGTGAGTCAACCCCCTCCCTGCTCACCCTGGTCGGCACGGAAGATAACCAGGTTGTCCACTTTCGGTTGCAGCGTTTCGGACCAGAGGGCTACGGGAGTACCCCCATCTCAGATATTTCCCAGACCTACCAAACCCTGGGCAAGCAAACCATTTTTTTTGCAACGGGGGCCTTTTCTAAAGGGTCCCTTCAGTTTGCGCCCTATGGCGAGTTCGGGGCCGAGTATGGCTTTGTTGCGGGCGATCGCCGCCTGCGGTTTGTCCAACTCTACGATCGCCAAGGCCAAATCAGTAACCAAGTGTTGATCCGGGAGTTCCGTCGGGGGAGTTCCGCGATCGAACGCCCCCCCCTCACCGTAGAGCAATTATTGGGCGAGTGGCAGGGGACCGCGACGACAGCTTATGCGGATTGGCAACCCTCGGAAACCTATCCCATCCACTTGGTCATCGATCAGATCGCCGAGCACCAGTTAAGGCAACAGTTGACCTTTGGCGATCGTCAACTCACCGCGATCGCCCATATTGCGGACCAGCAACTCACGTTTGAGTCAGGACGGCGGATGCTGCTGTTACCCGACGGCACCTCTAGCCATTTCCCCACCCAGATCCGGTTGCAGCAGGCATTCTTTGTCGAAGTGGGGTGGCTCGTTACACCGACCGAACGCCAGCGGTTGATTCGCAGCTACAACGAAAAAGGGGAGTGGGTCAGCACTACCCACGTGATCGAGCATAAGGTGGCCAAGCATCCGTAATCGGCCCATGCGAAAATGAATTCAACAGACTGTGGGGTCAGCATCTTACCTGCCAAATTCACAGCCTCGATGACTATCCCCGCCATCTTTTGACACCTCGGTAGGCCGCTGACACGCAATATGGTATAGTACATATAAACTTATTTGCCATCGACAGAACCGGGAAAGCGGGGGAACTTGTGAGACTTCCACCCGATCGTAGGAAGGGGCGATTCGTCGCATCTGATATTAATTGCAGGTATTGCAGGTATTGCTTAGCAGTGGTCAGCCAGTAGGACGGGGATAGGATGCAACAACAGTTTGAACTACAATCCCAACTGCGGGGGGTGCTCCCTTCCCTCGCCAGCCGTAGCGGCCAAGCGACTTTTGCCATTAGTGTTCTCCTGGAGTCTCAACCCGGTCTGCTATACCTGCGCTCCACCGCTTCAACCCAATACCTGAGCCTGATCCCCCTCTCCCGCTGTAATGATTGGGGGATGCCCGCCACCGCGATCGAGTACACCTTCCCCCGGATTCGCTGGTTACAGTTAGCCTCGCCCCAGGGACCCCAACCCGTGATGATCCCCGTGCGGGAATTGTTAGAGTGGCTGCATTGGTTGGTCCATGAGTTGTCATTCCACCCGGAGGACCTGTATCCAACGATTTTAGATACCTTGCGTCTGAATCCGGTTTTTATGCAAAGTATTAATGCCGTCAGTGCCCTGAGCTTGGCGCAAATGGAGCAGCTTTTTAACCGCATCCCAGCCCTTTCGTCCTTGTATGGTGTTGATCTAGAGTTTTGGTACTTTGAGATTACCGCCCTCCTGGATGAATCGGACTCCGTGGAACGCTTGCCTTTTCGGGCAATTCCTGGTTTGATCTTGGCCAGCCTGGGGGCAGCGGCCTGCTGGGTCATGTAATCCAAGACGCTCGCGCATGGCCATCACTGCCTAATCACGGTATCCGGTTGTGACGACGGCTTACCCATGCTACTGAAACAAAAGCTTCCTGCCCTGATCGGAACAACCTTAGTGGTGGCGATTGGGATTGGGGCTTACTACTACTTCAAGATCCAGCCCACGGCGATCGCGGACCCCCGCGCGGCAGCCCAAGTCATGCCCGCCTCCGTCGTCATGGCCACCTAC
Source organism: Coleofasciculaceae cyanobacterium bin_20 (assembly GCA_037445115.1). Lineage (GTDB taxonomy): Bacteria > Cyanobacteriota > Cyanobacteriia > B231 > B231 > Trichothermofontia. The sequence goes on from JBBILC010000017.1 coordinate 35,088, forward strand.
ATCACGACCACACCAGAGGCTTGGGGCACCCTGGAAGCCTTTGGCACGCCTGCTGCCCAAGCGGCCCTCCAGCGGAATGTGGTGGCGCTGCAACCGATGTTGCTACGGGAATTCAATCTGTCCTACGAGCAGGATATTCGTCCCTGGATCAATGGCCTGATGATTGGGGTTATCCCCACCGCCGCCACGGACTCAGACCTAACGAATCCAGACCCATCGAATTCAGGCCCAACCCTACGCCCCCTGTTATTGCTAGGGATTCGGGATCGGGGACGGGCCTTGCGGACCGCGAATCGGCTGCGGACGATCGCTGGGGTTGCGATCACCGAAACCCCGATCGCGGGAGTCACCCTCACGGAAATTGCCACGCCACGGGGCGTCACCTATACGGCTATCCTGGGGGATTTTCTGGCCCTATCACCGGAGCGGGCGGTGGTGGAGCAGGCGATCGCGGCCTACCGGGGGGAGCAACCTACATGGGCCAGTCAAACGGAGGTTAAGGCGCTACTATCCGAAAATTGGGGGATGGAGACCCCGCTCATCCGGTTGTACCTGCCCGATTATTCAACCTTGCAGCCACAGATGCCCCGGTTGGGTCCCCAAGGAGCGGCTTCCCTGCTGCCCTTCCCGGCCCAGGCCGTCCAGTCGATTGCGCTTGGGATGGGTGTGGATGGAGTTGGGCTGCGCTTTCAGGCAATTACCCACCTGCGGGATGCCGCCCCAGGGGTTGACTACCAGCCCGCCGCTGGTCGGGTATTGGCCCAGTTCCCCCATACCACAATGGCCCTGATTAGTGGCCAGAACTTGACCGCCCTGTGGTCTACCCTCGTGCCCACCGGGGAGACGCCGCCCAACCCGTGGCAACGGTTTCTCCAACAACAACGCGATCGCTGGGGGATGGATCTCAGCCAGGTGGATTTTGGCTGGCTGGGGGGTGAGTTTGGCCTGGGGGCGATCGCCACCGCAACGGATGCCAGTACGCGTGGCTGGGGGGGAGCGCTGGTCCTGGAAGTGGCCGATCGGGTGGCGGCTGAGGCAACGCTGGCCCAACTCAATACACGGGCGGCGGCTAATGGCTACCAGGTTCGTCCGGGCACGATCGGCGATCGGCCTGTCACCATTTGGCAACACACCCAGAACCCCACCGGGTTGGGCTATGGCTGGCAAGATCCCAATTTCCTGTTCATTGCCCTGAGCGGTGGGCCGACCACACTGGAGCAACTGGCCCTAGCCCCGACCGCCCCCCTCAGTCACAGTCAACGGTTCCGATCGCTCACCCAGCCGTTACCTAGCCCCAATGCGGGCTACCTTTACCTAGATGTGGCACAAATCACAACGCTGCTACAACTCAACATTGCCCACGGCTCAAATCAGCCCACGCTCGTGCAATCGCCGCCCCTACTCCCCACGGACGCGATCGTCCTGCTTAATGCCATTGAGGGCGTCGGTCTAACCTTGACCTGGCCCGAACCAACACGGGGGGAGATCACGATGATCATTGCGCTCAAACGTCAATAATCCGGTTGCTGGGATAACCCTGTCGCTGAGGGTAATTGCTGATACCTGTTCAGGCTGATTTCTGATACCAGGATTCGCTTGACTGGGATAATGCTCAAGGGGGGGTGCCCTCACACGCTTTCCCCTGTTGTTGCTATTCCCCGTCCAAGGACATGATTCCCAAGCCCACTACCGTTGGTGCCCCTGCCGTCACCAAACTGCCCGCTCTTCACGCCTATCCCGATCGCCTCCACATTACCCACCTTGCCCCAGCCGAGCTACCCAGTGCTGCTCTCCAGACCGAGGCCGCAGTACTCATGACCGGCCTCACACAAACGCCCAAAACCGTCCCATGTCGCTACTTTTATGACGATCGCGGTTCCCAGCTATTTGAGCAGATTTGCCAGCTACCGGAATACTATCTCACCCGTACGGAAGGCCAAATTCTGCAAGCCTTTGCTAACGACATTGCCGACCTCACGGGACCTTGTGAACTAGTGGAGTTAGGGAGCGGCAGTGCCAGCAAAACCCGCTATTTATTAAATGCCTATACGCGGCTAGGCGGCCCCCTCTGGTATGCCCCGATCGATATCAGTGCCGGTATCCTAGAAACCAGTGCCCACCAATTACTCCAGGACTATCCCCAGCTTCAGGTTCGGGCCTGGGTCGCGACCTATGAGCAAGCCTTGGCAAACCTACCCCCCGCCACCTTACCGAATCGCCTGGTTTGTTTTCTGGGGAGCACGTTGGGTAATTTTTCCCCAGCGGCCTGCGATCGCTTCTTTCAGCATGTCAGCGTAGCCCTCCAGCCGGGGGACTATTGCCTGCTAGGGGTGGACCTCCAGAAAGATGTGGCGACCCTGGAAGCGGCCTACAACGATCGCCAAGGGGTGACGGCAGCTTTTAACCTTAACCTGCTGAGCCACCTGAATCGACGTTTTGCGGGCAACTTTGCCGTTGAACACTTCCAGCATCGCGCCCTTTACAATACCCGCGATCACCAGATCGAGATGTACCTTGACTGTCAGCAGGCCCAGACGGTTCGCTTACAAGCACTGGGGTTTGCAACGGCGATCGCCAGCGGCGAAGCCATCCTGACCGAAGTCTCCCGCAAATTTGAGTTAACCCATTTGATCGACACCCTACAAGTTCACACCCTACACCACCAGCATACCTGGACCGATCCGCACCACTGGTTTGCCCTCGTCCTGTGCCAACGGGGCTACTAAAGAACCGCGCTCTCCCCCAGATCTGGATGTCACCTGGGTGCCCAGAGTGTCTGCGTGGTTGTCCCCCCCGACTCCCGCTGGTTACGCTCCAATCATGAAGTAATGTTAAAGCCTTCCCGATTACTTAAGCTTGAACGGTGCGTCATGGGCAAGCTCAGCATAGGGTTGGGGGGTAGCGGGGTAACGGCTTGACCTACCCTGGTTCAAACCCAATCTCACCTTGCGATCGTACAGTGCTAGGAGATCCGCCGAATGCCGAAGTCTACCAACCTTCGCGAATATCCGCCCACCAGTCACTTCCCGCCCCAGCCCTCCCAACTTCAGCGCCATGAATTAGAACAGGTGTATCTTGATCTGCGGCAGAATTACAAAGGACTATCCATCAGCCGGGGGCAATTTGCCGGTAAAGTCCAAAAGTTACGTCAGCAACTGGAAGATCAGGAACAGCAATTAGCCCATGTTATGCAAACCCTGGCTCTGGTTGCCCAGGAGAAACAGGAACTGTATGCCGTCCTGGACGAGCTAGAGGTGGTTAGCCGCAACCAAAAGGCATTGATTGATGAGGTCAAGGACGAGTTTGAATCTGTTAAGGGCAATCAAAGTCTCAGTCTCCTCGATCGCTTTAATCGTATGATGCGGGCGGTCTATCGACTGCTCAACCAAGATGTGGGAGGTGTCAAGCCCAAACCGTCGGAGCCTGATCCCGATGCGTGGACCCGCGAAGATCCCCGGAATATTGGCAAGGCATTATTAGACGAGTAGACAAAAACTCGGTAAGTAGACATCTTAAGGCGATCGCTCCCCACGATCGCAAGTCCCCTTTCCAGAGATCACCCCCATGCCGAAACAAGCACCTCAGAAGGTTGCGCCGCCGCCAGCCCCCAAGCCAGTTGCGGTTGAAGTTGTTGCCCCTGTAACCCTACAGGATAGCTTTGACCTGACGCTCGACCAATTAAAGCGCGTGAAACAACGGATGCAGGCGAGCGATCGCGAACTCTATCGGGCTGTGGGTGAATTTGCCACGGTGGCCACGGCTACCGCCCACGCGGCGGCTGACCTCCTAGCGGAAGCCCTCCCCGCACTCCCCCATCATCAACCAGAGCCACCGGATCAGCGTCCCCTACGCGATCGCCTCCAGGCACGCAGGGCACTCCTCCGCCAGGAAGCCGACGAACTGCTTTGCACCGCGCACACGGATGCCGAGATCGATCGTGCCCTCCGCCTAGAGCAACTCCTGGTCTACCTCGAACAACGCCTGCGCCAACTGAAGCCACCAGAGCAATCTACCGAAGATCTGTCAAAACTAACGGTCAAGGAACTGCGCGATCGCGCCAAAACAATGGGCCTCAAAATTGCTGCCAAAGCCAACAAACAGACCCTCATCCAGCAAATTCAAAACGCCCAGACCCCTTGAAACACTTTGACCCTCGCCTTTGTGTTTCTTGGCGCGCTTGGTGCCTTGGTGGTTAGCAGCCACTAGATGGCTAAACCCAATCTGATTGCCTAACTGAAAGGCCCTTAAACCGCGATCGGGGTTGTATTTGCCGTCCGCGTCAACTGTTTAGCCAGATCCGACTCCTGCCAGGTTTGGCCATCCAGGGCCATCTGTTCAATCAAACTGGCCAAGCGCAGCGCCTTGAGGGCCTGTTCACCCCCCACCGAGGGTTGATTGCCCCCCCGCACACAGCCGACAAAGTGCTCCAACTCCGCGTGGAGCGGCTCGATGTTGCTGGTGTAGACCTTTTCGATCAGCCCATCCTGGCGGTAGAGCACCTGACCATAATCGGTCATATAGTTGGCCGTCGTTTGGCGATGGATCAGAATCTCATTATTGAGAAAATCCGCTTCCGTGAGCGAATTCTTGCAATGGGCTGCAATCCGGCGAATCTTGCGATGGGTGACCTTGCTCGATGTCAACGTCGCCACAATCCCATTGGCAAAGCCCAGGGTTGCGGTCACGTAGTCCAGATAACCGGAACTAGAGGTGCCGCTGCCACTGGCCGTGAGCTTGACTACCGGAGCCGCCGCCAACTCAATCATCAGGTCAATGTCATGGATCATGAGATCCAGCACCACCGACACATCATTGGCGCGATCGGAGTAGGGACTCATGCGATGGGCTTCCAGGGCCAGCAACTCCTCGGTTTTGAGCACCTTACTCAATTCCTGGAACGCCGGGTTAAACCGCTCAATATGCCCCACTTGTAAAATACATTGATACTCGGCTGCCGCATTCACCAGGGACTCGGCTTCGGCAATACTGGCGGCGATCGGCTTCTCAATCAGGACATGGACCCCCTGCTGCAAACAGGTCATGCCCACCGCATGGTGCAGCCGCGTTGGCACCGCAATGCACACCGCATCTACATGGGGCAACAGATCGCGATAGTCCTCGAAGAATCGAACCCGATATTTACTGGCGGTGTTAATCCCGCGCTCCATATTGATGTCGGACACGCCGACCAGTTCCACATCCTTGAGCAGACTCAGCACACGGGTATGATGTTGGCCCATATTGCCCACACCAATGACCCCAATCCGAATTGGTTCGGGCTGGGTACGCTGCATCTGAGTCTCCAAATGCGCTAATCCTCTTCGATTTTGCACTCCTGTATCTCCTCCACCACGGCTATGCAGCCAATAAGCATAAGTGCGACCTCAAACCATCCAGATAGTAACATAGCGGTCCCATCTGTAAAGAATTTCTAAGCACGCGATCGGTTCCCGATAAGTATGCAAAGACGGGGCGAGGGAGATGGGGATCGCCGTTTGGGCCTTTTATTGACATTTCTTCAGATCCGGGTGAGTTTGGGGCTGGGGTCCCCTTCTATACTAGGAACGTATCCCTAGTGGTCAGTTGCCACGATCGTCGGCGTAGAGCCGGGTGAAAGCTTATGAAACACACACTTTCTGTCCTGGTTGAAGATGAGGCGGGGGTCTTATCCCGCATTGCGGCTTTGTTTGCCCGTCGGGGCTTCAATATCGAAAGTTTGGCTGTGGGGCCAGCGGAACAACTGGGGGTTTCCCGCATTACGATGGTGGTCCCTGGCGATGATCAGGTGATCGAGCAATTGACGAAGCAACTGTATAAGCTGATCAATGTGCTCAAGGTTCAAGATGTGACCGAAGTCCCCTGTGTGGAACGGGAGTTAATGCTGGTTAAGGTGAATGCCCCCAGTACCAGCCGCACCGAGGTTTTAGAAATTGCCCAGATTTTCCGGGCACGGGCCGTTGATGTGTCTGACGACTCGGTGATCCTGGAGGTTGTGGGTGATCCGGGCAAGATGGTGGCGATCGTGCAAATGTTGCAGAAGTTTGGCATTCGCGAAATTGCCCGCACTGGCAAGATTGTGCTGACGCGTGAATCAGGCGTTAATACTGAGTTGCTCAAATCCCTGGAAGCCCGTCTAGGAAGCGCTAAGGTTTAAGGGGGCGAACACATCTGGGCCGATGGGGACTACTCTCCCCGTCTCGGTTGGCGCAGGCTATCTCGGGTTCTTGGATGCCGGGTTGGTGTTCGTTTGATATCCTGAGGCAGTTTCCTCTGGCCGCTGGCCTGTGTGCCCGCCGGAATTCCGTATGCCCAGTGTGTCGCGATCTCAGTTTTTGCGCCAATTCCTGCTAGGCGGTGGCAGTATGCTCCTACTTGCTAACTGCCAGATGCGTTTTCCCCGGCCAGAGGCCGAATCGCCAGGGGCAACGTTAGTGATTGCAACGGACCCGGTCTTTCCCCCGTTCCAGTGGCGCACAGCGGAGGGCGATCTTCAGGGTTTTGACGTTGATTTGATGCGCCTGATCGGCCAAACGGCTGGGGTAGCGATCCGATTTCAGAGCTTGCCCCTCGATCGCATGGTGCCTGCCCTGAACTTGGGGGTGGCGGATGCGGCGATTAGTGCCATTCTGATCACGGCTGAAGCCCTAGAGCAAGTCACGTTCTCTCGCCCCTACTTTCGCACGGGATTGACGATCGCCCACCGCCAGAGCGACCCAGACTTCAACACGCCAGAGCGTCTCAAGGGGAAGCGCATTGCGGTCCAACGGCATAGCTGGGCAGCGAAGTGGGTCGAATCCTGGCAAGATAGCCGCATTTTCCTATCGGGCAGTGTGGAGTTGGCGTTGGCCTCCCTCGTTAAGCAGGAGGTGGATGGAGTTGTTCATGAAGCACCCATTCTCCAATTTTTTATTCAGCAGCAAGGACTCACGGAGATCACGGTGGCCCGCCCGTGGTTAACGGAGGCATTTTATGGCATTGCTGTACCCAAGACATCGCCCACCGTTGCGATCGTGAACCAAGCCCTCGCTACCTTGATTGAGGATGGCAGCTATAACGCTCTTTATCAACGCTGGTTCCAGGGCATTGCGCCTGATTTACCGGAGGTTGTTCCCCTCAGTAGTCGTCCAACCTAATGGCTGAATCGGGGAATGGGCAAGTGGATGTGCTGGCCTAGGATTCACCAGATGCGGATGTGGAAGCGGCTGGCGATCGCCCGCAATGGGGAATCGTATCCCCTAGTGAGATCCAGCCCCAATGAGTTTGAGTACACTGAGATTATGGCAGTGGCAGGGGCGTTGGGGGAGTGGGGAGATTCGCCGTGAAAAGGAGCATTGAAAATTGAAAATGGTCCACACCTTACCGATACCCAAAAATTTGGTAACCGATGCCTGGGTTGCATCTGCCTGGGAGGCATACACTCGGCTAGCGGATGATCCAAAGTACGAAGCGGGACGGTGCTACTACGATGACGGGTGGATGAGGATTGAAATGGCTGCACTAGGCCCCTGGCACGGGCGCGAAAATTCCATTGTCTCAACCTTGGTCGTTTTGTTTACAACCTTAAAAAATATCCGGAGTGCAGAGCTAACCAACACAACCTTTCGCAAGCAAGGCATCCAAGATTGTCAGCCAGATATTGCGTTTTACCTTGGTTCAACATTTCGGCTTCCGCCCTTAGAGAATGCGCCAATTGATGTGAATGAGTATGGTACACCTCAACTGACGATCGAAATTGCTTCAACTACGTTAAGTGATGATTTGGGACGTAAGCGATTGTTATATGAACGATTCGGGGTGCAGGAATACTGGGTAGTGGATGTCAATGTGGCAGCCGTTTTTGCCTTTGCGGTGGCAGGCGGCGGCAGCAAGCAGATTCGCGAGTCGCAGGTGCTACCGGGATTGGCTATGGCGCTGGTGGAAGAGGCGCTGAAGCGCAGTCAAACGCAGGAGGATGGCGAGATTAACCGCTGGTTGTTGCAGGTGTTTAATGACTAGAACCGGACTACGATCGTTCCGAACAGGGAGCCAAAACCATTGGTGTGCTTCATGTGCAAGTGAATTTGAGTACACTGGGATTATTGCAGCAGAGAGGTAAGGATGGTTACGACAAAATTGACATTAGCGGACTATTTTGCTCTGGAAGATGCCTTTGAAGGGCGGCGAGAGTTTGTAGATGGAGAAATCATTGAGATGCCGACTGAAAGCCCACAAAATCTTTTGATTTCGCTGTTTTTACTAGCGCAATTTTTACAGCTAGTGCCGATCCAACAATTGCGACGAATGGATACGGAACTGGTAGTGGCCGGTCGGGCGAGGATACCCGACTTAATGATTTTAGGAGAAGCGCTCGCGGCAGTGTTGCTAGCATCGGGACGCAGCACCATTACGGAGGATATGCCGGCTCCTTTGCTGGCGGTGGAGGTGGTGTCTCCTGGTAAAGCGAATGAAGATCGGGATTATCGGTTTAAGCGGTCTGAATACGCTGCGCGTGGGATTGCAGAGTATTGGATTATTGATCCCAGCAGGGCAACGGTGCTGGTGCTGATGCTGGTTGATGGGTTGTATGAAGCGATCGAGTATGTTGGGAGCGATCGCATTCAATCGTCTCTCTTGCCGGAACTGAACCTGACGGTTGAGCAACTCTTACAGGCCGGGAACCCGTCTTAATTGCTGTTAGGGCAACGATCGCACTATGAGTGGATGGTTTAGTTTGCGGGAGCATCCCAGATTTGCAAATTTGCCCTCATCCCCCAACCCCTTCGCCCATTTTGGGCGAAGGGGAGTGAGATTCAAAGTCCCTCTCCCCCTCTGGGAGAGGGATTTAGGGTGAGGGTTACGAAAGTGGAATGCACCCGATCCCACAGGGAGCATCCCAGATTTGCAAATTTGCCCTCATCCCCCAACCCCTTCTCCCAAAATGGGCGAAGGGGAGCGAGATTCAAAGCCCCTCTCCCCCTCTGGGAGAGGGATTTAGGGTGAGGGTTACGAAAGTGGGATGCACCCTAGTTTGCTCCCTCGCAGAGTTTAAATCGTAAGCTATGAAAGACTTAAAATTCTATAATCAAAAATTCTCAAAGCTGAACGTCAGTCGCTCTCATGGTACAGCGCCTCATAAGCCCATTTTATTATTATCAGTCATTGAACTCATCTCACAGGGTAAAATTCAACAGAATCGTATTTATCTATCTCCTGAGCTAATTGCTACTTTTTTGAAATATTGGACGCATTTAGTTTCCACTGATCATCACTCCAACATTGCGCTACCATTTTTTCACCTCACGGGTGATGGTTTCTGGCACCTTGCCCCTAATCCTGGTTTTGAAGCTGTGATTAGATCGAGGGTAAAAGTTAGAACCTTGAAGGCTTTAGAAGATGCCGTTAGCTATGCCTATTTCGATGATGAGTTATTTGAGTTACTACAAACCGAACCGGCGCGAACTCAGTTGATTAATACTTTAATCCAGACTTGGTTTGGACAGAAATCGCAGGAAATTAAGGCTCTTTATAATGTTGATGAGTTTAAGGCTATTCAACTAAAGTTATTTGACCAAGGCGGTCTAGTTTATAGGACTGAGGATCTCAAAGACGAGGATCGGACTTTTGTTAGAAGTGCTGCCTTTCGTCGAATTGTTGTTTCATTATACGAACAACGTTGTGCTTTTTGCCGGTTAAAAATAATTAGTTCAGATAGTCAGAATATTGTGGATGGCTCCCATATCAAGCCATTCTCTCAGTTCCGTGACGATCGCTTTATCAATGGTATTGCCCTTTGCAAAAATCACCATTGGGCTTTCGATCGCGGTTGGTTTGGGATTAGTGATGATTACCGGATTCTTATTCCCCGCGATCGCTTTTCTGAGGAAGCGCCCGTGGCTAGCAAATCCATGCACGATTTTGAGGATGAGTTAATTCACTTACCCAACCGTTCAGAATACTATCCGAGTCTCGAATCGCTCCAGTGGCACCGGTATTTTTGGAAACTTGCCTAGGGTTGCTCATCCATGTAAAGGGCTTTGAACGTTGCTGAGGCGTCAGGATTGATAGTCGCCAGTGCCTTCATGATGTTCAAAACGGTCTCCGAGTTGGGATCGCGGACTTCATTAACCCAGCGGTAGATATTTGATCGTCCAATACCCATCTCTGCCGCCAGTTGAGTCTGGCTAATGCTGTAGGTTGCTAATACCTTTCCCAAGGCTCGTCCTGCTTTACCCATGTTCCTAATCGTGACAGAGGTTTAGGAGCTAGTAAAGAAAACGAGTCCAATTGGACTACAGACCTGCTATGATAGTCGTAACTTGTAGTCCATTTAGGCGACAGCTATGAAACTAACGACCAGGGACTTTTTGCAAGGGGGCACTGCTCCCACCGATATCCGGATTTCCCTTGAGATCCATGCCAACTCGGCATCCAGTCGCGAACCGGTCCGACTTCTCCTGATTGGTTCACGTCAGGGGGTGAACTCGATCGTGCACGTTCTGCATCAGCTTCGCTTTGCTGAGGTTTTTGAGTGGAGTGGAGCGTTAACCGCACCTGATCCAGATCAGCCGTTGAAGATGCCTCCCGGCAGCGTGATGCGGATTTTGACCAAGTACGTCCCAATGCTATAGCTGAGCGCGGGGGAGTCGCTCTCAAGCTCCCCCATTTGCAAAACAATCATTATTCTTCGTCAGGCAAATCCCAGAGAAGTGGTTGAACGCTCCCATCGGGCAGAATTGGCTCAAACCACTCATCCCCATAAGGTTCCGTCCCATCCCACTTATCCGGGAACGTCTTCGCCGCCATCAATGCCTCAATCCGCGCCAACTCCACCGCATTAATCAACACCACTTCAGGCATCTCCAGCCGCCGCGCCGCCGCATTCACCTCCCCCTGAATCCCCAGCACCTCCTGCAACAACCATCGCCGTGCCTCAATTGTCAGCGGCCCCAAGCGATTCTGCTTCGCCGCCAGCTTCCCATCCTTATTGACCTCCCCATGCTTGCGATGGCGATATTGCGGCTTCTTCACCTCCCAGTACAAAGACCGCAGGCGTTGCAATGGAGCCAAATACGCCCATTCCGGTTGCGCCACCACCCGATCGAGCGCGGCATCTTGCTGCACCAACGGACAGCCTATACATCCTGTACGGGCATTCAGTGGCTCCTCCCCCGTCGCCGTATCCTGACCATACACCCGCGCGATCGCATCCGTCGAAAACCCCAACGCCGGTGCTTCAAACATCAGCCAATCCCACACATGGCAAACTCGCCAATGCACGATCGGAGCCAACGTATCCGCCACCGCCCGTGACGTACTCTGCTGAAACCAACCCTGACCACACTCACCCCCATCCTTCGTACAACTCAAAGCAATCCGCTGATCACGGGCCGCACTCTCCCCGATCCTCACCCCCGTCAGCATCAAAAACTTTTCCCCCCGTTCCGCCCGCAACTGCTCCAACTCTCGCTCCATACTCATCACCTTGAGCTTCGGCGTACACCAGCGGAACGTATTCGACGGCGGTGGTACCCCCCGGCCCAGCATATACACGAAATAGCGATGATCCAGTTCCGGCAACACCACCCGTGTCTCCATCCCTCGTTCCCGCAGTTCCGCCAAAATCCTCATCGCTGCCGCATGGAGGGGCGGCAATTCCTGCCGCGTATCGGCATAGAGCACCGTAAGCGACGCCGGTCGGGGCACCTGCCCCGTTTCCAACAAATGGGCCAGCAGCGTCACCGTCGCCGTACTGTCCTTCCCCCCCGAAAATGCGATCGCCCAATGCCGGTAACTCTGACCATACTGGGTCAACGAGGCCGCCGACAGTTCAATGCTTTTGGGCAATGTCAAGCGATCGTCTTCAAATAGGCTTAGCGTTCTCATGGGGCCAACATCTCGGCAAACAGTCATACCAAAGACTGTAGTCCATAAGGACGACAGCGATCGCCTCCCTAGTATACCGTTGACCGACCCCTGCTTACTCGGTCGGAGACCCTGACACATTCGGGAAAACTGAAGCAAGTTGAAGCACCTGTTCCGGAAACGGGGGGAGTGCCACCACACCATTGGCGGGAACAATAGTTCGATTTAAACATCCAAACTTATGTTTCAGAAGACTTGGGATCACAATGCTTGCCTCCTTGATCACTACAGCCGTTCCCTCTCTTGAAGTACTGTTGAAGTACTGTCAAGCCTTGCGAACAAGGGGCTTAAGCCCCTTGCCTGTACCTCACCGAGTATGGAAGTGCTGTAGAAGTGACAGGCTAGAAAAGGTAACTGATCATTCTCCTAGCCTAAAGCCGATGCTAGCAGATCGACTAAAGATCGATCTATGAAATATTTAATTTGAAGATGCAATACCCACGAGAATTCCTAAAATTTGTTCAACCGGTGGCATGGCATATTCTCGCAGATCAAAAGTAACTGTTTGGTTTTCTAATTTTAAAAATCGCCATAGGCTACCACTTGTCACCGTTCCATAAATCGTGGCAACAGAATTGCCTTGTTGCTGGTTAAACTTTTGCGCTCCGATCATTTCGGCAATGCATTGACCCAGACCTGCATCCAGTTCCCCTTTTTTCGCTTCAACGATGACGGCAATTGGGGCTGTAACAAGCACTTGTTCAGGTGATTGACTAATTAAAAAATCACAGATGCCGTTTAAGCCCAGTGTTGAGTCAACCGTAAAATCGATACCTGAAAAGATACTGACCTGGCGATGTAGTAGCTCTCGCACTTCTAGCAAAACTGGACTAATTAACAGTTCAGATCTCGCTTTCTCTGTACCAACGGCAACGGCTAACGGCAAGCTACGATCCAAAAACTCTTTCAGATAGGCGCTAGGGCTGATTGGCACAACAGATGACAAAAATGAGTCATCCTGCGTATGCAAGCTAAAATCTTTAAGAACTTTTCTAAGGCTAAAGTCACTGTAGGCCATCAAGCAAATCCCTGACGCAATCTCTATTTTGTTGATAAACCCCTTCAGGAGAACACAGAGCGGAGTTGGGTGACAAAGGCAAGGTGGGCGGGGCTGGCGATACCGGCCTGGAGGGTGGACAATACGGCGGCGAGATCCCCGGCGAGGAGGCGATCGCGGGCTAACCAAAGACCGGGAAACTGTTGGCTCTGGAGGATGCCCGCCGCATCGGGGGACAGGGCTTGATAGGTTTCATCCACCAGGTAGAACCAATCGATCGTTTGACTGTAGGTGCGCCAGACGATGTATTCCTGGACGCCATTGCGACGGTAGACGCGCAGTTTGTCATGTAAATCGTAGGAAGCACTGCTGGCGGCAATTTCAACGACGAGTTCCGGCGCACCTTCAATGTAATCATCTGGGCTAATCCAGGATTGCCCACCAGTTTCCAATCGGAGAACGGCATCGGGTTGGGGTTCGTTGTCGGCATCTAGGCGCACGGTGGGATTGTCGTAACAGGCAACACCGGGGGTGGCGGCGCGATATACCCCAAGCCACGTCATCAGGTCGGCATGAGGCTGGCTGTGAGTGACGCGAACGGGGGAACTCACGTAGACGACTCCTTCAATCAGTTCGGCTTTTTTGAGGTGGGGCATGGCATTGTACCGCTGCTCGAATTCGGCGCGGGTGAGGCGATCGCCATTTTCCAAGGGGGGCAGCTTCACAAATTGTTCGGTCGTCATAGGGCGGGAGGCGACGGGGTTGCCTGTATTCTAACAAGGTGGATTGGGTGGGAAGGTGTTGCTCTCTCGTTTGTTTCCATCGCGATCGCGCTTTGAAACTGAGTATTCACTTCTCCTACGCAATATCCGTCGCGAGGGCATTATGCTATAGGCTATTCCCTGGCTCTGAACTAAAGTCATCGGGGAGTTCATCTAAGGTAACATCCAGCACTTGGCAGAGGGTTTTGACCTGGGAGATGGTCAAGCTGGCGATGCTGATCCCCCGTTCCCAATTGCTGACGGTTTTGCTGCTAACCCCAATCATCCGGGCTAAACCCTCCTGAGAGAGTCCGGCTTTCTCTCTCAATGTCTTGAGGGTTGCTGGTGGGGATGACTCAGGCTGGCGTAACGGCATGTAAAAATTATTTTCTAGAAATAGGTTAACAAGAGCGCTTCTTTTCTAGAAATTGTTTTCTAGTTTGATTCCAGAATTGGCTGAAAACACCGGGAAGGCACTTCTGAACAGTGTCTCACCCTGCTTTGCGCTGTTTCACATTATTTCATTATGATGAAGTGGAAAAGGCGATCTATAACTGACTGATCGCCGCTTAGGTCAATTTTGCATAATATTCTGCCAAGGCAGTTTCAGCGATCGCCGTAAGTTCAGCTTTGTCTGCTTCGGTGAGGCTTTTCCAAAGAGCAGAATCAAACTTTAGCAAGGTAAGTTCTTTGAGGCGACGGATAAATTTCCGCCGTTCAAATTTTTCAAAAGGCATCGAGAGTAGGATAGATTCAATGTCGTGATCGCTGAGTTCAGTAATTCGTTCCATCCGACTTCCTGGCTTTTCACTAAGCTGCCCATTCTGTAATCGTTGCAGGTAAAAATTTCTGAAGAAATGAACTAACTCTGCAACTTTAACTTTTCCACTAGCATCTGCAAGGTGTAATAAGCCCAGTAAAAGAACAGGTTTATAGGAATATTTCATGTCCATGTCTCGAACAAACTTAAAAAATTTATTTTTGATGTTGCCTTTGTTAACAGGTGTGATATTGAATCGCTTTCGGATTTCATCAAGACGATCTTTCCTAAAGTAATAGCAAGTTTTTATCCCAATTGGAATTGTGTGATCAGGAACTAGCTGTCCAGTGGAAACCCACCGTTTTACTACGTTGTCAGCAACACCTAGCTCAGCTTCTAATTCACGAGTCTGATACCAGAAGTGTTGAATCTTAAGATTTTATTTTCTAAAAATAGACACACTAATC
>JBBILC010000018.1:0-33779 GCA_037445115.1 Coleofasciculaceae cyanobacterium bin_20
TGGCACTCGTTCAAATTGTTAGAATCCCGATCGCGGGACTGAAACATGAGGGAGCAATCGGATATCGCGATCGCCTGCTTGTTCAAATTGTTAGAATCCCGATCGCGGGACTGAAACTGGTGAAGATTATGTTTGTGGGCAATATCGCCCGCTATGTCCAAATCGTGGTACTACAGTACCTTGCTATGGGATGGGGCTAGCCATCATCCTTCAAAACAGTTAAAGGCGTATTTAGAGTCGGTGAATCGTGTTCTTGAGCCGCCGGAGTGTCGAGTGACGGATATTCACTTGGCTTGGATATCTTCAGCCGTCGTAATACCAGATAGACTATGGAACTGCTCTTCCTGATGCTGGCCGAACTGAGCAAACCTCAACACCAATCGGGATTGCTCCTCTGGCATCGGTTTCACCACTTCGTAGATTTGCTCTGCCGTACGCATGCTGCCAGTGCCTCATTCATCTCATCAATAATCCCATCCATCTCATCGCCAAAAAGCTGATACATCTTCACCAACCCTCCCTGGGCATTGAAGGGAGCCTAGTCCAGATCCTCCCGATCGATATGGAACGAGCTAATGACATGCTCCTTGATCATCCGCAGCCACTCCATCTGTTCGGGGTTGAATTTTAGCGCCCCCGCCTGCTTCTGAAACACCCACTACTGAAAATTACGGTTTACCGTGTGCTCATAGAGCGTTAGCTCCTCGTCTAGCGCCACCCCCCTGCGAATCAAAGTCACCAACACCGTCAGTTCACTCAGTGGATTAGGTCTTGCTGCGCAGTTTGGCACGCTGCTTCCGGTGGTTCCGCCCCAACCAACAGAATTACGTTGCTTGTAAGCGTAAGATTTGTATTTTTCGAGGTACCCATAAATACCTACACCTGTACGCTGGTTGGGTTCTACGTTGAGTCCCATTGCCGTGAAGCAGCAAACTTGACAGAGGAAAATAAGCCTTTGGTAGGGTAGGGGGAACTGCCGGGAGGAAGCGTTAATCATGAATATCTTGGTGTTGAATGCGGGGTCAAGTAGTCAGAAGAGTGGTTTATATCAGTTGGCCGATCGCCTGCCCGCTGATCCGATTCCCCCGCTCTGGGAAGGGTTTATTGATTGGACGTATCCGGCGGGAGCTGCAACCATCAAGGTTAAAACGGCTAGCGGGGCTGCTTGGCAACAAACGATTAGCGATCGCAGTCAGCCCGAAGTCCTCCAACAACTGCTTAATACCCTCTGGCAGGGCGACACTCAGGTGATCCATGACCCCAGCGCGATCGCGATCGTGGGGCATCGGGTAGTGCATGGGGGACAACGCTACCGGGAAAGTACCTGGATTACGGCGGAAGTGAAACGGGCGATCGCCGACTTTGCCGAGTTTGCCCCAGTGCATAACCCCGCCAACCTTCAGGGGATTACCGCGATCGAGCAAATTCTGGGTACTAGCATTCCCCAAGTCGCGGTCTTTGATACCGCATTCCATGCCCAGATGCCATCGACGGCAGCGACCTATCCGATTCCCTACGCGTTTTATGAACAGGGCATTCGCAAGTATGGCTTTCACGGCATTAGCCACCAGTTCGTGGCCACACGTGCAGCCCAGGGTTTGGGCAAGGATCTGGCCGACCTGCGGCTGGTTACCTGTCACTTGGGCAACGGTTGCTCCCTGGCTGCGATCGCCCACGGTCAGTGCGTAGACACAACAATGGGCTTTACGCCGCTAGCCGGGTTGATGATGGGGGCACGATCGGGGGATATCGATCCCGGCATTCTGCTGCATTTGATGCGCAATCATGGCTATACCGTCGATGATCTTGATCGCTTGCTCAATCAAGAATCGGGATTAAAAGGCATTTCCGGACTCACCAACGATATGCGCCAAATCCGGCAGGCGATCGCAGACGGACATGAACGTGCCCAATTGGCCTATGACCTATACATCTATCGGCTACGGGCATTGATTAGCGCCCTATTACCGACGTTGGGGGGTTTGGACGCCTTAGTGTTTACGGCGGGAGTGGGGGAAAATTCGGTGGAGGTACGGGCGGATGTCTGTGCGGGCTTGGAATTTCTAGGGTTGCGGTTAGATCGCGATCGTAATCAGCAAAATCTCAAGAATGTTTCCCTGGCCACGCCTGATTCGACTGTAAAGGTACTAGTGATTCCTACTCAGGAAGATTGGGCGATCGCGCAAACCTGTTGGCAATTAGCACAAACCCTTTAGATTTGGCCAAAAAGATTGGGGAATCTGGTTGAGATCCGCATCCCACAGCATCCCCCTAACTTGTAACATCCATAATCTTCTTGGATGAACCGTTTTTCAAAAACTTTTAAGCAACACTGCTGCCAAATAGGGTATAAATCATGACCAATGCCAAGCTACTGATAAACCCAATACCCATAATAAAAAGGGCAAATGCTTCTGCATTAGACAAGGGCCGATTGACAATCCGGGGCTGGCGGACTTGGTTCATGGAATGGAGATCTTGCATGGCTTTTTCCTCAAATAGGAATGACAATTTTACCTTCCCAGCGATCAGTGATGGATTCTCCTCACGCACACTTAGGCTGGTAGGTAGCTTGGTGATAAAAAGAACTTCTAAAGCTGAAATTGGAAGGATTAGCACTCTAATCTTCCTCGTTTAATGACATGATATCAGATGTTTTCCGTGATCCCATGCAGTAAAAGAAAAGTTTTCTAAAGCAAACTCTCTATATTTCCGCGATCGGTAGCAAAACCCAAAAATGACGAGAGAATAAGCTTTACAGACTATTTTTGTGATCGAATTAAGTATAAATTCTCAAGTTTTTTAGGGCCTTAATAAGCAAAAAAGCTTAGGTATAAACCGCGATTTTGCCGCTAAATTTTAAGTTTTGTTATTAACTTGGCCCTAATTAGTCTGTATCTGACAATACGTTTAGGGCTTTTGTGACAAATGTTTACATTGATCCTGATCGGCTAGCTAGGAGGATAGGCCGGATCAGGCGATCGTCAATTAAGGGACGTTAAACTGAAAGAAACCCTACTGCTTGCAGACAGCCCATGACGGCTCAAGTCTTCTCCCCCCGCATTCGCGAAGCACAGGTCTTCCCTAACGTGGGTTGGTCTCAGTTTGAGGCGATCGATCGCGCCTTTGATGCCATCCCTGGTGTGCGGTTGCGCTACCTGGATAATGCCCTCGAAATCATGCCCATCAGCGAAGACCACGAAGACTTCAAGACCAGCCTGCGTTTGCTGTTGGAGGCTTACCTGCGTGTCAAAGGCATTCGGTTTTATGCGCGTGGCGGCCCCTCCTTAGGGAACCAGACGTTGGGTGCCCTTAGCGAACCCGATGAAGCCTACAATCTGGGCCGTCGCCAGCCCTACCCCGACCTAGTGCTGGAGGTGGTGATCACCAGTGGTGGCATTGACAAGCTCGAAGGCTATCGTCGTATGGGGGTTGCCGAAGTGTGGTTTTGGGAAGACGGCATGCTGACCCTCTACGGACTCCGGGATGACGGCAGTGGCTATGATCCTATCTACCCCAGTCGGCTGCTACCTGACCTGCCTCTGGATGTGTTTTGTCGCTATGTCACCTACCACGACCAGTTTGATGCCGTTGATAAATTTCTGCGGCAGCTTAGCTAATGATCCGTCAAGCTGAATTTTCTCGCTTAATTTTTTAGGCTAGGTCAAACGTAGGTAGTGCCACCCAACAAGGCCAGTAAGTGTGTGGGGTCTCCCTGGCTTGACATCAACCAACAACTTCGGGTGTAACGCTAAAACTCCCTGCGCCCTTCGGTTGGGAAGTGTCAACCGATTATCCTACTTACCTTATTAGGGGAGACGATAAGGGGACACGGTGAGGCAGTGTCCCCTGGGGCGATCACGATGGATATAGGACGCGATCGCCCTTCGCGCGATCGCCCTGCAATGTGTATGCCGTGTATGTCCGGTGTGCCTTAACTCAGTCCAATTCCCCGCGCCATCATGGCAGCAAAGAGGGGAATCATCGCAAAACCCAGGATTTCCAGTCGGATAATCCCCCGTAGCCGATCGACCTTCGGGAGTTCCAGGGTGGGTAGCTGGCCTTGCCGCAGGGCGGGTATCCACAACAGAAAGGAGATGGTGGGATAGAGGGAGAAGCTCCCCACAATCAGGAAAATCGCCACTTTGGTGTAAAAGACGGGGTTATTCAGGTAGAAGTCAGTTCCCTGACCGAAATAAAGGACCCGGAGAACACCCGTCACAAGGACTCCCAAGGCGGTAATCCCATAGAGGCCATCGGCGATCACAATCTGCCAAGCTTCCTGGAGAGTGAGATCTTTTTTAAGGCTAGAGACTTCAAAGATCAGTGCCCCAAAAGCCAACATGAAACTGAGATAGTGCAAATATGCTGTAACCGTACTGGCCCACATGTTAAACCAACCGCAGATTGGGATACATCGTAATCATGTCATCGCTCGTGAGGACATCGCCTTCAGCTTGGGGTGCCCAAAGAACTTCCAACGCCATCAGGCGATCGCCCGACACTGAGCCAATCTGTTGCAAGGCTTGTCGGAGAGTATCAGGACTGGTTACCTGCGGTAGCTCTAGTTGGCCTTGAGCCGCCGCTAAAACAGTGACGACAATATATTCTCCCGGTTGCTGGTTGGCGAGGGGACCTGACTTTTCGGCTACCGCTAGACTTGCACTGTCGGCCTGTTTAAGCTGACTGTTGAAGTTGGACAGTGTTTCTTCGGAAAACTTACTGCGTTCCGTCAGCGCCAGCCGATTAAATTGCGCTTCCGCTGCTTCCAGGCGGGCTTGCTGGCTTTCGGTCCCGGCATATACCCAATATTCGGGATGGCGTAACAGGGTGAGGGTGGTTTCCTGAAGGACATTGGCTAAGCCGGTTGGGGTGCTCGTGTCAGCACGACGGGCCAACTTTTCCAGGTCGGTTTGGAGTTCCCGTGCCTGGGCCAGCAAGCCCACTTGCACTTTTGCCACCGAGACCTTGGGATTCGTTGCCTCCGCGATCGTCTTCTCCTCCGACATATTCCGGAAGGCATTCATCAGGAAATTGGCGATCGCAAACACAATTAGGATAGAAAACAGGCCCCCAAAGCCACCGCCAAACCCAAAGAAGGGCAGGATGAAGGGAAATCCGAAGCCGCCACCGCCATAGTAGCCACCGCTAGGAGCCGTATAGGAACGGCTAGGGGCCGTAAAGCTCCGTGCGGGTGCCCGGAAGGAGCCGCCACCGATCCGCCCACCACTCGCAGCGAGGGCACTGTCAGCATGGCCCAGGAACAGGGCTAGGACCAACCCCAATGCCAACAGGGGTTTGAGGAAAGGCTTGATGATTGTCAGCAGTTTGTTCGCCATAGGGCTTTCTCTTACGTTGTTCTATCGTGAAAACGATACCGACCCTGACCAAAGGTCGGCATTTTTCTTCAGGACATGGGTGAGCGAGTTCGTTACGCCAAAGCTGGATACCCCTGCCTAGAGAGGATGGCTTGGGTTACGAGTCCAGGGTTGATTCTTCATCTATCGTAACGCTTTATCCCCAGTTCCACGGTGCGCGATCGCCTTACGGAAGGGGGAGATTTCCGTAACGGCTGGCGTCGCAAGGCACTCGCTACCCAATCAGGTTGGCGACCAAACGCGAAATCGTCGTTAACCCTTCTTCAGCCAACTAAACATGGCACGGAGGTCTTGGCCCACCTCTTCGATCGGGTGTTCGGCTTCTTGACGACGCATGGCGGTGAAACCGGGTTTACCCGATTGGTTTTCCAGGACAAACTCACGGGCAAATTGACCCGACTGGATTTCACTGAGGATCTTGCGCATTTCGGCGCGGGTTTCGTCGGTCACAATGCGGGGACCACGGGTGTAGTCACCATACTCGGCGGTGTTGGAGATGCTGTCGCGCATCTTGGCAAGACCCCCTTCGACAATCAGATCCACAATGAGCTTCACTTCGTGCAAGCACTCAAAATAGGCCAATTCCGGTTGGTAGCCCGCATTCACCAGGGTTTCAAAACCGGACTTGATCAGAGCACTGAGGCCACCGCAGAGCACGACTTGCTCGCCAAACAAATCCGTTTCCGTTTCTTCGCGGAAGCTGGTTTCCAAGATCCCAGCACGGGTGCCGCCGATCCCCTTGGCATAGGCCATCGCACGATCGCGGGCCTGACCAGAAGCATCTTGGTACACAGCAAACAGGCAGGGGACGCCTTCGCCTTGTTCATAGGTGCGGCGCACGAGATGGCCCGGTCCCTTGGGGGCCACCATGATCACGTCTACATCTGCGGGGGGGACGATTTGGCCAAAGTGAATGTTAAAACCGTGGGCAAAGGCGAGGGTCTTCCCCGCACTCAGGTTGGGTTCAATTTCCGCCTTATAAACGGTCTTTTGAACCTCATCCGGCATCAGGATCATCATCAGATCAGCGGCTTTAGCAGCGTCGGCAACGGTGTGAACCTTGATGCCAGCGGCTTCGGCCTTAGCGGCTGATTTGCTGCCCGCATACAGGCCAACGATGACGTTACAGCCACTATCCTTCAAGTTGAGGGCGTGGGCATGTCCTTGGGAACCGTAGCCGATGATGGCGATCGTTTTGCCGTTGAGTAGGTCTAGGTTCGCATCGGTGTCATAGTACATACGAGCCATAGCACGTCTCCTGTTTGCGGGGGGTGTCTAGTGTGTCTAAATGGATTGCAATTTACTGCAAGTCTTCCATCCTACCCTAATTTGGCTGACGCCATCCCGGGGGCCAGGCGCTCGATGGCGCAAGGGGCGAGGATTGCTGCATGAAAAGACGGATACACTGTGCGCAGGGTGAACGATACATCTAGGCTGATGCTTGTTGGGGTTAAGCGCGGTTGCAGACTATGCATCCCTTGGCGGGCATAAAAAAACGATCGAGCACCGTCGAGTCTGGCAGCAACCTCCGCATCCCTGCCAGTGTCTCTCAACCGTCTGCTGCCTTGGGGTTGGGGGGTGTTGGACAATGTTTGCGACAACAAACTGACAATGTGATCGCAATCTATTCTAGATGGTGGGCAACTGTGCTAACAATCTGAAGAGCACCTTAAAAATCATCTAATCCAGGATCAAACACTAATTCCAGAACGGCTCGATCAACCGGATAAATCATGATGGCAAGCAACGTTTCCGACACTGCTGGTCGCGATTGAAGCAGCAGTTCTGTATCTTGGCAAAATGGCTATCGTTGCAATACAGCCGTTCCCTCTCTAATGAAGTACTGTCAAACCTTGCAAACAAGGGGCTTAAGCCCCTTGTCTGTACCTCACCAAGTATGGAAGTGCAATAGAACATCTAAGACAATGTTGATAAGGACTGCCCATCGTAGATTTAGCATCCGGCGTAGTAGCCAGTTGGGTCAAACTAACACCAATTTATTAATCTGGTGTATCTGGGGTTGCTAACGTGCGACGGGCCGTCTTCAACAATAGGCGTTGCTCCGCCTGCGCGATCGCCTGGTAAGTTGCTGGCACCGCCTCCACCTCCACCGAAATCGAGTCAATCCCCCACTGCACCAACTGCTCAATTAACCCCAGATCCCGGCTCGGCGCTTGCCCACAGATCGAACAAGGAATCCTCAACGCTTGGCACTGCGTCACCAATTGTCCGATCGCCCGCAGTACCGCCGGGTGACGATCGTCGAGATAGGTACTGAGCAGCGGATGATCGCGATCGATTCCCAGCAATAATTGCGTCAAATCATTTGTCCCGATCGACACCCCCTGCACCCCCGCCGCCACATAATCCGGCAACAACAGCAACACCGACGGCACCTCCGCCATCAGCCACAGCTTCAACACCCGCGTATCCAACCCCGATCGTTCCACCCGCTGGCGACAGAATTGAAATTCCTCCACCGTGCGCACAAAGGGCAACAGCAAATGCACATTCGTATACCCTGCCTGTTGTACTGCCGCCAACGCCGCCAACTCTAGATCAAATAATGTCGGATCAAACCGATAGGCCGCTGCCCCCCGCACCCCCAACATCGGATTGTCCTCCGCTGGCTGGTTCGGCGCACCCTGAAGCGCCGCAAACTCGTGACTACGCAAATCCAGCGATCGATACAGCACCGGACGCGGGTAAACCGCCGCCGCAAAAGGCTGAATCGCCTGCTGCAACCGCTCCATCAACACCGCCTGCTGCCCCTGCTCGACCCAAAACTGGGGATGCTGATGCGCCAGCGCCTCCACCATCATCAACTCCGATCGCAACAACCCCACCCCCGCGATCGGTAACCCAGTCAATTGCGGCAACCTTGTTGCCTGACTCAGGTTCACCAACAGCCGGGTTGCCAGCGCTGACTCAGATGGCGAACTCAGGACCGGGACCGACCAGCGGGTCGGCAGCGGGATCGGCTCTTGGGGCTGGGGGATCGTAGCCGCCCGCAGGGCCGCCAGTTGGGCACCGTACCGCGCTGGAATTCGGTATATATTACCCCGTTGCCCATCCAACCAGAGCCAGTCCCCCGTTTGGATCTGCTGCGTCGCCGTGGGGGTACCCACGATCGCCGGGATGCCCAACTCCCGCGCCACGATCGCCCCGTGGGAAGTCATCCCCCCCTGCTCCGCAATCACTCCCTGACAGTGGCGAAGGTAGGCAACCCAACTCGGTAAAACTGCTGTTGTCACCAGAATATGTCCCATCGGCAACTGGGTTAAATCCGCTGGTAACTCAGACGCCACATAGGCCAGTGCCACCACTTGGCCTGCCGCCGCCCCCACCCCCCGTAGCAACGGCGGCACATCCTGACACGCTGTTGCCGCTAATTGGATGAGGGGGGAAGCCGCCACCGTCAGCGATGACTCTGGCGTTGGGTCTGGCGCTACCCCTGGTGTTGGATCTGCGATCGGGGCTGGGCTACTTAGGGAGAGCGCCGGCTGGGCCGGTGTTAGGGCAGTAATATCAGTGAGGTAAATCTGGGGCGGAGCCGCTGCCCGTTGGTATAGATGCCATTCCACCTGGAACTCCCCCCGCCAAGCCGCCGGTAGTGCCGTGGTCAGTGGTGCCCCCTCCCGCAGTTGGGCAATCAACGGCATCAGAGTCGCCCACGCTGCCGCCGTCAGGGCTGATTGCCCGCGCACCGCCTCACTGAGTAAATAGGCTTGTATCCCCGATCGTGCCAACTGGGGTAGACATTCCCCCTGCCAAGCCAGCGTTCCCGACGGGTCAGCCAAGCTAGACTGCACCTGATAGGCAAACTCCTGATAGCCCGCTTGTAGTGGGTGCGGGGCGTCCAAGGCCGGGGGGATGCTATAACGCTCTGGATCAGCCATGCCCCACCGTTGGGCTAGCCCCAACCCCCAACTGGCCTCCACCACAGTCTGGGTCTTCTGCAATTGAACGATCCCCGTTGCGATCGCGGGCCATACGGGCTGAATGAGCACCGCTAAGTGGATTTGGGGCAGTTCCACCCCTAACCGTTGCCAGCAAAAAAGGCTTGTTGCCGCAAACAAAGACGCCCAGACCTGTTTCAGGGCCATCGCCAAAGCCACTGGATCGGCTGGACAGACCTCCACCCCCAGCAGCGCAGCCACCTCCGGTAAGTGACCCCTACTCGCCAGCGCGGGATAAGGTCGCAGGATCAGGGTTTCCGCTTCCAGAGGGCCGATCGCCTGCGCCAACTGGGTCTGCCAAGTCGCCGGTAAAGGAGTCTGACGGAGGCTATCTTGCAATTGCTGAGCGATCGTGGCTAACTGAAGCGCATCATCCACCGTCACCCGCAGGCGCGAGTAGGGCAGATTTGCCAGAATCGGTTCCGACCACGCGATCGTTTCCAAAAACGTCTGCAACCAGGGAGCCGGTACCACCACCCCTGGCACTACCGCATACCCCTGCTGCCGCAATCGGTTTAGTTGCAGCACACTATCGCCCACCCAAGCAGGCGGTAACGCATCAACCTGATCTAGCCCATAAAGCTGACTCACACGCAGGCCCGATCGCAGCAGGCATCTAGGATTCCAGGGGGTCCCCAGCAGCCCCTTGCCCCCAGCTTACCATGCCCCTTATGGTCGGGCTTCAGCCCCCTGAGGGCGATCAGAGCGTGTTAACTCACGACAACACCCTGCATGATTTAGCGTCTTCCTACTACGGATTCAGACATCCTGACGGACCGCCTAGCCACCCAGTGTCGGAACCAGGGGAATGTTCTAACCCGCCGCTAGAAGAAACCGCCATCAGAACGGTATGTTTATAAATATCAAAATTAATTGACCCACGGGGGCAACACCCCCAGCCAGTACACACCCTCGTGATGTGAAAGATGCCTCATTCGACTCAACCTGCCATCATTGTGATTGGTGGTGCCGAGGACAAAGTCCACGGGCGGGAAATTCTGCATACCTTTCTAGAGCGATCGGGCGGCCCTGAGGCACGGATCGCCATTATTCCCTCCGCTTCACGGGAACCTGCCCTCATTGGCGCTCGCTATCGTGAACTGTTTGAAGACATGGGGGCTAAGGCGATTCAGATTCTCGACGTGCGCGAACGGGAGCAAGCCGTTGATCCCCTCTGGCAAGCCTGTCTCCAAGACTGTACCGGCGTATTTATGACCGGGGGCGATCAACTGCGCCTGTGTGCCATCCTCGCCGACACACCCATTATGGAACTGGTCCACGCCCGTGTGCAGCGCCACGAGATTACCCTGGCCGGGACCAGTGCCGGGGCCGCCGTCATGGGTTACCACATGATCGCCGGCGGCGGCAGTGGCAAATCCCCCAACCGTGCCCTCGTGGATATGGCTACCGGTTTTGGCTTTTTACCCAAGGCGATCGTGGATCAGCATTTCCACAACCGTAACCGCATGGCCCGCCTGATCAGCGCCATCGCCATGCATCCCGACTGTCTGGGGATTGGCATTGATGAAGATACCTGCATCATTGTCGAAACCGATCGTTCCCTCCAGGCAATGGGCAATGGGGTGGTGACGATCGTCGATGCCGCCGAACTCTCCCATACCAACCAGGCATTCATCGGGGCCACCGATCCCATTAGTGTCCACAATTGTCGCCTCCATTTGCTCGGACATGGCGATCGTTACCACCTGGATCGGCGACAATTAATGCCATCGGCCTGATTCTCTCGCTGGCTACGCTAGATTAGGGACGGCGATCCAACGGCAACTTTCCTTGCCTGCCTGAGGGATGAGTCGTCCTGCCCCGTATTGCCACCCTGCCTTTCACGCTGACCGTCCGCACCCATCCCCCACTGTCTAGTTCCAGAACGAACAAAGTGTTCCTAGTGAACAGTTCTTTGGCTTCAGGCACCCTGAGACTAAACAATGGACACGCCTACCCACCTTCGCCCGTCCTGAGTCACGCTGCGCTGCTATGAAAATCCTAAAAATCCAAACCTTACGGGGTCCCAACTACTGGAGTATTCGTCGCCAAAAACTGGTCCTAATGCGACTCGACTTAGAGGAACTAGCCGATCGACCCTCGAATAAAATACCAGGCTTTTACCAGGGCTTGACCCAGGTCCTGCCCAGTTTGATGGAGCACTTCTGCTCCCCCGGCCATCGGGGCGGCTTCCTCAGTCGGGTACAGGAAGGCACCATGATGGGACACATTATCGAGCACGTGGCCCTAGAACTTCAAACCCTGGCGGGAATGCAAACGGGCTTCGGGCGGACACGAGAAACCTCCACCCCCGGTACCTATCAGGTGGTCTTTGAATATTTAGATGAACAAGCGGGCCGCTATGCGGCGCGGGCTGCCGTGCGTCTGTGCCAAAGTATTGTTGAAACAGGGCGATATCCTGCCGAGGAACTGGAGCAGGATTTATACGATCTGCGCGAAATTTGGGCAGATGCGGCCCTGGGACCCAGCACAGAAGCCATCATTGCCGAGGCCGAGCATCGGGGCATTCCCTGGTTGCGGCTCAATACCCGTGCCATGATCCAATTTGGGCAGGGGGTCTATCAGCGGCGGATTCAGGCAACCCAAACCGATCAGACGGGCATTTTAGGGGTAGAACTGGCCTGCGATAAGGAGGGAACCAAGGCCATCCTGCGGGATGCGGGAGTGCCAGTGCCCAAGGGGACCGTGATCCAGTATTACGACGAATTGGAAAGCGCCGTGCGGGATGTGGGTGGCTTCCCGATCGTTGTTAAACCCCTGGATGGCAATCATGGCCGAGGGATCACGATTAACGTCAACTCCCTGGAAGCGGCGGAGGCAGCCTATGACTTGGCCAGCGCCAATGCTAAAACCCGTGCCGTCATCATTGAGCGCTACTACGAAGGTCGGGATCATCGGGTGCTGGTGATCAATGGTAAAGTCGTCGCCGTTGCCGAGCGAGTGCCCGCCCATGTGGTTGGCGATGGCCAATCAACCATCAGTGAACTGGTTGAACAAACCAACCGCGACCCGCGCCGGGGGAGTGGTCATGACAATGTGTTAACCCGAATTAGCGTAGATGAAGCCAGCGAACAACTGCTGGCCAACCAGGGCTACAGCCTGGAGAGTATCCCCCCCAAGGGTGCGATTTGCTATCTCAAGGCGACGGCAAACTTGAGTACAGGTGGGATTGCCATCGATCGCACCGATGATATTCATCCTGAAAATATTTGGCTGGCGCAGCGGGTGGCGAAGATCATTGGCCTGGACATTGCTGGCATTGATATTGTCACTCCCGATATTACCCGCCCCCTACGCGATGTCAACGGCGTCATTGTCGAAGTGAACGCGGCCCCAGGCTTCCGGATGCACCTCTGCCCCAGCGAAGGCATTCCTCGCAACGTGGCCGAGCCGGTGATGGATCTGCTCTACCCGTCGGGTACCCCCAGCCGCGTGCCGATTTTGGCTGTAACGGGCACCAATGGCAAAACCACGACCACGCGCTTGCTAGCCCATATCATGAAGCAAACGGGCCGGGTGGTAGGGTATACGACCACGGACGGCACCTATATCGGTGAGTATCTCGTCGAACCGGGGGACAACACCGGTCCCCAAAGTGCCCAGTTGATTCTTCAGGACCCGACGGTGGAAATCGCGGTGCTGGAGTCGGCGCGGGGGGGAATTCTACGATCGGGTCTCGGCTTTTCGGCCTGTGATGTCGGGGTCGTCCTGAATGTAGCGGCGGACCATTTGGGGCTGGGTGATATTGACACGATCGAAGACATGGCCCGGGTGAAAAGTGTGGTGGCCGAAGCCGCCCTGCCTAACGGCTATGCGGTCCTGAATGCCGATGATCCCCTGGTGGCGGAAATGGCCAATCGGGTACGGGCGCAGGTGGCCTACTTCTCCCTCAATCCAGATAATCCCCTCATTCGCTCCCACACCCAACGGGGGGGACTGGCGGCGGTGTATGAAAATGGGTACCTATCGATTCTCAAAGGCGATTGGACCCTGCGCATTGAACAGGGGGTTAATGTGCCCCTGACGATGGGCGGACGGGCACCCTTCCAGATTGCCAACGCGCTGGCGGCCAGTTTAGCTGCCTTTGCCCAGGGGGTCCGAATTGAGGAAATTCGTACAGCCCTGGCCACCTTCCAGTCCACCGCCCAACAAACACCGGGCCGGATGAACTTGTTTGATATGGGGAACTACCATACCCTGATCGACTATGCCCATAATCCCGCCAGCTATGAAGCCCTAGGGGGATTTGTGCGTAACTGGACCGAGGGCGAACGCATTGGGGTGATTGGTGCCCCCGGTGATCGCCGCGATCAGGACTTTATCGAATTGGGCCAACTCTCGGCGACAATGTTCGATCGCGTCATTATCAAGGAAGATGACGACACCCGTGGCCGGGAACGGGGAACGGTGGCCACCCTCATCCGGGCAGGTTTGCTAGAGCAATATCCCGACTTTCCCCATGAGGTAATTCTGGACGAAACGGAAGCGATTGAATACACTCTGGACAAGCTAGCCCGGTCTGGCAGTCTTGTGGTGATCCTACCGGAAAGTGTCAGTCGGGCCATCCGGCTGGTGCGAACCCGTAGACCCCTTCAGGACGTGCAGCCTACTCCATCCCCCAATGGCGTGGGGCAGACCAATGGCGTCGTTGAGCGGGAGACCGCCGTGGTCGATCCCATCCCGTCAGCTTGAGGGAGACCGATGGCAACACTTCTTCATCAGCCATTCCGATGACATCCCCTACAATTGAAATGGAACCGCAGCACCCCAGCGATTCTCGAGCGTCACGATCGGGGGAAAGTAGCCATAGGGGGATGTTATGTTGCAATTAACCCAGCGCTCTAGTCGGTACTCGATTGATGTTTTGAAGGAAGAAGCTCGCCACCTCGTGGAAGGTGGTTCCTTGAGTCCCCATCAACCGATTTACACCCTCTGCCAATATATTCCAGGCCGGGAGTGGATTTGCGTCGAATGCGAATTGGAAGACAATGATTATCTTCTGCGGGACCCCATTATCGACCTGATTGGCGATATGACCTGGGATAACGACTAGGGAATCAGACCGAGTGAGCCTCAAGCTTGGTTTTGTAGGCTGGGTCAAACGCCGTGCGACCCAACAGAGCAGTTGAACGTGTTGGGTCGCGCAGACTCGACACCAATCAACCAGTTCCCATTGGAGGCATGAAAGACCACTAGTGGTCTGCCAGCCCTAAACTTGAGAGTTGCAGATAAATGCTCAGATCCTTCGACAGAGAGCTTCTCAGGATGACCGGGGAAATAATCCGTTTGGGCTGAGCCAGCCGAGAGCAATGATCTTAAACATGACAGACCACTAGGCCAGTTACAAAAAATTTAGCGGGTCAAACCTGCCAGTGTTGCAGCATGAAGCGGGCCACAGAGAAATAGATAAAAACACCCAGGACATCCACGGCGGTGGTGATAAAGGGGGCTGACATCAGGGCCGGGTCAAAGCCGATCGCTTGAAAGAGGAATGGTAGTGCTGCCCCGGAAATTGAGGCGAGCATCGAAATGGCCCACAGGCTGATACCCACAGCGATCGCCACCAATAGGCTACCCTGGAGAACATAGGCCCAGACGGTGACAATTGCCCCCAGCATGAGGCCCAACAGCATCCCAGCGATCGCCTCGCGTTGGACAATGCCAAAGGCTGCCTGCAACCGTAACTTGTCGGTATTAATGCCACGGATGACCACAGTGGAGGACTGGGCACCCACATTGCCTCCGGTCCCGATCAAGAGGGGAATAAAGGCCGCTAGAGCCACCACCTGGGCCAAAATATCGTCTTGGGAACGAATCACAGCGGAGGTCAGGGTATTCGTGAACAGCAGGACCAACAGCCATACCACCCGCCGTCGGGCTACGGTAAGTAAGTTGGTCTGAAAGTAGTCATCCCCCCCCGACTGGACGCCACCGAGGGTGTAAATATCCTCCGTAACCTCCTGCTCCAAAATATCGAGCACATCATCGACCGTGACAATCCCCACCAGGCGCTGTTCGCGATCGACCACCGGTACTGCCAGAAAGTCGTAGCGCTGGATAAGTTGGGCCACTTCTTCCTGGTCCGTGTCTGTGTTGACGAAGACGACATCGCGGGTCATGATTTCACCCACAGATTGATGGGGTTGGGCCATCACCAGATCGCGCAACGAGAGAATGCCCGTCAGGCGGCGATTGGCATCGGTCACGTAAAGGTAATAAATCGTCTCGGTGGTATCGGCCAGATCGCGAATGCGTTCTAAGGCACGGCTAACCGCGAAATTCTCCTTCAGTTGGATATATTTGGGTGTCATAATCCGCCCTGCCGTATCCGGTTCGTAGCCTAGGAGCAGAGCCGTGGCCTGTCGTTCTGCTGGACTCAGTTGTTCGAGCAGTCGCCGGACAACCTTAGCGGGTAGCTCATCAAACAGCCGGGCACGATCGTCGGGGGACATGCGCTCAACCACGTTGAGCACATCCTGTCGCTTAAAATCCTCAATCAGGATTTGTTGTACGCTCGAGTCGAGATATTCATATACTTCCGCTGCCTCATCCTTGGGCAGGAGGCGAAAGGCAATCGCCTGTTGGGCTTCCGGCAGTCCTTCGATCGCGTCGGCAATGTCGGCGGGTTGCACCGGAATCAGCAGGGCCTTAGCGCCTGGCAAATTTTCCTGCTCCAGCAGCATCAATAACTGCTTGCGCACTAAGTCGCGCAGTTCTCGACGAGAAACGGGGGGCAGCGAGGTGTCAACTTCGTTAGCCAAGGCAGTCTCCCTGTGACGATGAGTGACGGTCAAGCAATCGCGGTGCAATACCCAAGACGGCGCTGCCTTTGGTTGTCCCTGTTTTTGAAAACACCTGTCACCTAAGACCAGCATGTCAGTAAACGAGACTAGCCTAGCACTCCCCGTTTACCTTAGTCGCCCCTTAGGCATGGCGTTTTTGGTGCCACTGCCACGCATGTTCAATAATTGTTTGTAGATCACCGTACTGGGGTTGCCAGCCCAAGAGTTGTCGCGCTTTTTCACTACTGCCCACCAATACCGGGGGATCACCCGGACGACGGGCTGACTCGATCACGGTGATCGGGCGTTGGGTCACCAAACGGGCCATCTCAACCACTTCCCGCACGGAGAACCCACTGCCATTGCCCAAGTTCACGACGGTTGTTTCACCGCCCTTAAGTAAATACTCTAACCCTAAGACATGGGCCATTGCCAGGTCCGTTACATGAATATAGTCGCGAATACAGGTTCCATCCGCCGTGGGGTAGTCGGTTCCGAAAAGAGAAACCGACTCACACCGCCCCAGTGCCGTTAACAGCAGTAATGGGATCAAGTGGGTTTCTGGGTTGTGATCTTCCCCCAGGCGGCCCGCTGGATCAGCCCCCGCCGCATTGAAGTAGCGAAACTGGACCGATCGCAACCCATAGGCCCGTTCAAAATCATTCAGAATTTGCTCCACCATCCACTTCGATCGCCCATAGGGATTGATGGGGGCTTGCGGATGGTCCTCTGGAATTGGCAAAAGCGTCGGTTCGCCGTAGGTGGCACAGGTGGATGAAAACACCAAGGCCGGAATCCGGGCTGTATGCATTGCTTCCAACAGTGTCAATGTGCCTGCCACATTGTTGC
Organism: Coleofasciculaceae cyanobacterium bin_20; assembly: GCA_037445115.1. Taxonomy (GTDB): domain Bacteria; phylum Cyanobacteriota; class Cyanobacteriia; order B231; family B231; genus Trichothermofontia. The sequence goes on from JBBILC010000018.1 coordinate 16,990, forward strand.
GGTAATACTTGGCTGGATCGAGAACCGACTCGCCCACATAGGCATAGGCTGCAAAATGTAATACCGCCGCGATCGATCGACGGGAAAATAGATCGTCCAACAGGGCGCGATCGTTCGTATCGCCCACGACTAACTCGACCTGAAGCACCGACTCCACCAACTCGCGATGGCCGTAGACCAGATTATCGAGGACAATCACCTCGTACCCTGACTGCTTCAGGGCCAAGACTGTATGGGAGCCAATATACCCGGCTCCCCCCGTGACCAGAATCGTGGCGTGTGTGGGTTCCAAGTATTCACTCCTATCCGTCAAACTCGGTTAGCCTGTATCCGTCGATCGCCTGATTCCCTAAGCAACCAGTAGTGTAGGCACCTTGTCTGCCACATAGATGCTGAAACGTTTGTAGTGCTGGCTCTAGCCGACAACGACTAAAGTCGTTACTACGAGCAGTTTGTAGTGCTCACTTTAGCCTGCAACGACTAAAGTCGTTACTACGAGCAGTTTGTAGTGCTCACTTTAGCCTGCAACGACTAAAGTCGTTACTACGAACGTTATGAAGCTTCTCTGTTTAGGGTATTCGTCAGTGACAGCCGAGACAGCTATTCCACGCTGAGACGATGATCGACTGGGTATTGAGCCGCCCCCAAGCTGGGATCGTTCAATCTCAGGAATTAGCGGTTTGGGCCGCCAAGAGTTCCTTGAGCTTTTCCAACTCTTGTGCCCAGCGAGGATCGGGTTGGGCAACGCCCGTGTCCTGGCTGGAGCCACCACTGGAACCACCCCGACGCGAGGATTTACCCTTGCTACGACGGTTGCTATTACCGCCCCCGCCACTGCTGCTGCTGCTTGCCACACTTGCCACGGTTTCTGGGCCGTCGCCTTTAGCCTTGGTGGCACGGGGGAGGGCCTTTTCGATCTTGATCGGGTTCTCGTGGATCAGATGGCCGTTGAATTTCTCAATCAACTGATCGGCCTCTTCATCCGTTTTCACGGTGACAAAGCCGAAGCCCCGGCATTTCCCAGTCTTGCGATCGGTAATCACCTTGGTGGAAACGGTTTCTGTCTCGGCAAAGACCGCTTCCAGTTCCTGACGCTCCAGTTCCTTGGGCAGATTACCAACGTAGAGACGGACTGACATGTTAAAGATACCTCCGAGTTTGAATGTCCATGCAGGTGAAATAGGTTATGAACACTGGGTGATGCCGTAGGCATATCGCAACCCCATCCAAGCATTCCTTGATAGCCGATGCCACCCGTCACCTTTTCCCATAACACGAATAAACCGTTTTATTGGAAGGAATCGATACAAGCTTGCCAAAAATTGCGTGGTATCAAGGGCATCAAGGCCAGTTGCAGGCGTGGGTTTACTAGAAACATCAGGCATAAGTTTGCAGTTCCCAGGGCGAGGCTCCAAATCCTGCGGACAGATGACTTGCAAAGCATACCGGTCTGTCAAAAAACGTCTGCCCGTTTCTAACATTATCACGTCCAGGTATCGAAAAAACTTTGTATTTAATGATGCTGGCCCAAGTACCGAATCGGGTACTGAGGACTAGATGACTAGAACGTGGCCGAAATTAACTGCTTCCCACTCTCGAAATAAGCCAACCCAGTTTATCACTGTAACAGATGGGTGCCCCTTACTGATCTAATCCGGCGGTAAAAGTAACGCTGTCCTGCCAGCTTTCCCCCTAAGCTAGGGGAGTCTGTCTGCTTATCCCTGGGCACTCCCTGGTAATGGACATCCCTTTGCCTGGGAAATTGACCTGAAACCCTTACCCTGGGTAAACCTGATTGAATCACCCTCGATGTGACAATGTAAAGAAGTGTAACATTTTTCTGTAAAGGGAGCAACTTAGGCGACAGGCAACTCAGAAAGAACAGTCTAGCTCTACTAGCGCGTCAAGTTTAAGATTAGGGCTTTGACTGGCTCAGCCCGAACGGAGCAGTTCCGCTCACCCTGAGCTTGTCGAAGGGGCTTAGCGCCGATCGGCAACCCAACATTTTAGACTTGCTGCGCGACTACAGACAGGTAATGTTGGGTGGTGGTAGGTGGAGTTTACCCTTGGCCACGGGCGATCGTGCTCGTCCCCCAGAGAAGTAAGAGGAGAACTGTCAGGGTGGCCGCGATCGTGGGATAGCTTTGCAAAGTTTTGCCCTGGGGCAAACGCAGGAGATCCACCTCCAGCCAAACTGAAGCGCCTCGGTGTAGCCAGCCCTGAACAGTGACGACTTGCTGGTAGCCTGAGGCTAGGAGACGACGACGGGCCGGGAGCAAGTTCCCAATCACCCCAATGACGGTTGTGAGATGCAGTTTCACTAACCCTTCTGGGGTATACAGCAGGATTTCCTGCCCAAGGCTATTACCTGTGCCCGATCGCCCAATCAGAATCCCTTGGAGTCGAGCCGGGTGGCTGTCCATCGGCGCGGTTTGCCCATTTTGCCAGAGGTGGCTAAGGCTACCCGTCGAGGGCAGGGTCTCGGCACGATAGTCGGGAAACTTGGTCTGACTTCGCAGGAAAATACCTGCGCCAACCCCCACTAGTCCAAATCCCCAGAGCAGCGCCCGATCGCCTGCCATCCAGTCCAACGGCGCAAATCGAAAAACTTCCCCCACACCGCCAATACTCCAGAAGAAGCCCCCGAAGAAAAGGCCGATCGCGCCGCCGACCCAGGGGGTAGCTTGTCCCAGGAGGGTTTGGAACGCGGCTTGCGTCAGGGGGCGGGGTTGGGGTTGGGGCAGATCCAGTTCCGGTAGCAGGGACCAGCGACGGGCATAGCGAATCAGGGGTTGCAGCCGCACGCCCAGGAGGGGTTGGGCTTGATTGATCGGCAACCAGGCACGGGCCGGATCGGCACAATCCCAGGTCAGCACGGTTGTGATTAATTCGACATCCCTACACCCGGCCAGTAACCAGGCTTGACGGGCAGGGAGGGGAACGATCGGCTCGAACCCTTCCAACAGATAGCTCCCTGGTACATCGGACCGATAGGTGGCCCCATTTATCCCCTGGGCAGTTTTCAGCAGGGCACGGATCAGGGCATTGGGGTTGCCGGTCAAGCTGGCGGCAAAGCGATCGCTGTGGCGAAACCGCGATCGGGCCGGAATCAGGAGCGGTAAACGTAATAGCCGAAAACTGCCATAACTTAAGGCCGCGATGAGGGTACCTATCCCGGCTTCCCAGCGGCGCAGTTGAACGAATCGACCTGATCGCGACGCTGCGAGGGCATCACTCCAGCGGGCAAACTGGACATAGAGACTAAAGGGAAGTTGCAGGATGAGCAGCAATCCGGACATGAGGAAGAGCGATCGCGATCGCCAATGGCCCAACTCCGCTGCATAGAGGGTGGCAATTTCCGCGTCGGTTAACTGATCGAGTAACCCTTGGCTCACCACAATCCGGCTAAAGCGGGGCAAACAGCCATAGGTCAACAGGAGGGGAGTGGTCGTGGGCAGCAGGCCCAAGCGTGGCGGGGCACAGCCCATTTGTCGTCCCACCCGTTGCAGCAGGCGCACAGCTTCGGGACTGACCGATTGGAGGGCTGAGAGCTTAAAGGGTGTCAGGCCATACAGCCCCCGTAGGAGTAGATCGAGCAACCAGGGAGAGAAGAGAAAGAGCAGGACGCTTGTCCCTAAAATTAGCCAAATCGGATCAAAATAGGTCCACCCCAGGGAGCCAAAGTTGGGCAGTTGTAACCAGGGTGGGTTGTTCGCTAACCCTAACCAGCGATTGAGGCGATAGCTCCAGGTATTGAGGAAGTTGAACACTTGCCGGAGCAGGAGCAGGCTGCCTTGCCATTGCAGGCGGATCAGCCAGAGAACGGCGATCGCGGCCAGGATTTCCCCCAGCCAAAGGGGAAGAGGATTGAGGGCGGGGAGGGGTTGCCAAGTCGTTGCCCGTCCAATATTCAGCCATGCGATCGCGGAGGGGTGATCGGGTAAATCCGTCAGCGTCAGGGCCGGTGACTCCGATGCCGCGATCGATTTTCCTGGGGTGATGCTACGCGAACGGGCGGGTGAGGCGGTCACTTTGGGAGATGAGGCGGGCGACGGTGAACGGCTGGGTTGATCTGGATTTGCATCAGTGGGGGGTAGGCTCTCGGCGGCAACCGAACGGGCTACCGGTTTAGGTCGGCGTTTGCGTTTAGCCGGGACTTCATCCCCCAGCGGAACGAAACCTGTAGTATCCCCTGCGGTATCCCCCGTGATATCCGGCGTTGCGGGGGAACTTTCGACGGTGGGTGGGGGTGCCTCATCCTTGGTGAGGAGGGACTCAGCGGGGAAGGCGGACAGGGCGGGGAATTCCAGGTAAAGGCTGGTGAGGTTGCGATCGGCCCACTGGCTCACGGTGGGATCGGGATCATTGAGGAGGGATTGACACAGGATGAGGGCATCGGCTTCCCGGCCTGTTTTGGCATAGGCTAGCACGAGGCCCATCTGTGCCCGCGTTAGGATTGGGTTGGCGGGTAAGGTTTGGCAGACGGCTTCGAGTTGGGCGATCGCAGTGTCGTAATCGCCCTGGTTGATGGCTCGGAGTCCTTGGGCCAGATCCGCCGAGACGGTTGGTGGGGGTGAATCGGAGGGGGGATCGATCGGAGCAGTCATGGGTGGGCAGGGACTTTATCTTGTGGGATAGCCATCTTGGCTGTCTTGAAGGTGGGAGTAACCACAAAGGCACGAAGGGCACGAAGGCAACACGAAGGGGTTGGGAAAGTTAAAATTCAAAATTCAAAATTCAAAGCCTAGGTGAGGGGGGCGATCGCGCGTAGTTTTAACTTGGGGTGATCGGCTTCGATTTGTTGGCAGTTCCATTCGTTGCGGAAGAGGAGGACGGGACGACCCCAAGTGTCTTTGACGGTGGCGGTGTTGAATAGGCGACCGGTGGCGTGGAGGGCATCCCAACCGGCTTCGACCCAACGGGCGACGGTGAAGGGGAGGGGTTCCAGTAGGGTTTCGACGCCGTACTCGTTCTGCATCCGAAACTGGACGACTTCAAATTGGAGTTGGCCGACGGCAGCCAGGATGGGATCGCGTTTGCTTTCGTCGGTGGAGTACATAATTTGTACGGCACCTTCTTCCCGCAGTTCGGAAACGCCTTTGCTGAATTGTTTGAATTTGGAGGGGTTGGGGTTTTTCAGGTAGGCAAACAGTTCCGGGGAGAAGCAGGGGATGCCCTCGTAGCGAGGCGGTTCATCCCCAAAGGCAACGGTGGAGCCGGTGTAGATGGTGTCGCCGATCGCGAATACGCCGGGATTATTCAGGCCAATTACATCGCCGGGGTAGGCGACCTCCAGGGACATACGCTCTTGGGCAAAGAGTTTTTGGGGCCGGGAGAGGCGCACGGTTTTGCCGGTTCGGGTATGGTTGACGACCATGTCTTTCTCGAATTTGCCGGAACAAACCCGCACAAAGGCAATGCGATCGCGGTGTTTGGGGTCCATGTTGGCCTGGAGTTTGAAGACAAAGCCGGAGAATTCCGGGTGGGTCGGCTCAATGTGGCCTAGGTTGCTATTGCGGCCTTCGGGCTTCAGGGCATAGGCCAAAAAGGCATCCAGGAACAGTTCTACGCCAAAGTTGGTCATGGCGCTGCCAAAGAAGACGGGGGTCATTTTGCCGCGATGGACTTGCTCTAAATCTAATTCGGTGCCCACTTCTTCGAGTAGCTCCAAGTCGTCCTTGAATTGGTAGTACAAGTCCTGGTCAATTAACTCCTCCAGACGCGGATCACCCAGATCTAAGATGGTGGTCGTGGCTTCGCGGCTGCCGTGGCGACTGCGCTCGAACAGGTGAATTTGGCGATGACGGCGATCGAAGACCCCCTGGAAGCGATCGCCCATCCCGATCGGCCAATTGACCGCATAGGTGTGGAGGCCCAGTTCCCGCTCGATTTCGTCCAGGAGGTCCAATGGCTCCCGCCCCGGACGATCCATCTTATTAATGAAGGTGAAGATGGGTAGCCCCCGCAGGCGGCAGACTTCAAATAGCTTGCGGGTTTGGGGTTCGAGGCCCTTGGCCGCGTCTTCGAGCATGACGGCGTTATCGGCGGCGGCGAGGGTGCGGTAGGTGTCTTCGCTAAAGTCCTGGTGACCGGGGGTGTCGAGCAGGTTGATGTGGTAACCCCGATAGAAGAATTGCAGCACCGTCGAGGTGATGGAGATGCCCCGCTGTTGCTCCATTGCCATCCAGTCCGAGGTGGCATGACGCTGGCTGCGACGGGCCTTGACGGCTCCGGCCTCGTGGATTGCCCCCCCGTAGAGTAGGAGTTTTTCCGTCAGCGTGGTTTTCCCGGCATCGGGGTGGGAAATGATGGCAAAATTGCGGCGCTCGTCAACGGCACTGCGCAACTCGGTTTCCAATTCGGTGGTCATGGTGGGGCTGGTTTCTCCTATCGTAGGCGGCGACGCAGCGGGAACGGTGACACTCTACGATACGCCTTGGGCGTTGCAAAGCGATCGCTAAACCGGCTAGCGTCTCAGCACTTTCCCGATCATAGCCCTAACTGCTCGTAGCGCTTGCCCAATGGGGACGCAATCAGGTCGCCTGGACATAGGTTTGTAGCCATTGCCAATCGCGATCGGTCACCGGGGGAATGGGGGGCTGGTGATAGTCAATCATGAGATCAAGCGCGGCTTCGTCGTAAATGGCTTGCAAGAGCGGCTGCAAGGCGATCGTGGGTTCGGGGTCACCGGGTTGGAGAGGCAGGGGGAAGAGAGGGATCGGGTCTCTTAAGTTGAAGGGATAGAGTTGGGCTTGGGGACGCTCATCAGCCCGACTGACGAGGATGCGATAGTCGGCAGGAACCCCCCCAGCGACTAATGGGGGATCACCTGTGCGTAGGAGATCAATTTCAATCAGATGGCTCTGGCTTTCGAGGACTTTCAGCCGTTTAGCCGTGTATTGAGTTTGGCCCTCACCGGGACGCTTATTTTTGGGCGATAGGACTTCGATGACGGTCACAACTTGGCCAGTGCTGATCTGTCGAATTTCTAGATAGCGTTCCTGCACTTCGTCCGGCATGGGAAGGGTGACGGTCAAGGGTTGGCTGCTGGAGCGGGTGAGGGTTGTGGTGTTCGCGGATTCTGGCGACTGCTGAAAAATAGATACATCTGGGATACCCACCAGCAGGGCATCGCGGTAAACCCGCTGTTCAATAGCGGCTCGGTATTTGGGGGTGAGGATGGGATTGAGGGTGCGAGCGAGTTGCACAATTAACCAGGCGTGCACCTCTGGCCAAAGCGCCGGATTTTCTAGATAGGGGTTCATGCCGGGGAAGGGAAAGGTCATAGCGAAGTGGGTAAGGAGGGCGGGACTTTCCCCGCGATCGCGCCGGATAGGGTAACCTCAATTCCCCCTTTTTGCTTCAGTTGCCGCATGAGACTCGCCATCTCGATCGCATTCATGGCGTAATCCCAGCCCTTATTACTCTTAATCCCCGCCCGCTCTAGGGCCTGCTGCATCGTATCAGCGGTGAGAATGCCAAAAATCACCGGTACCCCCGTCTGATACCCCGCCGCTGCAATCCCCTTCGATACCTCGGCAGATACATAGTCAAAATGGGGCGTTTGCCCCTGAATCACCGCACCCAGGCAAATCACCGCATCGTAGCGATAGGTCAGAGCAACTTGCCGCGCCACCAAGGGAATCTCAAAACTCCCCGGCACCCAGATATAATCCACCTGGCTACCCTCCGGATCGACCCCGTGACGCTTCAGACAATCCTGGCACCCACTCAGCAACTTACCCGTGATCAGGTCATTGAAGCGGCCAATCACGATCGCAAATCGCAGAGTTTCAGTATCGGTAAACGAGCCTTCAAAAACAGCCATGCCGTAGGTTCCCTGGGGCAATTGCTTGTGGAGTAAATAAGCTTAACTTCATTGGTTTTGTGGGGTAGGCGTCCCGCCTGCCAGAATGCATTGTTTTGTGGGGTAGGCATCCTGCCTGCCAGGACATCAGTCTTGTGGGGTAGGTGTCCCGCCTGTCAGGATGCTTACCGTATCGGCATCCCGCCTATGAGCCTTCCTGTTGGCTGGAAGACCTAACCCACAACAAGCTTGGCAAGGAGACTAGGCCACCAGGTAATTCAAAACCCCGACCAGGATGACCAGCGCCGCCCACAGGCCCGACCCAACAAAGATCAGTTGCTTCGACTGGCCCCAATTCGTCGGCGAGGCATAGGCAACGGGCACCCAAACTACCATCACAAAAGACACCAGCACGAGGGCAGCCAGTGCAATTTGAAATACGATCGTCATAAATCCCTGCTCCCAAACATACAGTTGTTTTATTAGTGCGGTCGCCAATAGCGACATCCCTGGGCCGTCCCATGCAGTTGGAATCGCCCCCCAGTAGTTAGGCTATCAGAAAAGTGACGCGGCAAAGTGGGTTGACGATCGTGGCGTTAATGGATTTAGTGCTTTGTCATACAACGGCGGACTTCGATACCCTCGGTGCAGCGGTGGGGGTCTCGCGGCTGCGGCCAGGAACCCGGATTGTCCTGACGGGAGGGTGTCATCCAGGGGTGCAGGAATTCCTTGCCCTCCATCGCGATGAATATCCCTTGATCGAACGGCGATCGGTCAATCCCCGGTTGATTCGATCGCTGACCATTGTGGATACCCAACAGCGCGATCGCCTGGGAAAGGCTGCCGAATGGTTGACCCTCGATGCGATCGAAATCTTGCTCTACGATCACCACCGCCATGTGCAAGGGGATATTCCTGCCACATGGGTCCAAATTGAACCCGTGGGATCGACCAGTACGCTGCTCGTTGAACATCTCCAAGCCCAGCAGGTGACCCTCTCGGTGGCGGAGGCGACGGTGATGGCCCTAGGGATTCATGTGGATACGGGGTCCCTGACCTATGAGCAGGCGACCGATCGCGATGCCTTGGCCCTCGCCTGGTTAATGCAGCAGGGCGCTAATTTACGCACGATCGCGGAATTCGTCGAACCGGGGCTGTCCCCCCGCCTGCAAACCCTGTTAACAACGGCCCTGGAAACGATCCAAACCGAAGGGGTGGCTGGTCAGCAGTTAGCATGGGTGGTCCTGGATACGCCGGGATATGCCCCTGGGTTATCCAGTTTGGCGGCACGATTGATGGATTTAACCGAAAGTGACGTGTTGCTCCTGGCCAGCTACTACCGCATCAGTAGCGGCAAGGGTGATCGGCTCACGATCATTGGGCGTGCCCGTGTCCCCACCTTTAGCCAGGGGCCAGAGGAGGCCGTCAACCTGGCCAAGGTGTTTGAACCCTGGGGGGGCGGCGGTCATGCCACGGCGGCGGCCTTGACCCTGCGGGATGTAGACCCGGACAGCGTCCTACCCCAACTCCTGGACCAAGTGCGCCACCAGTTGCCCCAACCGCCCACGGCGCGAGATTTGATGTCGTCCCCCGTACGCACGATTCGTCCGGATACGACGATCGGCGAAGCCCAGCGGATTTTGTTGCGCTATGGCCACTCTGGCCTGTCGGTGGTGAATCAGGCCGACCAACTGGTGGGGATTATTTCCCGGCGCGATATTGATATTGCCCTGCACCACGGCTTTAGCCATGCCCCTGTCCGGGGCTACATGACCCGCAACCCGCGCACGATCGCCCCCGATACCCTGCTGCCGGAAATCGAGGACCTGATGGTGACCTACGACATTGGTCGCCTCCCGGTGCTCAACCCCCAGGGCAACCTGATTGGCATCGTGACGCGCACGGATGTCCTGCGGCAGTTGCACCAAACCCAAACCATTGGTACCCGCTCGTCCGCCATCGCCCCCAGTGCCTACTGTCCCCTCCCCCGCGAGATTTGGCAACGGCTCCAGCATTCGCTCCAACCGGCGTTGTGGGACATCCTGATGACAGCGGCCCAGGCAGCCGAGCAGCGGGGGTGGCACCTGTACCTGGTGGGGGGCGGCGTGCGGACCTTAATGCTGGCTCCAGCGGGGGAACCCCTGGTGCTGGATGATATTGATCTCGTCGTAGATGGCTTTGAACACATTCCCCAGGTGGGGGCCGGGGTCGAGATTGCCCAAGTCCTACAGCAAACCTACCCGGAATCCCGCCTTCAGGTCCACGGTCAATTCCAAACGGCGGCCTTGGTGTGGCACAAGCACCCGGTGCTGGACTCGTTGATGATCGACATTGCCACCGCTCGCACGGAGTTTTATCCCTACCCCGCCGCCAACCCGGAGGTGGAGGCCAGTTCGATTCGCCAGGATCTCTACCGCCGCGACTTTACCATCAATGCGATGGCCATTCGCCTGACGCCGCCGCGATTCTCCTCCAGAGACGCTACGCGAACGGGTGAACTCCTGGACTTTTTCGGGGGCTTGCACGATCTCCAGGCGGGGAATATTCGGGTGCTCCATGCCAATAGTTTCATCGAAGACCCAACCCGCATCTATCGCGCCGTCCGGTTTGCCGTGCGGCTGGGCTTTCACCTGGATGATCAAACCGAGCAGTATATCCGCCATGCGATCGCCAGTGGCATCTATGCCCAGATGCAGCAGCAGGCCCAACGGGCACCCGCATTGCAAACCCGCTTAAAAATGGAGTTGAAATACATTCTGAAATCGGCCAACTGGTCGTCAGCCCTCCGGCTATTGGGAGATCTCGATGCCCTGCAATGTATTCACAGTAGCCTGCATTTAGATGATGACCTGTGGTGGCAACTGCGACTGGCCGATCGCTGGTTACGTCGTTTTGATCCCCAGCACACCCTCCCCCACTGGGAAGTCCTATTGGAATTGCTCCTGGCCCATCTGGCTCCTCCCTTGCGCGGCCCGATCGCAGCGGGGATGCAATTACCGATATCGAGTATTGAACGGTTGCAACATCTGGAAGCCGTCCAGACCCAGATCACCCAAGCGTTACCAGCGTGTGAGCGGCCTAGCCAGGTAGTGCAGGTGCTCATGCCCTATGCCCTGGAATTGCTCATTTTAGTGGGCTGTCGGAGCGATCGCCCGATCCGTCGCTACCTGTGGCAATATTTCACTACCTGGTCCCACGTCAAGCCGTTGTTAGATGGGCACGATCTCAAACAACTGGGCTATAAACCCAGCCGCCAATTTAAGCAGATTCTGGATGAACTCCATACCGTAACGTTGGATGGCGTGATTTGTGATCGCCTAGGCGCAGAACAGTTTCTGCGCGATCGCTATCCTACCTAAGTGCTAGCTAACCAATGGGCCACTAAACGTTTTTTTGACTCTCGATATATTGCTCAATTTCCGATAAGGGTGCCACACCCACGGTGGCCACAAAGTAGCTTTTTGTCCATAGCGTCGGCAAGCGGCTACGTAGCCAGGAAAATTCATCCCGTAGCCGCCGCGAGGAGCGGCCCTTGAGGTAGCGGACCAGCTTCACAATGCCAAACTTCGGGTCAACCTCAACCAGGATATGCACATGATCTGGCATGACTTCAACTTCAACAAGCTTCGCCTCAAACTGGTCGCAAATTTCCTTGAGAATTTCCTTCAGCCGTTTGTCTACGCCTTCAATCAATACCTTCCGTCGATACTTGGAACACCAGGTAACGTGATATTTGCAAGAATGGACGATGGCGGGATCAGACTTAAATTTACTTTCCATAGTCTAGATTATACTGCACTGCTGCCACCTATGTAATCCGATTTTACAAGATTTTTACAGTCCTTCGGACAAATTAACCAATCGAGATTGCCCTGATGGGAGAGCCATGATGGGTAATGCGATTGCTTGCACTTAGCGATCCCCAATGTGCCGCAAGGCTCAATCCTCGGTGATGGTAACGCGGCCCTGATGGGGCTATCTCACTTTTTCTCTCCTCCCCAGCGGGTCAGGACCGCTACTAGACGGTGCTCAGCCGCGATGTGCCGAAAGTGTCGCACGGCTATCGGGTTGATCCAGGTACAGAACCAGGTGTTGTTGGGCGGCTGGATCAGGGATAAACCCTAGTCGTTGGTAAAAATTAACGACCGGTGGATCGGCAAATAAACTGATCTGGTGGATGTCCTCGCTGGCCAACTGCTGCATAAGGTGGCGCACAAGGGCTTTTCCAAAACCCTGACCTTGATAGTCTGGGTGGATCATCACATCCCAGAGGGTGGCATTAAACACCTGATCCGAGGTTGCCCGTGCGAAGCCAATCAGCCGTCGTTGTTCCGCCTGACCAGCCCACAGGGTGACCACCTGCAAACTATGCTGAAGTGCTTGTTTGAGTTGTCGCAGGGGGCGGTTGGGCCACGCCACGGCCTCGAATAAGGCCCGCAGTTCGTCGAGATCTAAATCGCGATCGTGACTGAGCCAGATAGCGGGGGTTGTTGCGGTTGCTGGGGACAATACCGCCACGGTAGGGGGCTGGCACTGATCAACAGTATGACGGCGGCGCAGGCGATTGGCCTGCTGGTAGGCGATCGTGGCGGCAACGGTTTCTCCCTGGGCCGCCAATGCCCTGCCTAATAGCTCATGAGCTTCGGCGTCGTCGGGCCGCTGATCCAATAACTCACCATAGGTGGCGATCGCGGCAGCCAAGTTGCCCTGGGCCACATAGACCTGCCCTAACCCTAGGGCCGCTTCGGGATAGTGGGGGTGCAACTGTAGGGCGACCTGATAGTGGGCGATTGCCGCCGACCAATCCTGGGCCTCCCGCAGAGCATTGGCTAGGTTATAGTGCATCCCGGCTGTGGGGGTTTGGAGGGCGATCGCCTGCCGGAAGTGTTCAATCGCTAGGGGCAGATGATCGGCTCCACCCTGGAGACGTAGGGCAACCGCTAAATTATGGTGGGCTGCACCGGACTGGGGATGGGTGACGAGACTGGCCTGGTAGCACCGAATCGCGGTGTCCCAATCTCCCGCCTGTAGGGCTGCGGTCCCCTGCTGAAAGGGCGTGTCATCGCTCGTTAAATGGGGAGCGACTGGTGGGGATGACAGGGGGACTGAGGGGAGGATGGCCCCCAATGGCGGGTCCGCAGGGACTGACGGCGCGGGTGACCACTGCTGTAACGCCGCTTTGACGGTGCTCATGACACTGCGCCAATCCCCCGGTTGCGGTTGGCGAAATAAGCGCAGGTTAGGATACCAGGGCGTATCCGGGCGATCGCGGCCCCAGCGCCAATCACACATATAGGGCAGCAGGACCCAGGTTGGTTTACCCAGGGCACCCGCCAGATGCACGACCGAAGTATCCACCGAGATCACCAGATCCAGTTGTTCAACCCAGGCCGCCGTATCGGCAAAGTCTCGAATCTCAGGATTCAGGTCAAACAGGCGATCGCCCCAGGCTTGGGACCGGCACAATTCAGCCAGTTCCTCTGGATCTTGGCCTACCTGGAGGCTATAGAAGCTCACGTCGGGCAGGCTGAACAGATCAGCAAAAACCTCTAGGGAACAGGTCTTACGTTGTTGAAACAGTTGGAGGAATGCTCCCTGGTAGGCCCCGCTGGCCCAGGTTACCCCCACCTTCAACCGGGTGCCGGGTGCCGACGTCAGGGTCGGTTTAGAGATGGGAGAGGTCAAGTAGGGAATGGTCGCGGGCAAGGTTTCCAGGGTTGTGCCCAAATATTTCGGCACACTCAGCAGCAGGGCATGGGCATCCACCGGGGGATGGGCCATCTTGGGCGCGACCACCCAGGTGATGCTGGGCATCGCTTGCAGCAGGCGGTGCAAGGCCGGTGGACACATAACTCCCACGGTAGCTCCCTGGTTGACCAAGTGCTCGACATAACGAATAAATTGCAACGTATCCCCAAACCCCCCTTCGGTATGGAGGAGCAGGGTTTTACCGCGTAGATCGCCGCCCTGCCAATGGGGGAGGGGGAGGAGGGGGAGGAGGGTCCGTTCCGCCTGCCAGCGCCATTCCTCCCAGCCCGCCTGCCAGTCCCCCTGCATCAACAGGGCAAGTCCTAAGTTGGTGTGGGCATGGCCTGAGCGCGGGTCAAGTTGCAATGCCTGGTGGTAGGCTCCGATCGCCCCCACTGGATCGCCCGCATCGTAGAGGGAAATGCCCAAGTTGACGTAGGCATTGGGTTGGGGTCCCAAGGTGAGGGATTGCTGAAACGCCGCGATCGCCGCCGCGAGTTGGCCGTGCTCATGGTAGGCATTGCCCAGGTTGTAGTAGCTGATGGCATTGGGCTGAAGGCGAATCAGGGTTTCGTAGTGACGGATCGCGGCCTCCAGTCGTCCGACCCGCTTCAGAGCGATCGCCAGATTATTGAGGGTGGGGGTATCATCGGGGGCCTGCTGGAGAATGCGCTCATAATCGCGAATGGCGATTTCCACCTGACCGGCTTTCAGCGCTGATGTGGCTTGGTCAAAGAGGGTGTCGAGGGAGATCGCGGGATCGGACATGGTTAGCTGGTCAATTGAATTGGCATCACTAGCTCAGACCGGCACGGTTAGGAGAGCCAGTTCAAAACTGCTTAATTTGACTATGGACGACGACTAGGGTTGATGCAAACTGATTGAGCCGATCTTCCAGTAAATGCTTGCGGTTGATCAACTGGCGTAATTTTTGGTAGCGGGCGATCGCCAAGCTGACGGTGGGCACCTGTTCCGGTGGACAGGGACGTTCCCATAACTTGCCACTTTCATCCAGCCCACAGACCCGATAGGCCACCCGCGAACTGGGATGGCTATAGGTGGCAGCCCGTTGGGGATTGGTCGTCGCCTCCACGTAGTCGATCAGATCGCTAATTTCGGCATGGCGCAGGGACACGGGTTCCGAGGCATGGGGCGGCAATGACTCCAGCCAGCCATCGATGATTGGCCCTTCTTCGTATAGGGCCTGAATGTTGAGCATAATTTGATCGAGTTCGATGCGCCACTGGAGCATGGTGGCCTGGATTTCCTTGAGCACATTCAGCACCAGATCGGGATCAACCCCAGGTAGATAACGGCTGATTTCCGGGGTTGCCACCTTGGGCAGGGTGGGGACCTTGGGGCTATCTGGACGGGCCACAGGAAAGGCAGGAACCGCAGCCGGTTTGGTCAATGCCATGCTAGGAGACGGTTCGGGCGCAGACTCAACCAGCGGTGCCGGGGGATGGGATGACGCAATACGCGGCGTACTGACCCCACTCGGAGCCATCTCTGCCAGTGGCTCGGTCTGAATCTCAAAGGAACAGGGTTTGCCGGGCACGGACGGGGGAGACATATCCGGTAGGATAGGTTCCGGGGGCAGTGACGGGGCCACGGCGACAGGGGATGGTAGGACAATCGTGGTCCGCTTTTGCTTTTGGGACTCTGACTGCTCTAGGGCAGCCGTGATACGTTTTAACTTGTGACTCATGTGCCCCCCACATCACACCAACAGGATTGGGCGGAGTTTGGGCGCGATCACCCTGAATCAGTGCGCCTAGGTTTCCGCTCAACGTCCCCTAATAGGAAAAAGGTTCTGTCAGTATAACGGCTTTACCTCAACTCGCGACTATGGGCAAACCCGATCGCCCACAAAGCGCAAGGCTGATCCGGGGAGACTGCTGGGGGAGACTGGCGCTAACCTTGACGCTGACGGCAATGGGCAGGCGGGGCTAGGGGAATTCAAAATTCAAAACGTTTCGTGACTTTGCTAAATGATGATGACCCTACAGTCTAATGCCCACCTCACCTTGGTGCTGGGGCCAGCCCGTTCCGGCAAGAGCGAATGGGCTGAGGATCTGGCGCAACGATCGGGATATCCGGTCACCTATATTGCCACCGCGATTGCTGATCCGGCTGATCTAGATTGGCAACACCGTATCCAGCAGCACCAGCGTCGCCGCCCTGGGGATTGGCAAACCCAGGAGGTTCCTCACCACTTGGCCCAGGCGATCGCCCAGGCTCCGTCCCATACCTGTTTACTGGTAGATTCCCTGGGTACCTGGTTAGCTAATTTATTAACTCAAGATAGAGAAATCTGGGAACAATCGGCATTGCAGCTAGTATTAAATTTAGCAGCAGCCCACAGTCCTATTATCCTAGTTGCAGAAGAAGTGGGCTGGGGTGTGGTTCCTGCCTATCCCTTGGGACGGTGTTTTCGCGATCGCTTGGGACATCTTGTACGGCAAATTGGCGCGATCGCGGGCAATGTTTACCTTGTAACCGGGGGCTATGCCCTCAATCTGTCCCAGTTAGGGGTCTTGGTAGGCACTCAAGCCGTGATCCCTGCTGATCCCCCCGATGCTCTTGCGAAAGATTAAGTTTCTCAACAAGATGTCTCGTTTTGGGCACAACTGCTAATTATTCCCCCCAATTGTTGTCACCCAGCGGTGTACTAGAACTATGGCTACTCCGAATGAAGTTCGACAATACCTCGCCCATTGGTTCCAATTGGGGAAGCATATCTGCCTCCGCAATGGTCAAGAACTCTTGTTGCCTGATCCGGTCCTCCAGGGCGATCGCTATAGCGATGCCTTTGAGGCGTGCTGGCGGCGAGTGACGGCACCCGATGCGGGGGACTGTTACCTGGAAGGGACGGAGCAAACGGTTCAGCAACTCTTGGCAGCGCCATGGGAATTGTTGCCCTGTGCCCGCTGTACGATGCCGGTGCCGGTCTATAGTCGGGGGGTCACCAGTGCGCCCTGTCCCTGTAGTGACCTACGTGGGTGGCCCAATTTAGAATTGCCGTTGCCCCGATCGCCAGTTTCCAGCCAGGATCGCCTGCGGCAAATTTGCCGCCGTATCGAGGCAGCGAACCCACCGCTGACGGAGGCTGCTGCCGGTGCGGCGGCTCCAGTTCCCTTAGAGACGCCTGTCTCTGCTACTGGACCGATCGCACCTGACGGGCAGGCAGGCTATCCAGGGCAGGCAGGCTATCCAGGGCAGGCAGGCTATCCAG